>NZ_JAWRXB010001424.1:0-243 GCF_046535245.1 Paraburkholderia sp. SIMBA_030
GCTGCTGGCTGGCCTTGCCAGCGACGGCGGCCTGTACGTCCCTGAAAACCTGCCACGCTTCACCCAGGAAGAGATCGCCTCCTGGGCTGGCCTGCCTTACCACGAACTGGCCTTCCGTGTGATGCGCCCGTTCGTTGCCGGCAGCATCGCTGATGCCGACTTCAAGAAGATCCTCGAAGAAACCTACGGCGCGTTCGCTCACGCGGCCGTGGCGCCGCTGCGCCAGTTGAATTCGAACGAGTG
>NZ_JAWRXB010001425.1:0-243 GCF_046535245.1 Paraburkholderia sp. SIMBA_030
GGTTTCCGATGCGAATGACCGCAGCGCCGCGAGTTCGGCTTCGCACAACATTCTGGCGGGCGTCCAGATGCTTTCGAGCAATTCGCGCACGGCTTGCGGCGTGCCGGCCATCCGGTCCGTCAACGCGTACTGCGCGAAATTCTCGAATCCGAGCAGTTTCGCCTGCTCGGCGCGCAATTGAACCACTTCACGAACGATGGGCCGGTTGTCCACATCGGGCTCGGTGCAACGGCTGGTCCAGGC
>NZ_JAWRXB010001426.1:0-243 GCF_046535245.1 Paraburkholderia sp. SIMBA_030
GTGTTGGTGGTCGATCGGCTGTCGGCCTTGATGCTGGTGCTGACCGGGATCATCGGCGTCAGCGCCTTGCTGTTCGCCATGGCCCGTTGGGACGGCGCCGGTTCAAGCTTCCACGCGTTGTTCCAGATTCAATTGATGGGGTTGTACGGTGCGTTCCTGACCGCCGACCTGTTCAACCTGTTCGTGTTCTTCGAAGTGCTGCTGGCGGCGTCCTACGGCTTGATGCTGCACGGCTCGGGCCGG
>NZ_JAWRXB010001427.1:0-243 GCF_046535245.1 Paraburkholderia sp. SIMBA_030
GTATTGCCAACGCGGCCGGGGGAACAATTCCGCCGTAGGCAACAATGGCCGCGACGTCCGGGGCAATCTCTGAGATGCGTTTGGTGGTCTCTGCATCCACCTTTACTGCGCGGATGACCTCAATGCCGAGTTCCTCTGCGCGCGCTGCCACAGGAGAGGGCGTCATGATCCGCTTGCGCCCCACGGGCGCGTCCGGTCGGGTGAGGACAGCTACGACGTCGAACCCTGCCTTCAGCAGTGCGT
>NZ_JAWRXB010001428.1:0-243 GCF_046535245.1 Paraburkholderia sp. SIMBA_030
GCTCGGCTTCGGCAGCCAGCGCCTGATAGGCCGGCATGCCGGAAATGGTTGCGCGTTCGCGCGTGTCGGCCGTCGGTTCGAAGATCCGGCGTTCCTGAAGGATCGATACGATGGCGGTCAAGGTGTTCTCCATGGAAATCGTAGTGTGTGGCCTGACGGTTGAAACGCAACTTGCATGCCAATCGCGCGGATATTCGAACGGAGCGGGCGTGTGTGCTCTCTGCCGTGCTCTTCCCGTCGATC
>NZ_JAWRXB010001429.1:0-243 GCF_046535245.1 Paraburkholderia sp. SIMBA_030
CAATAGCTCACAAAAAAGCTAATACGCAAGGCTTTGGAACAATATTTGATGAATTCCCTGACCTTGTCTAATTCTAAAAGGAGTGAGATAAAAACAGATGTTAATAGATACATAAAAGATGGTTGGATATTAATTGATTCTTATAAAAAAAGAAATTATGACGATGGGGAATATATAATTTATATAGTTGGTTATCCGTACAATAGGAAACTAGAGGATCTAACAGAGATAATTAATATCTAT
>NZ_JAWRXB010001430.1:0-243 GCF_046535245.1 Paraburkholderia sp. SIMBA_030
TGATTTCGACTTGTCCATGCGCCAGGTCAACGGCGCGTCGGCGTCGCTTAACCAATCCTGCAGGTATTGGGCCCGGACGTGCCGGATCTGACCCAGGCGGCCGTCGTCGACCATCCGCTTGGCAAGGGCCAGCGCCGGAGTCCGACGATAGCTGAAACCGCACATGGACAACACGCCCCGTGCTGCTGCGGCCTCGGCCACGGCGGTCATTTTCTCAGCTTCGGCAACGGAGTTAGCCAAGGG
>NZ_JAWRXB010001431.1:0-243 GCF_046535245.1 Paraburkholderia sp. SIMBA_030
GACATTGTTTATATAGCTACTGCGCCAGCTAACACTTAACTCGCGTACAAATATTTCAGTGCTATGGACGTTGACTTATTCGGCTCACACTAGCAATCAAAGCTACCATCACTACACCCATAATAATTAGAATACCAGACATCATATGCGCCGCCTCATAGTTGAGCGCTTCTACCTGCTCATATATAGCAATCGATACCACTTTAGTTTCGCCTGAGCCCACACGCTGTTTTTGTCCGCCTG
>NZ_JAWRXB010000142.1:0-374 GCF_046535245.1 Paraburkholderia sp. SIMBA_030
ATGACGGAGTTGCCTGCACTGCCGATCGTCGTGCTCGCACCGCCGGTGATGCCACTCGTCGGGATCGTTGCGCCGTTGTAGTTGCCCTGGAGGGCGATGCGGCCCGTCAGAGTGCCGTATTCAGTGTCGCTCTTGGAGTCGAACGAGAGTTCAGCGCGGGTGTGATCGGCCCAATCCTGGCCGCCGTTGTTGTCGTATGCATCGCCGAAGCCGAAGCCGA
The DNA here is from genome assembly GCF_046535245.1 of Paraburkholderia sp. SIMBA_030. Classification (NCBI taxonomy): domain Bacteria; kingdom Pseudomonadati; phylum Pseudomonadota; class Betaproteobacteria; order Burkholderiales; family Burkholderiaceae; genus Paraburkholderia; species Paraburkholderia sp. SIMBA_030. The sequence goes on from NZ_JAWRXB010000142.1 coordinate 221, forward strand.
CGTCAAAACGGATGTAACCAGCAACCTTGAGGCAGGTTTCGGTGCCCGGGATGTAGAAGTAGCCGGTGCCGTAGGCGTCGCAAACCTTGACGTATTCTACTGCTTCCGGTTCGGCGGCGACGATAGCGTCGGCAGCCTGTGCACCGGATACTAC
>NZ_JAWRXB010001432.1:0-243 GCF_046535245.1 Paraburkholderia sp. SIMBA_030
AACTAGATTTCAAATCTTTTCTTATTTTAGCAACACGATAGAATATTTCATTGGACAAATAATTTCCTCCAGGGCCATTATATACTTTTCCTTTTGGATAATTATCTACAGTTGCAACTCCACTTTCTCCATTTTTCTGGCTATACTCTCCAAAAAATATTGCTTGAGATAAACCTTTTGAAAAGGCTTTTGGAAGTGTGGTAGAAATAGTTTCTGGAGAATCATTACTTACCGATTTACTTT
>NZ_JAWRXB010001433.1:0-243 GCF_046535245.1 Paraburkholderia sp. SIMBA_030
GTGACAAGGTCGTGCAATGGCTCAATAAAGCTTCTGGAATAGAGTGCAACACGCCTTCAGGAGCTTTTTATGTATATGCCAATTGCACAGGGTTGCTGGGAAAAACCACTCCCAAAGGAAAACTTTTAGCCAATGATTTAGATGTAGCTTCCGCAATTTTAGAAGAGCGAAACGTTGCTACTGTCCCTGGTAGTGCGTTTGGTCTTAGTCCTTACATTCGCATCGCTTATGCGCTTGATGATG
>NZ_JAWRXB010001434.1:0-243 GCF_046535245.1 Paraburkholderia sp. SIMBA_030
GTTGCGTGAAGTGGTGTTCCAAGTGGACTTGTGGCTTCCCACGAACTCGGAGGTCCTGCTCGCGGCGGTGCGGATACGGAACCCGAATGATCACGAGGTTCCCATGTATTGGTGGAGCAATGCTGCGATCCCGGAGACGGACAGGAGCCGCGTGATCGCGCCTGCCGGTGAAGCCTTTGGCAGCGACTACGCCGCTGCCATCACCCGTGTCCGCCCCACCGATCATGAAGGCTACGATGCCAC
>NZ_JAWRXB010001435.1:0-243 GCF_046535245.1 Paraburkholderia sp. SIMBA_030
CGCGTATCGCCCTCGCCCGCCCAGCCGTGCCACGCCACGCGGCCCGGTTCGCCGTGCGCGGGCGGCACATATTCCGTGACCTCGCCCTCGACCGGAAAGCCAAACGTGCGGAAGAAAAAGCGCACGCCGGTTTCGAGTTCCGGACCTTTGCCATCGTAGAAGCGGATATCCGACGAGTTCGCGTAATACTCGGGCCAGCGCGGCGCAACGGCGAGCAGCGGCCAGACGTCGGCCGCCGAAATG
>NZ_JAWRXB010001436.1:0-243 GCF_046535245.1 Paraburkholderia sp. SIMBA_030
CCGTTGTGGCAGGAAACCCGCGGACATGACAGCGATCACGCCGCCGAGGCTGTCATCACCTTTTACAATCCCGATGACGCCTACGAGCAGGCGGGCGTGCGCTCGCACCGGGCCCAATCGGCGACGAGCCGCGTGCTGAAGAGCGATCTCCCGGCGGTGCTTGCGGAGGAAGCGGCGCTGAATGCCGCCGAGGCGCTGCTGCGCGACAACCGGATCGGCAGACGGTCGGTGCGCTTTGCGCTG
>NZ_JAWRXB010001437.1:0-243 GCF_046535245.1 Paraburkholderia sp. SIMBA_030
CATGCATGCTAAAGACAAAAACGCGTGGCTCATCTGCCATGATGCTGGCGTTGCCATTGCCTTGATGAACATCCAAATCGATAACTAAAATTTTCTTTGCCTGTCCACGATTTAGCAATAAATTGCTAGCGATACAAACATCATTGAAGACACAAAAGCCTTCTCCATGACCAGCAAAGGAGTGATGGGTGCCGCCTGCGACGTTCATGGCCACGCCATATTGCTGAGCATATAGCGCGCACT
>NZ_JAWRXB010001438.1:0-243 GCF_046535245.1 Paraburkholderia sp. SIMBA_030
TTCTTCCACATTATTTGTTTCGGCGGCAAACCCAACGACGTAGGGTCGATGGTCTTTTAGTGCGGCAACGCCTGCGACGATATCGGGGTTTTTAACCATTTTTATTGTTAATTCATCACCCTGCGTGGCCTGCTTTTTGATTTTTTCTGGGGCCACGGTAGCTGCGCGATAATCCGCCACGGCGGCGCAACCGATAAAAATATTTTGCTGCTGTACAGAAGCATTCACGGCGGCTTCCATTTC
>NZ_JAWRXB010001439.1:0-243 GCF_046535245.1 Paraburkholderia sp. SIMBA_030
TCGAGCACACCCTGCCAATCCGAAATCGTTGCCTGTCCGACGGCTTCGACGCCGTTCGGAAACAGTGTTATGAAGATGTCGTCGAAGGCTGGCCCGTCGTTAAGATAGGCATGCAGCACGTCGACGGACGGCTTGGCATTGAACACCAGCCAGAACGGCACTGAGCCAGTTTTGAGGGCCAGCCACGGGTCGAGCAGCATGAAGGACCCTGCGAGCAATCGCCTTGGTGGGATTCCAATGCTG
>NZ_JAWRXB010001440.1:0-243 GCF_046535245.1 Paraburkholderia sp. SIMBA_030
GACGATCGCTGCCGCCGCGTTGTCGATGTAGATGGTGTCGATCAGGGCCGCCCCGGCGTCCAGAAGCGGCAGGCGACGGCGGCTGGCCCGGTCAAGAACCCGTTCGACCAGTTGGGTGTCACCCGGGCCCCAGACGATATGCGGACGCAATGCCGTCACACGGAATCCTGGTGCGTCAGCAGCCAAGGCCAGAAGTTCCGCCTCAGCTTTGGTCCGTGAGTACTCGCCATGGGCGTGCACGGG
>NZ_JAWRXB010001441.1:0-243 GCF_046535245.1 Paraburkholderia sp. SIMBA_030
GAAGTCGCCCCGGCCCGCGCGGAAAAACAGCGTATCCGCGGGTAGCGGGCCGGTCACGTCCAGGCCGCGCTCCTGCAACACTTTCACTGCCGGAACGATCTTCTCTTCTTCCTCGCCGTAACCGAACAGGCCGTTTTCGCCCGCGTGTGGATTGATGCCGCACACACCGATACGCGGCTTTGCAATGCCGGCCTTGACCAGTGTCGCGTTGCCGCGCTCGATCGTGCGTTGCACGAGGCCCGG
>NZ_JAWRXB010001442.1:0-243 GCF_046535245.1 Paraburkholderia sp. SIMBA_030
GACGACGGAACCGCTCTTTCTTGTGCTCTTCTTCGAAGTAAGTGAGCGACGGCTTGACGAGATCGCTGCGCGAGACGATGCCAACAAGACGCATGGACTTCGAATCGGCCACGACGGGCAGCCGTTCGAGGCTGTGCACAGCAAGTCTCGTCGCAACCAGCCGGCATGTTTCGGTCGGCAACGCGAACACCGGCGAGCGCCGCTCGAAGACACGCTCTACGTTCATGGCCGTGCGCAGATCAG
>NZ_JAWRXB010001443.1:0-243 GCF_046535245.1 Paraburkholderia sp. SIMBA_030
GTTGGTTGGGTTGAGCAGTTCACGAATAGACATGACGCGTTCCTTTTGATGTCGATTTCAAAGTGAGTAATGGGTGAGTCGACGTTGCCGTCTGCGGCGTTGTCGTCGGCTTGGATGTCACTTTAAGGGCTAGCAAAGAAGGGGACAATTCCCTAAAATCGAGAATCATTGATTCTAAAATAGGGACAATCATGGATCGCATCGAATGCATGCGCGCCTTTGTCGTCACGGTCGGCGAGAACG
>NZ_JAWRXB010001444.1:0-243 GCF_046535245.1 Paraburkholderia sp. SIMBA_030
AGTTCACAGCCGGCACCGATGCCGGTGACTACGGTGGCGGCGACGTCGACGTTGAGCTTGCCAGTGGCGTAGTAGTCGAGGAAGAACAGCGGCTCGGCACCGCATACCACCAGGTCGTTGACGCACATGGCGACCAGGTCCTGGCCGATGCTGTCGTGCTTGTTCAGGTTCAGGGCAAGGCGCAGCTTGGTGCCGACGCCGTCGGTGCCGGAGACCAGAACCGGCTGCTTGTAGCCGGCCGGG
>NZ_JAWRXB010001445.1:0-243 GCF_046535245.1 Paraburkholderia sp. SIMBA_030
GATCTGCAGCCAGGCCACCCTGGCCGAGCACAACCTCGACCGCCACTGGCGCAATGCCCGCACGCATACGCTGCATGATCCGGTGCGCTGGAAATACATCGCCGTCGGCAACTACTTTCTGAACGACGTGCTGCCGCCGCGTCACGGCGCGATTTAGCGCGCTCGCCGCTTCCTTTTTGCATCAACCTAACTGGATCCGATTATGGCCAGACAGATCCGTCTAAACGCGTTCGACATGAATTG
>NZ_JAWRXB010001446.1:0-243 GCF_046535245.1 Paraburkholderia sp. SIMBA_030
CGGCAGCGTTGCCGGTCGGGGCGGTGCTGTCGTAGATCTTGTCGATCAGCTCGGCGTGCCAGCGGATGGTGTGGATGGTTTCCGGCACGTCGACGTTCTGGAATTCACTGACCGGCTTGCCGCTGTCCAACGCTTCCAGTACCGCCAGCTCATGGCTGTGGTCTTCCAGCAACTGGGCGAACTTCAGCAGGATGTGCTTGCGCTCACCCGGTTGCAGCTTGGACCACGAACCGTCTTCGAACA
>NZ_JAWRXB010001447.1:0-242 GCF_046535245.1 Paraburkholderia sp. SIMBA_030
GCCGAGTGCGGCCGCGGTCAGGTTCAGCGTGACACCCGCGATCGCTGTCGATGAAGAATTGCTCGAACTGCTGACCGTGGTGCCGTCGACGGTGAAAAGCGCGTCTTGCGCGGACTGCGTCTGTTTCCACGAGCCGCCGCCCGTCGACGTGACCGATGAACCCGTGGCCATGTTGCTGAGGCTCGAAATTCCATTATCGCCCGTCACGTTGCTCATGCTGACGCTGATGGCGCTTGAACTGC
>NZ_JAWRXB010001448.1:0-242 GCF_046535245.1 Paraburkholderia sp. SIMBA_030
CCTCTGAAGTAAGTTTTTTACCGGTTGCTATTAAGAGAGATCGTATGAATATAAGAAAAGTTTTACCGGCCGTCAATGAGATAAACTATAAGTAGCTAACTTTCAAAAAAAAATTAGGTTTTTAAATATTTAAAAACTCTACAGTGCTTCGATAGCCTGGATGGTAGGAAGGGATATATTTTATATATCCAAAATCCTGAAGCTGTTTAAAATATCTATGATATGTAGTTAGTGTGTATATG
>NZ_JAWRXB010001449.1:0-242 GCF_046535245.1 Paraburkholderia sp. SIMBA_030
GGCGCTCCCGGTAGCGGACATTCGCGAGCAACTATTCGACTGGTCCGCAAGGTCGATATACTGTCGTCGCGGCGGGGGGAAGGACACTCCGTCAGGGGCACCAGTGGGTAATGCCGACCGCGCCTAGGGTCTTGGGCACCGTCTGCGTAATAGTCAGGCGCAGACCTTGCCCCGCCGCACCGATTGATTGAAGCTTACCGCTATGCCTCGCTGCCGCCCTTACCTAAAGGCCGAAGCGCATC
>NZ_JAWRXB010001450.1:0-242 GCF_046535245.1 Paraburkholderia sp. SIMBA_030
CCAGTGAGTAAGGCAGGTCGAGCAAGTTCAGGGCGGGTCCTTCCAGGGTGCCGAGATGAATGTCGCCACCCTCGGCAGCTTCGGCTTGCAGCACGGCAAGGAGTTCAATGTTTTGTTCCGCGTTGGCCGCCAGCACCACTTCGCCGATGGAACTGCCATGGCTCGGGGAAAACAGCGGCGTGCCGGGGGCGGGCAATTCGCTGGCGTCCAGGGTCAGACGGTACAAGCGGCGCTTGAGTTTG
>NZ_JAWRXB010000143.1:0-374 GCF_046535245.1 Paraburkholderia sp. SIMBA_030
CCTGCAGAAAGTGCGCGAACTGCATGCCGACGCCGACGGCCAGCCCTTCGTGATCGGCAACTGCCAGGGCGGTTGGGCCGCCGCGTTGCTGGCCGCGTCCGCGCCTTCGCTGGTCGGTCCGCTGATGCTCGCGGGCTCGCCGCTTTCGTACTGGGCGGGCGTGCGCGGCAAGAATCCGATGCGCTATTCGGGCGGCATGCTGGGCGGCTCGTGGATGTCGTCGCTGGCGGCCGATCTCGGCGACGGCCATTTCGACGGCGCGCATCTCGTCACCAACTTCGAGAACCTCAATCCGTCGAATACATTCTGGGGCAAGCTCTACAACCTCTATGCGAAGGTCGATACGGAGCGCGAGCGCTTCCTCGAATTCGAGC
>NZ_JAWRXB010001451.1:0-242 GCF_046535245.1 Paraburkholderia sp. SIMBA_030
CGAGTTTGGTTCCGACGAAGCCGGCTCCGAGGCTGACTCCGGCACCCACTAGCTTGAATAGGAAGTTCATGCCCCCAGCCTAATGGCAATGGCAGGAGCGCCACCGTTCGTTGCGGCTTCCCGTCGTGTCCATTAGGGCCCGGCGTGGGCCTTGAGGAACGCGGCAAGGGAACCGGGCCCGGCGAGGACTGGAACGACGTCGTGCTCTGCTGACCACACAGCGTCCACCGAGCCGAAACCGG
>NZ_JAWRXB010001452.1:0-242 GCF_046535245.1 Paraburkholderia sp. SIMBA_030
GAAGGAAGAAGCGCACGTGGAAGACAGCCGCATCCTGCGCGTGATTCGCCGCGTGCTGCCGGTCGCGCCGCAACTCGAAGGCGGCGCGTTCGTGGTGCGGCGCGCGCATCCCGTCAGCGGCAAGCTCAAGCGCTACGCGACGCCGCTGCTCGTCGCGCTGCTGATGATCGAATTCGCCGATCTGATCTTCGCGGTCGACTCGATTCCCGCGATCTTCTCGATCACGACCGATCCGTTCATCG
>NZ_JAWRXB010001453.1:0-242 GCF_046535245.1 Paraburkholderia sp. SIMBA_030
AGATTGGCTTCATTGATTAACGTCAACCACTCACCGCTGGCGTAGTTTCGTACGTGAGAGGTATCGCGTAATGCTTCTACCGTCTGTAACCAGATGTCGCGCACTGGGTGGCCCGGAGACATTACGTCCATCACAATCAGCCTACCGCCAGGTTTCAATATCCGGCTCACTTCACGCAGTGCTGCACCAACATCATGCCAGTGATGGGCAGAATAACGGCTGATAACAATATCAAATGCGTT
>NZ_JAWRXB010001454.1:0-242 GCF_046535245.1 Paraburkholderia sp. SIMBA_030
TAAATGTATTTTTGAAAATGCGGTCATGGCTGCCGGCGAGGTATGGTTCCTCCCAAGCGTGTTTGAACTCCTTAAACCGATTGAGCATTGGGTAAAGCCCCATGTTCATCGTGCCCATGTTCAGTGAGGCCACTTCCGGTTTGAACTGATGTGCTGGACGAAGTCGATCTTCAAGCGACATTGTCGGTGCGCCACCTGTAGTCAGGTTGATCACCACATCGCTAGCCTCTTTGATAGCCGGC
>NZ_JAWRXB010001455.1:0-242 GCF_046535245.1 Paraburkholderia sp. SIMBA_030
CCGGGGCTGTGGATGGCGGCACAGGAACGAGCGCATCCCATGCGCCAGCCCCTGTTCTTTCACGTATGCATCTGCGGCGAGCTCCTGCTCGCGGCAGCGCGCGCAGACCCACTCGAAATCCCAGAACACGCGCAGCGTGAGAAACCACCACAGGCGGCGCAACGTGTCGTAGTTGCGGATGTGCCCGGTCTCGTGCGCCATCACGGCGGCTTTCTCCGTTGCCGTGAGGCTGCGGAAAAAAT
>NZ_JAWRXB010001456.1:0-242 GCF_046535245.1 Paraburkholderia sp. SIMBA_030
GCAGGAAGAGTTGCTCGAGCGCGTTGTCACCCATGCCGCCTGGCGAATTCCAGTTCGCGCCGGCATTGCTGCCGAAGTTGCCGCCGACGTTTGCCCACGCGTTCGGCTGTGAAGTGATGGATCGCGTGAACAGCGACGAAGGATCGGCCGCGCCCGTATATCCGCCAGCCGGGTAGGACAGCGTGGAAAATGCGCTATACGTCATGACGACTCCTTGTTAGCGAAGCGACGCGGTGGCCTGG
>NZ_JAWRXB010001457.1:0-242 GCF_046535245.1 Paraburkholderia sp. SIMBA_030
GCGCCGTTGGCCACGGAGGCAGCCATGACAGCACCGGCGAGCGGGGACAAGAGCACCTTGCCCTGCCCGATCATCGATGCCGCGTGTTCCGTGCCTTCGGCGGCCGCCGGTACCGATCCCAAGAATGCATCGGCGCCCAGCTTTGGAGCGTCCACGGCCACGCCCAAAGCCTGTGCCGCAGACGCCAACTGCTCCTGGCTCACGGTGTCGCGTTCACTGATGAAAGCCGTGTTGCACGAGTG
>NZ_JAWRXB010001458.1:0-242 GCF_046535245.1 Paraburkholderia sp. SIMBA_030
TGAAGGGCTCAAGCTCGCGCGCAACGACGCGATGCGCGGCGTGTTGATGCCCGACCAGTTGGCGAGCGTCAACGAAGCGCTGGTCGACATCGTCGAAAACCTCGAGATCGCGGACGGTTTGCCGGACCGCCTCGCGCGTCCCGAACCGGGCGATGCGGCCGCGCTGCACGCGGCGTCATCGGCGGATCTGTCGGAGCGGCACGATCATCAGGCCCGCGAGCATTCGTCCGAACATCACGATG
>NZ_JAWRXB010001459.1:0-242 GCF_046535245.1 Paraburkholderia sp. SIMBA_030
GAAACTGACGGTGAGCTCAGTTTGTATTTCTATGAGCCGGAGGACACCAAGGCGGGCTTGTCAGTGCTCCCTTTCGAGCATCGTCCGCAATACTCCTCACCACCTTCTGCCGGCCTTTACTGTTGCGTGGGCTGTGGTTTTCCGACCTACCATGAGGCGCACGACTCGGTCGCATGTGAGCGCTGTGGCCATGTCGTTTGGTCCCCAGCGCTGGACACGCTACGCAATCGTTAGGCAGCGTG
>NZ_JAWRXB010001460.1:0-242 GCF_046535245.1 Paraburkholderia sp. SIMBA_030
CGTTCTCCAACCTGGTGTTCAACGCGGTCAACCAGCTGGCTGGTGTCACTGGCGGCCGGTGTGCGCGCTTCGGCGGTGCTGTTGCTGTTGGGCAGCTACTGGTTGCTCAGCGACTGGCCCAGCGGGGGCATGATGACGCTGATCGCCACGGTCACCGTGGGCCTGTCGGCGGCTTCGCCGAACCCCAAGCGCATGTCGTTTCAGATGGCCTGCGGCACGGCGATCGGGGCCTTTGTCGGCTT
>NZ_JAWRXB010001461.1:0-242 GCF_046535245.1 Paraburkholderia sp. SIMBA_030
GCACGCCGAACAGCAAATGCTCGGCGGCTTCCGCGGACAACGCGCGGGAGGTCGGCATGGCTTCGGTGAATGCACGGCGCTCGCGATCGAACAGCGCGCGGGCGCGGATGAGGTCGACTCCGTGTCGGGTACGCAATTGAGGCTCCTGTGACGGGTTGGAATGGACGGGTGAGGCCTCAGCGAGCTTGTCATATTCCATGCGCGCGGTCGATTCGGCTCGACCGCGTTGCTGTCGGACATCG
>NZ_JAWRXB010001462.1:0-242 GCF_046535245.1 Paraburkholderia sp. SIMBA_030
GTAACAAACTTCGCCCAACGGTCCAGAAATTGACCTTGACGCGGCGCTTGACGAAAGGTATTCGGGGCCCATCGGCTAAACTTGGGTGGTAAGAGCCCCGAAACTCTTGCGTATGCCGCGCCTTGCGGCAGGCAGCCCAGGTAAGTGTCGGGGCATTCTCATGTACGGCGTCGAGTCCTGGCCATCCGGCTGGGTCTCGCCCGAAAGAATGGGGGAGGATCCCATGCCCGCTATCGTGATCG
>NZ_JAWRXB010001463.1:0-242 GCF_046535245.1 Paraburkholderia sp. SIMBA_030
GGGTGAGACCGCTCACCGCTTGGCTGGTCCTGTGGAGGGCCTGCCAGTCACCGTTGGACAGGACCGCATCCGGTTTCGTCTTGCGGTGCTGAACCAGGAGCGGTTGAGCGGTTTGCTCGAGCCAGCCGCCGTTGTCGAACAGCATCGGACCGCCGGTTGAGCCCGTGAACAGGTGCCCAACAAAGCTCAGGCCGGCGTCAAAAACTTTCTTGGTCGCACCGGCCACGATATCGACCATCGGG
>NZ_JAWRXB010001464.1:0-242 GCF_046535245.1 Paraburkholderia sp. SIMBA_030
CTATGTGAGCGCTTCCACCAGATCACGCGGGCGAAGATCACGGTGCGCAAGCCGAGCGCGCCGGTTCCGGGCGTGCTCGATTTCGTTCAGGTGAGCGTCGAACACTTTGCACACTGATCGTTTCAAGGCGGCCACGCTCGGTCTCGGCGGCAATATCGGCGATCCCGTCAACGCGATGGCCTCGGCACTGCAGCACCTCGATGCGCGGGACGATTGCCGGCTGACTGCGGTGTCCAGGCTTT
>NZ_JAWRXB010001465.1:0-242 GCF_046535245.1 Paraburkholderia sp. SIMBA_030
GCACGCCGGTCAACGACGGAATCGTGCCGCTCGTCTCGCTCACGAGACCGAGCGATAGCGCGATGGTCGACAGCACGCCGGTCTTCGACAGCAGCAGCATCCACGCATACGTCTTCACGAGATAGCTGGTCCAGAACGGCAGCATCACCCACAGCAGCCAGCGTTCGCGGGCGCGCTCCGACAGACGGCTCAACAGATACGCGACCGGATAGCCGAGCACGATGGAAAGCGCCGCTGTCATG
>NZ_JAWRXB010000144.1:0-373 GCF_046535245.1 Paraburkholderia sp. SIMBA_030
CCTCGATTACCGCAGTTCACGCTCTCGCTTTCGCAAGAGCCCATCAATTGGGATACGAAATTACAGAACGCAGGGTGCGGCGGTAAGTCAGGGTTATCCACTATTTTGATGCCAATACGCATGAAAGCAGGGGTTTTCTGCATTTTCCGCTGCGTGGCGGCGCGGCGAAACCCGCGCGCCATAACGCTTTTTGGTATCCTGAACCGACCTCGGGATACCGTGCCCGACCCACGCGGCGCAAGCCCGCCATAAACGAAACAGATACCAAAAGAACAAACTCGCAAGGCCGGGCCCCAAGCCGGGCGCCCGGCCGCGCGCAAGATAGCGACATGAACGAGACAACCCAGCAAACCATCGTGCAGGCGCTGCGCAC
>NZ_JAWRXB010001466.1:0-242 GCF_046535245.1 Paraburkholderia sp. SIMBA_030
GACTCGAGCTTCGAAGGCAGCCATGGTCCCCCGGTCCACCTGCCGGAGGGTGACGAAGACTATCGCTTCAAAGCCCAGGCCCACAGCAGCGGGATCGATCTCCGCGCGGTAGCCCCGGATCACCCCCGTGGTCTCGAGGTCCCGGAGCCTGCGATGGCAGGGCGCCACCGTCAAACCCACCTTGGAGGCCAGTGCCGTGGCGGTCATCCGGCCGTCTTCTTTTAGGTGCCGCAAAATGCTTC
>NZ_JAWRXB010001467.1:0-242 GCF_046535245.1 Paraburkholderia sp. SIMBA_030
GTACACTTTTGTACTGCACAGAGTACGCTAACGGCAAAAACGGCAACTCGCCGGAAACTCGGCAAAAACCATAGACGTGTGCCTAAGCCCCATGTGCGTTGACCTGACGAACCATAGCCGTCCCCCTTCGAAACCATGTTCGTTAACCTGAAGAACCACGGGCATGCACCTCCAGAACCATAACCATTCACCTAAACTGCCGCAAAGCCTTACTGGTCAAGGGTCTGAACCCTGTAAACTAT
>NZ_JAWRXB010001468.1:0-242 GCF_046535245.1 Paraburkholderia sp. SIMBA_030
CCGGCATCACGCTGTGGATCGGCGCCTGCATCGCGCTCGCGGTGCGCAACCGCCACTTCCGCTGGTACGGGTTCGTGCTCGCCGGCTATACCGCCGCGCTGATCGGCCTGCCGGCGGTGATGACGCCACAGACGCTGTTCCAGTCCGCGCTCACGCGCGCCGCGGAAGTCGCGCTGGGCATCGCGTGCTCCGGTGCCGTCAGCGCGCTGATCCTGCCGCTCAGCTCCGCGAAGGCGCTGATG
>NZ_JAWRXB010001469.1:0-242 GCF_046535245.1 Paraburkholderia sp. SIMBA_030
TTATCGGCTTCCTCGGCCTTGCCGCCCCGGCGATCGCTCGTTTTGCCGGTGCCCGCACCACGACGCAGCTCGTCATCGCTGCGCCGCTGACAGGTGCCGCGCTGCTGTTCTTCACCGATTGCCTGACGCAGCTTCTTGGTCCGGGCTTTACCGATCTTGCTCCCGCGGGCGCGGCAACCGCGCTGCTCGGCGGCCCGCTGCTGCTTTATCTCCTGCCACGCGTCCACTCCTTCGCGTCGGTC
>NZ_JAWRXB010001470.1:0-242 GCF_046535245.1 Paraburkholderia sp. SIMBA_030
GTACATCCAGCGTGGCCCCGCAATCGCACGCGCATTGCCAAGCAGGCTCGCGGCCTTTGTTAATAGCGCGCCCACAAACGACAAGGCGCCCAAATCGACGCCCGGTTAAGTCAATTAGTGCTGGCATTCAGATCCCCCTGTATCGCAGCACCGTGCGAAGGCATTGCGCCCACATGCCGCCCCACACGGCGCGGCCCGAGAGACGCCCGTGCATGTGGTGCAGAAAATGGCCGTCGCCGATG
>NZ_JAWRXB010001471.1:0-242 GCF_046535245.1 Paraburkholderia sp. SIMBA_030
ACTCAAATCTGCCCAACTGAGCTTACCGTACAGTACACCACTGATCTGGCAGCTAACATCGCCAAACAAGCCCCTTTGGCCATTCGCACCATCAAGCAGTCACTCAAAAGCATACATGAAGTGAGCCTAAGCCAAGGCCTCAAGCAAGAGCGCCAGCTGTTTGTTTGGTTGGCTGCCACACAAGATCGCGAAGAAGGCATCCGTGCATTTTTAGAAAAACGTCAACCCAGCTTTAGAGGTGT
>NZ_JAWRXB010000145.1:0-373 GCF_046535245.1 Paraburkholderia sp. SIMBA_030
CTGACGACTTCGCTCGAGATGGCGGCCGCGTCGATTACGCTATGTATGCTCGACGACGAAATGACACGCCACTGGGACAGCCCGGTCCATACGCCGTCGTTGCGTTGGGGGATGTAGGGCGCGCTGAGTGCGAGAATGGTTTCGGTGCGGGCTTTCCTTCTCAACGTAGGTACCTCAAGCCGCCGGTCTGCGCAGAAACTCGCCGAGAAAGTCGACAAAGGCCCTGAGCCTGACCGAGAGCTGATTGCGCTCCAGATAGATCGCGTGAATATTGGCGTCCGGTAACGCCCAGTCGTCCAGCAGCGTCACGAGTTCGCCGCGCGCCAGATGCCGTTCCACTTCCCACTGCGAACGCACGACAATCCCGCGGCCT
>NZ_JAWRXB010001472.1:0-241 GCF_046535245.1 Paraburkholderia sp. SIMBA_030
TCTTTGCTTGCGTTCGCGCGTTCCGTGTCATGACGTCCCTCTCGTCCCCCTTCGAACTCGCCCAGGCCCAGCACTATCCCGCCGCCACGCTTTATGTCGTGGCGACGCCGATCGGCAACACCGCCGACATCACGCTGCGCGCGCTGCACGTGCTCGGGCTCGCCGATCGCATCGCCGCCGAGGACACGCGCAACACGGGCCAACTGCTCGCGCGCTACGGCATCTCGAAACCGATGATCGC
>NZ_JAWRXB010001473.1:0-241 GCF_046535245.1 Paraburkholderia sp. SIMBA_030
CCATTTTGCGTGAGCAGACGGGCATCACCGTGACCATGGGCATGACGGGCAAGCTATGCCTGGCCATCGACCAGACCACTGTGATCAATGAGGTCATCAGCCCCACGCCGTCGGATGTCGCGTGGGCAACTGACTTCATGCACGACTTCGAGGCCAACGGCCGTGTTATCCGTGATGGATCCGACCTCCCGCGCCTGGGCCGGGCAGAGAAGATCATGAAGCTCGCGGTGGCTTTTGGAGT
>NZ_JAWRXB010001474.1:0-241 GCF_046535245.1 Paraburkholderia sp. SIMBA_030
CACCTCGTCGGCCCCCAGCTCGCGGGCTGCCGCTACCAGCCGTGCAGCGTCGGCACCGGGGGCGGCAAGGCGCAGGTTGTCGAGGATGCTGCCGCTGAACAGCACGTTGTCCTGCAATACCACACCGACGTTGCGACGCAGGTCATGCTGGGCCAGTTCGCGCAAGTCGATGCCGTCCAGTTTCACGGCGCCGCTTTGCACCTCGTAGAACCGCGTCAGCAACTGCACCAGGGTGCTCTTG
>NZ_JAWRXB010001475.1:0-241 GCF_046535245.1 Paraburkholderia sp. SIMBA_030
CGCGACGTGATGTTCCCTCGGGTCTTCCTGCGTCAGGAAAAACGTGAAGCGCTCGAACAGGTCCTCAAGGCGCAGCAGCGTCCGGATTCGCTCGTTGAAGGGATACTCGTAAAGAATCAAGCGCGCTCGCCTCGGGCGTGGTCGGTGAAGGATTTGCAGGACATTCTAATGCCGTGGGACTGCTGTCGCAATCGCATGCGGCCCGCGATTGCTTCACGCGCTATTCCGGCTGCGTGCCAGG
>NZ_JAWRXB010001476.1:0-241 GCF_046535245.1 Paraburkholderia sp. SIMBA_030
GCACTGAATTTGAACTGAGCACGCCGGATGATTACACGATCCTGGGCGTGGTGCTTTCTGAAGATGTCATCACCCGGCAGGCTAACTTTTTGCATAACCCGGATCGGGTATTACATATGTTGCGTAACCAGTCGGCGCTGGAAGTGAAAGAGCAGCATAAAGCCGCGCTGTGGGGCTTTGTCCCACAGGCGCTGGCGACGTTTTGCGAGAATCCGGAAAATCTCCATCAGCCTGCAGTGCG
>NZ_JAWRXB010001477.1:0-241 GCF_046535245.1 Paraburkholderia sp. SIMBA_030
GTGGTATCTAGTTTTTAGAGCTTTTGTTCTAGTACTTCATCGGTTAATTCAGCCAACATGTCTGCAAAGATATCCGTGTCTGCAGAAGGGGTAGATACTTGTTCTTCATTAACTTCACCACTTTCATCAGTATGGCCATTGGTTTGGCGATTTATTAGAGAATCAGGTTGGTCGTTTAATACCTTGGCAGCGGGTGTAGTAGTTTGATGCGCTGCTAACGGCGATTCACCGGTCAACAATC
>NZ_JAWRXB010001478.1:0-241 GCF_046535245.1 Paraburkholderia sp. SIMBA_030
TGCTCTTCCGTTCGAGCCGCCGGGATACGGAATTTTCGGTCGCGCCCGTGATCGAGGCGACGAGTTCCTGGTTGGAAGCATCGGGCGTGAAGACGCCGTTGTTGCGCCCGAGGCGGAGGACGACGATCCGGTCTGCGACCGCGCGCACATCTTCCATGTTGTGGCTGATGATGATGACCCCGAGGCCACGTTCGCGGACGCGCTCTATCAGGTTGAGAACCTCGGCCGTCTGTGCGACGCC
>NZ_JAWRXB010000146.1:0-372 GCF_046535245.1 Paraburkholderia sp. SIMBA_030
AACAACTTCAACGTACGGCAGGTCGATTTTTTTCCAGGTGATAACTTTCGCTTCTTCTTCGTCCGCGTAAGAGATCATGATGATCGGACCTTTACCGAATTCTTCACCTTCCTTGTACAGGGTTTCGATGTCGAACGCCAGCAGTTTCAGTTCTTCGTCACCTTCCATCGGGATCAGACCTTTGTCGATCAGGTAACGTTTCGCGAACGGGATGTCGTATTCGAAGATGTCAACAACCGCAGAGTGTTCACGGATTTTTTCACGGATGGTCGGAACGTCCTGCGGGTGTTCGAAGTACAGACGCCAAACGGTGATCGGACGACCCAGGAATTTTTTTTCAACTTTTTCCGCGTCAACGATACGAACGATTTT
>NZ_JAWRXB010001479.1:0-241 GCF_046535245.1 Paraburkholderia sp. SIMBA_030
GTAGACCTTGCCGTCGCGGGCGCGATAGGACAGTGCCGCCGTCTGCGCCTTGATCGTGATGCCGCGCTCGCGCTCGATATCCATCGAGTCGAGTACTTGCGCCTCCATTTCACGGTCGGCGAGACCGCCGCATACCTGGATGATGCGATCCGCGAGTGTCGACTTGCCATGGTCGATGTGCGCGATGATCGAGAAATTGCGAATATGATCCATTCAGTGCCGATCAAGCGAAAAAGGCGCG
>NZ_JAWRXB010001480.1:0-241 GCF_046535245.1 Paraburkholderia sp. SIMBA_030
CAGCCGCGGAACGCGGCCCGCAGCAACAACGTCTTTGGGGAGAATGACCATGAACAAGATTCGCACGATTCTGCTTGGCGCCGCGCTGACGGCAATCGCATCGGCGGCTTTCGCACAAACGGCCCAGACGGGCGCTGAGGGTTCCGCCGGCGTCGGCGCACAAGTCCAGACGCCGCTGCTCGGCGGCGGCGTGGGCGTGCAGGCTGGCGCGGGCGCCAATGCCGCGGGCTCGGGCTCGGGT
>NZ_JAWRXB010001481.1:0-241 GCF_046535245.1 Paraburkholderia sp. SIMBA_030
GATCAGCGCCGCGACTTCGCGGCGGTAACGCGCGAAGGCCGCGCCGAAATCCCCGGTCACCCAGCTTTCTTCGATGCGCACCTTGAAGGCCAGCGACGCGAAGATCAGCACGACCCCAGCCACGCCGCGCCAGGTCTCGCCGATCAAGGCCGAACCGGCCAGCGCGATCAGGCATCCAGTATAGATAGGATGCCGAACGAGTGCATAAGGACCAGTTCGGATTAGTTCGTGACCTTCCTTG
>NZ_JAWRXB010001482.1:0-241 GCF_046535245.1 Paraburkholderia sp. SIMBA_030
GCCCGCGTGGCTCGACGGTCCGCTGTTCACTTTCGGCGGCGCGGCGTTCTCGCGCTATCGCGGGTTCGCGATGCTGATGTCGGCGGCCATGCTGCTGCTGATTTTCGTCGCGCTGCGCGTGTCGCAGACGGGCCTCGTCGTGCGCGCCGCGCTCACGCACGCGGCCGCCGTCGAAGCGCTCGGCCACGACGTGCCGCGCGTGCGCACGCTGGTCTTCGCGCTCGGCACCGCGCTCGCGGCG
>NZ_JAWRXB010001483.1:0-241 GCF_046535245.1 Paraburkholderia sp. SIMBA_030
TTCTTCTCGTGCGCTTCTTCGAGCAGGCGCGAGCACATCATCGGCGTGAGCGTGAGCGAGACCGCGAGCGAGACGGCGATGGCGAGCGAGAGCGTCAGCGCGAATTCGCGGAACAGGCGTCCGACGATGCCGCCCATCAGCAGAATCGGCAGGAACACGGCCACCAGCGAGACGCTGATCGACAGCACCGTGAAGCCCACTTCGCGCGCGCCGAGTAGCGCGGCCTTCATGCGCGGCATGC
>NZ_JAWRXB010001484.1:0-241 GCF_046535245.1 Paraburkholderia sp. SIMBA_030
GTAATATCGGTTATCTCGGGATCGTTGAAGAACTCGCCGAGCCCTTCACCGATGTACGTCAACAGCGATGCCGAGCGCTCGTCTTTCGCAGCGAGGGCTTCGCCGTACTCCAACCCTTTCGCGCCGAGCGGTCCTGCCTGCACGCCGCTAACACCGTTTATTTGTTGTCCGTTCATCACCTTGGCCCTCAAAGAAAAACTCCCCGGTATGGCCGGGGAGTGCTCGCGTTACTGCTGTTCCG
>NZ_JAWRXB010001485.1:0-241 GCF_046535245.1 Paraburkholderia sp. SIMBA_030
TCCGCCTGACAAGAAGCGACCTGCGAACGCGCGGCTCGACGAAACCGATAGCGGCAAGCTACCGGTATTTGGTTGAAAAAAAGGTAACTTACCCAGCGAAATGCAAAGCAACTTCAAGACCTCTAAACAACTGGCCAGGGATCCGCATGAAACGGCGATCGCCGTACTCGGCTGGCTTGCAAATGAACCCGACATGTTTTCGCGTTTTCTTGCGCTGACCGGCATTGAACCGGCCCAGGTG
>NZ_JAWRXB010001486.1:0-241 GCF_046535245.1 Paraburkholderia sp. SIMBA_030
TTTCTTCAAGAATTCGGCTCATCGACCATTCAGGATGCAGCGCAGCTTCCTCACGGATCAGAGAGTCAAAGATATCGGCGTGGTTGTGCACGCGTGTCTCGGATGAATAAAGCACACCGACTGGGGCAATCTGGTATCGGCCCAACACGGTGTCAGGCCATTCCAACTCGAAGCAGAAGCCCTTTGAGTTGTCGCAGTAGTAGGCCCACATGGGTTGGTTGTCTGGTCTGCTCGCCGTCGA
>NZ_JAWRXB010001487.1:0-241 GCF_046535245.1 Paraburkholderia sp. SIMBA_030
GCTGCCGTCTTCGAAAAGACGCAGGCCGTCTTCGAGATTCTGCTGGATCACGTTGACGCCGTTTTGCGTCGCGGCCAGCACACCGGCATCGTTGATTTCGATGCCGTAGCCTTGCACGTCCAGTTCCTCGGTGAGCAGCGAGAGCAGCGAGCCGTCGCCGCAACCCAGGTCCAGCACCGTGGCGCGCGGTTCGACCCAGCGGGCGATCGCGCGGAAGTCGGGGCGCAGCGCCAGATAATCG
>NZ_JAWRXB010001488.1:0-241 GCF_046535245.1 Paraburkholderia sp. SIMBA_030
GTTGCAGTTGCGGAGTCAGCGCAAGATGCTGCGAGAGGCGGAGGTGGAGGCTGGCTTTCATGGCGGTGTGCGATTCATTGTAAAGAGTTTGCCACGCTCGCGATACCACACGACATCCGCGAAAACGCGCGTGCCCTGCACTGGTGCAACGGCATCTCGCGGGCGGAATTTAGTGCGCAAACAGCGGTTCGCGCACGCGTGCGGCGTGCATCGCGCACCCGGCCTCGGGGCGCGCGTCGCT
>NZ_JAWRXB010001489.1:0-241 GCF_046535245.1 Paraburkholderia sp. SIMBA_030
CCAGGCTCATGCACTTCTACACCGACAAAGTTACGAGTAGGATCAGCGGCCGCCATCTCAATAAACGAATCACCCAAGCCAAAACCAATCTCTACCGTAAGCGGTGCATCTGCGCCATTAGGGCTATCAGCGAATAACGTACGTAAGTTATCAATACCGGTAAGATCGCCATCACCAAAACTGTTATTGACCAAATACTCAGAAAATTCTGGAGCAGTTAGTGCAAGCTCAGCGTTTTTGT
>NZ_JAWRXB010001490.1:0-241 GCF_046535245.1 Paraburkholderia sp. SIMBA_030
GGGCCGCGTGCTCACGCATCGCCAGTTGCTGCGCGAGGTGTGGGGGCCGTCGCACGTGGAAAGCAGCCACTATCTGCGCATCTACATGGCGCATCTGCGGCAGAAACTGGAGCGCGATCCGGCGCAGCCCGAGCACATCGTCACCGAGACGGGCGTGGGCTATCGCCTCGTGGGCGTGCAGTGACGCAGGTGAAGCAGCCGCGTCGCGAGTAGGGCGGCAAGGCGGTTCGGTGACGCGCGG
>NZ_JAWRXB010001491.1:0-241 GCF_046535245.1 Paraburkholderia sp. SIMBA_030
CCGGAATGGCTTCCAGGTTGACCAGTGCCTGACGCAACGCTTCACGGGCGTAGCCCATGGCGCGGTCGTCACTGAGGAAATAACGGTAATCGGTACGTCCGCCACCGCCATGCCCACCGCGCTCGCGGCGACCGTTTTGTTCAACGATCACGCTCACATTGAAACGCACCAGCGGCCGTACATCGGCGGCCAGGCTGCCATCGGTGGAGGCCACGAGGATGCGCTCCCAGACGCCGGCCAT
>NZ_JAWRXB010001492.1:0-241 GCF_046535245.1 Paraburkholderia sp. SIMBA_030
GCGCGCGCGGTGATGTGAAGGATGCCCTCGGGAACATCGCTCGACAACTCGAGCGTGCGCAACAGGCCCACCGACGTTCCGCCTCCGGAAACCAGGAGTTCGGCTGGCGTGGATGAGATTTTCAGCTGCGTGGGGTCACCCCAACGGTCATCCAACTTCTGGCCTGTGGGGGCCTTGAAACGGACGGTCAATTCCAGCGCTCCTGGGGTCACCGGGCTCTTGGGCCGGTGCGTCTGCGATG
>NZ_JAWRXB010001493.1:0-241 GCF_046535245.1 Paraburkholderia sp. SIMBA_030
GGGAACGCAGGAGGCAGTTACACAGACCCTGCCGGGCCGGACGCAAGTGCCGAAATGCTTCGCTTCTTTCTTGACCACCCGCGACGCGGGTAAGCCGCGCTACTCGCAATCGACAGTGGTGCGGCGACATGAAGGAGCCGAGCGCCTCGCTCGCTGACCGCGATCGAGTATGCACTCGATGCGTGGCCATCCAATAACAAATTCCCCAATCCTTTGCGGCGATTCGCATGTCGGAATCGCG
>NZ_JAWRXB010001494.1:0-241 GCF_046535245.1 Paraburkholderia sp. SIMBA_030
CCAGGGCATCGTCCTCAGCATCCCGCTGCAACTGCGCTTGCTGCCAGGCAAGGCCAGCGCCGAACAGCTGCATGCCTGCCTGCAACAGCACTATGAAGGGGCTCGCCACGTGCACCTGATGCCCCTGCATCAGCAAGGCCTGGCGGCGGCGCTCGACCCCGAAGCACTGAACGACAGCAATGACCTGCGCCTGGCGCTGTACGCCAACCCGGAGCATGGCCAGGTACTGCTGACTGCGGTG
>NZ_JAWRXB010001495.1:0-241 GCF_046535245.1 Paraburkholderia sp. SIMBA_030
GTTTGTCGGTTATTTCATCGGCAGTCCGGGTATGAACCTGTGCCCCGTCAGTCTCGATGAAGGCGCGATCAAGCTCGGCTCGCAACGCGTCGCCGTCGACGCGAATACGCTCGCGACCCTCAAGAGCACGAACGGCGATCTGAAACTCGGCATTCGGCCCGAGTTCGTGCGTCTCGCCAACGACGGCGAAGCGGGCGCAGTCCGCGCGCAAGTCACGCGCGCGCAGCAGCTCGGCAACTAT
>NZ_JAWRXB010001496.1:0-241 GCF_046535245.1 Paraburkholderia sp. SIMBA_030
GTATCAGACCATCCGCCAGCCGGGCGCGAACTCGACGCAGCAGACGGAACTGCCGTCGGGCATCCAGCTCGGCACGGGCGTGCAGCAGGTCGCGACCGAGCGTCTGTACACGCAGGGCAACCTGCAGCAGACGGGCAATTCGAAGGACGTCGCGATCAACGGCCAGGGCTTCTTCCAGGTGCAGATGCCGGACGGCACGACCGCCTACACGCGCGACGGCTCGTTCCAGACCAACGCACAG
>NZ_JAWRXB010000147.1:0-371 GCF_046535245.1 Paraburkholderia sp. SIMBA_030
AAGACCGGCAATGACCTGCACTATCGCGGCTACGACATCCTCGATATCGCCGGCGCCTGCGAATTCGAAGAGATCGCCTATCTGCTGGTGCACGAAAAACTGCCGACCCAGGCCGAACTGAGCGCGTACAAGACCAAGCTCAAGGCGCTGCGCGGCCTGCCCGCGAACGTGAAGGCCGCGCTCGAATGGATTCCGGCCGCCGCGCATCCGATGGACGTGATGCGTACCGGCGTGTCGGTGCTGGGCACGGTTCTGCCCGAGAAAGACGACCACAACCTGGCCGGCGCACGCGACATCGCCGACAAGCTGATGGCCTCGCTCGGCTCGATGCTGCTGTACTGGTATCACTACTCGCACAACGGCAAGCGCAT
>NZ_JAWRXB010000022.1:0-161755 GCF_046535245.1 Paraburkholderia sp. SIMBA_030
ACGTCACATCAAAGGGAGGACCCTCACCCGGGCACAATTCAACTACGTAACCGTCCACTGAAGCGGGTCACCCCCAAGCCTTCAATTTCGGATTGCGCCACACATCCTTGCCGACAACGTAATCTCGCAATTCGTGGTGAACGGGATGCCCAGGAATGCGGTGGTATCGCGCGAGAAGGATTTCGAGGGCTTCATCACGAAACACAGGACGAGATTTGATAAGCGCAATCAGGCGCGGTATCTGGGCCACGAATCGTTCGTCCCCATAGCCGGCACTCGTCTTCACCGCACTGAGGACCAGCGAGTGCCAGAACCAGCTGCTCTCCGGAATGCCGACGCTCTCAACAATCAAATCAAGGGTAGTCCGGTCACCGGCAAGATAATGGTCCGCAAATTCGTCCGCGGCCCTTTCACTGATAAGTGCAGGGTGTCGCCGTAAAGCGGCAAGCCAGTCGGGTACCGTCGCGTTGCCACTGGCGCTGTCGACATGAGGCCAGGTCGTAGCAAGAAGCTTCCTCAGCAACAGCCAGCCATCATGTTCAATCTCCCGCGCGGAGAGCGGGTCGTACGAAAAATACGACACCAGCAGGCCGAACCAGGTCAGACGCCACAATGTACCGGCCACGGCTTCGTCCTCGTAATATTTGAAAAGTGCCGCCAGCTTGTCGCTGCCTATCGGCCTCGCTCCCTGGCGTTCTGAAACCGCCTGGTTTAGCCCGCTGGCAACTGTATCTTTCTGTGATTCGTCGAGTTCTTGTCCGCGTAGGAAGGCGAGCGCAGATGCGTAGGCATCGCGCGCCGAGGGGCGCGCACTCGCGTATTCCTGAAAAGCCCGTTTCGCCTGCTCACTCGCTTTTTCCACCAGTGCCGGCTGTCCCAGCTCCTTCCAGTCTGAACTGAAAGCGGCGAGCTTTCGGTCGAGCGCCGACTTCAGACGGGAGAGTGCGTCGGCACCTAGCTGCATTGCCCAAACTCCTTCGAGACCGGCGCGGGCGGTGCGGAGGGTTGCTCGTCAAGCGCCCAGAACTCGACCTTCAGTTCGACCCGGCGACTCGCTTCCTTGGACTCCCTCGTGGAGTTGAATGAGTATCCGCCGACAAGGAACAAGTCGCGAATTTGCGTTTTTTGTCCAACGCTCAAAGGTGTCTCGTCTCGGCTTGGGAGCGCGAAAAGTGCGCAAACCACGCGCCGGCTTCGGTCGAGACTCAGCCCCAAGTTGTATAGATAGCTGCCGTCCTGGTCGGTAAACCCTTCAACGACGATGCGGCGAATCCATTTCCGGCCAATATCTGTCTGTTGCGCCTTGAGAAGAACCGGTACGTAATTGCGAAGGAATGTCGCCCCGCTGGTCGAGATGTCTGACCGTCCGCTATCGAACCGGACAATGTCGCCAAGGTCGATGCGATAAGTGGTTTCGTTGACCTTTACCTCTGGAAACTGCCGCGACACTTCCCTGATTTGTGCCATCAGTTCCCGGATGTCCGTTTCGCGTTGTATCTTCCTTTGCTCAACGGTCGACACGCTCTTGGTGACAGTGATAAGCGTCGCGGCCATCACGACCAGGAACAGGGTCATCAATGCGGACATCAGGTCCGAAAAGGAAATCCAGAAGGGACTTTCACCGTCGGATTTGCCAGGACGTTTGATTACGATTCGCGAAAACATGACGTTACGCCGCGCGCTTCATGCGCTGAAGGGCGATACCGAGCTCTTGTACGACGCCGGTCAGTTGCTGGACGCCATGACCGAGATGGCGGTCCGTCTCTCCGATGGTCTGACGCAGTTGGTTGGTCATGGCGTTGCCAAACTGCTCGAAAGACTCGGCGAGCGTCTGATTGACACCGTTCAGATACTCGGCAGCCTGTCGTTCTGCCTCGCGTAGCGTTTGCACAATCCGTTCAAGGTCCGTGAGCATGGATTGGGTCAGTCCGGCTTCTTTTCCTGCGGACTCGACGAGACCCTTCAGGATGCCAACATATTCCTGGACCGTCTCACGGGTGCGGTCATACTGCTGGAATGCCTGTGTGACCGTCGTCGACGCCGACTGGAGCGCCGAAGTGGTGCGCTGCAAGTCGGCCACGACGGCCGCTGATTTCTCGAACACCGTAGTGACGGAAGCGCCGGCGCTTTCAAACCGGTTCGCCGCCGTATTCATGGTTGCCGCGCCATTGTTCATCCCGTCGATTGCCCGAATGCTGACGGTTTGAAGCGCATCGATATTGGCCTGCGTCCGCGTAATCTGGCCAGTGACCGCTTCGACTATGGCTTTCAGTTGTGCGGAAAGGTTGCTGACGACCTCTTCGGTGCGGCGTGTGAGCACCTCGTTCCGCGCCTGGTCCTGAGTTGCGGCCGCGTCCCGTGTTGCCTGCAATTGGGCTACAGACGCGGATACTTCTTGCAGAACCCGGCCGACCACATCGCTCATCGCCTGGCTATTTGCGTCCTGCTGTTTTGCTGCACCGGTGCCCAGTTCCACGGCAAACTGGCGCATCTGAGCAGCCATCATTTCCTGGTGGCCCGAGAGGCCGCTGATGATTTCTTCGGTTCGGCGCCCCAGCGATTCATTGCGCTGCTGTTCCTGCTGCGCCGACTGGGTCCGACTGTCCGCTAGACTCTGAAGCGTGTCGTTGACACGCGCCATCACCTGACCAACGGTGTCGTCCATCATCTGCCGAGATTTGCTATGCTCGTCGGCGACCAGTTGTCGAAACTCATTCACGAAGTCCCGCATCTGCGTGGTCATCAGCTCCTGGTTTGCAGACGCGTGCGCGAGGGCCTCCTCAAGCTTTCCGGTGACCTGGGTCGACGCGTGCTCATTAGTTCTGGAGATGTCACCCAGCAGCTGTTGCATGGAATCCTGAACCGCCTGCATGGCGCCCAGTGAGCTCTCAATCTGTTCGCTCGCTCCGCGCATTTGACCGCCAAAGGTGTCTTCGAGCTTGGCCATAAAGCCCGTCAGCATCGATTCAAGCATGCCACTGACAGCCTCACCGTTTCCGCGGCTGGTTTGCTCCATCGCATCGGTCATCCGTTGGAGCGGCGCAGCGAGCGTATTGTTGATGGTCTGTCCGATGTGTTCGCCGAGCATTACGGAGGCTTTTGCCTGCGCTTCAATCTGGCGTTCAACCAGATTCGTCATCATGCGGCTTAGGTCTTCGACCATCGCGTCCTTGAGCTGGGCCGCGTGCGCCTCGCTCTTCTCGGAAGCATGAACGAGTCGCGCGAGATATTCCTCGCCCGCTCCCGCGTTGTAGAGCGCGTCAATCGCGTGATTCAGTTTTTCGACCAGACCATATAGGTAAGCGAGCGTCAGGCGACTTAGAAAAGTGACGCTCATTGCGCAGCAAATCGCAACTGCCGAGGCAATGAACGCGTGGGAGACACCGGCGAGAAGCGGCGTGAGACCGGAGACCGCTTTTGTCGGGTTGGACGGGTCAAAGCCACTCAAGCCTTGCAGGAGACCTGCAAATGTTCCGATGATGCCGAGGCCCGTCAGGATGCCGGGAAGGTGTCGCGTGAAATCATCAAACAGTCGCGCATCAACCAGCACATCTCGGGTGAAATAGGTCTCAGCGGGAAGCGTCGCCCGGGTTTCAGGAGTTCCGTTGGCGGTGCGACGCAGCGGATGAAGGGTGTCCCGATATTCCAGCCAAAGGTGTTTCAGCGGCGCACGGTTGAAGTGTTTGCCGACTTCGTCCGGGTCTGGGCGCACGCCGGCCTGCCTGACGCCGCGGATTACCGCGCGGAGTTGCCACCATACTTGCGAGCCTTTCCATAAGTACCCGGCAACGAATAAAAAGGTAAGCAGCAGGACGAGGCAGAAGACGGCTAGCGGGAAGCCGGACAGCTCACGCAGAGCCGGATTGAAGGTGGCCAGGAAATTTACAAGCCGGTCGGTCATTTGATACCCGTAGGTTTGACCCGGACGCCTCGCGGCGGCATCGGCGGGTGCAGAGCGTTTGCTTACGCTTTATGCACGGGCGTCCGGTGTCTGGTCTCTCGTTTTCCCACGCGTCACGGGTGGGTTTCCTTATTCTTGCATCAGCGAACGGTATTCAAATCGGCGAAGTATGCGGTCTTTGAAAGGCAATTCGCGGAATGGATTATAGGGCCGAATGGCTTGTAAAGTGACCCGGTAGCGTATGCAATGCCGGCTCGGCAACTGCGTCGTCATAGCACGCAATTCAAGCTGCGTTTGGCCGGCGAGCCTCGAGGCGGCTCGTACTTTGACGGCTGCGGAGCGTCAGCGTCCGAAAATAACTCTTCGGATACCCACTGCTTTTGGCTATCCGCGTTGGTCATTGTGATTAGCCGGCGCAAAGCTCAGTTACTCAGGCGGTCGCCGACAATAATTTGAACAAGCAGTAAGGTACCAACATCGTGTCCTGACCAGTTCAACAGGGGCCTGCGCCGGTGTCTGCGAGACGGTGTGTCGGCGCGCGGACCCAAATCGGTATGAGAACCGTTAACGTTCTCGGTTAGGCCGCGTTTTAGGGGCTTTGTGATTCAGGTTTCCTGAATCAAATACGCTACGTGGTGGCAACAAAAATAGGCAAGTACTCCACGATGGCATCGAAACACGAAATCAAGCGTTTCAGGGCAAACCTCTCTGATGAACTTCATAGTGCTGCGCTATACGAAACGCTTGCCAAGGTCGAGGAGGATGAAACCCGCAAGCAGGTCTACGGCGACCTGGCCAAATCAGAGCGTGACCATGCGCAGGTGTGGGCGGAAAAGCTGAGAGCCAACGGGGTCCGCCCGAAGGGAACCGGGCAGGCCGTCAAGACACGCCTGATGAAGACACTGGTCCGCTTGTTCGGCGCGGGTTTCGTATTGCCCACGCTTGCTGCGGCGGAGTACGCAGACCGGAACAAATATCACGGGCAACCGGATGCGGGGCGCATGTCGGCCGACGAGCATCACCACGCCGCAGTGGTCCAGACGCTGGCTCATGGCGGCGACCCGGACATGTCGCAGGGCGCGCGTATTGCCGCAGCCGAGTCATGGCACAAGGGGGTGTCGTCGGGGAACGACCTGCGCGCAGCAGTACTCGGCGCGAACGATGGTCTCGTCTCCAATTTCTGTCTGATTATGGGCGTGGCGGGTGCGGGAACGGGCAACAAGGCAATCCTGCTGACAGGGCTTGCCGGGTTGATAGCCGGAGCGTGCTCAATGGCGCTGGGTGAATGGCTTTCGGTGACCAACGCCCGGGAGTTGGCTAGCACCCAGATTGCGAAAGAAGCCGACGAGTTGGAGACTTCGCCCGAGGCCGAAGAGCACGAGTTGGCGCTGATTTATCGCGCGAAAGGGCTCGAAGCCGATGAGGCGAAGCGCGTGGCATCGCAGATGATGCGCGACAAGGACAAGGCCCTTGATACGTTGACACGGGAGGAGCTTGGACTGGACCCGGCGGAGCTGGGCGGGAATCCGTGGTCGGCTGCTGGCGTCTCCTTCTGCCTGTTCTCGGTCGGTGCCATTTTCCCGGCGATGCCGTTCCTATGGACGCATGGACTCAGCGCCATCGCGCAATGTATCGTGCTGAGCGCTCTTGCTCTCGCGTCCATCGGAGTCTTCACATCACTCTTTAACGGACGAAGCGCGGCCTTCTCCGCATTGCGGCAGGTTGCCATCGGCCTTATCGCTGCAGCTTTCACGTTCGGCGTTGGGCGACTCCTGGGCGTGTCTGTTTCGTAGTGCGTGGCTACGCGCGTCTGCTATTCGTGGCTCTCTATCCAGGCGCGACACCACGCGATGCCAGCGTTCTCAGCATCCTGCTCCGTTCCGAAGTGTCCAAGGACTCCAGACACGTTGACGACTTTCGTATGGCGCGTGATTGTGCCGCTCCCAGCGAACCGTTCGGTCCGCGGGTTGTCTTCCTGTTGCAGGATGGCGTGACCCCATAGCGTGTATCCACGATATTTCTCAGTTTGCATCCGTCGACCTCTCAAGGTCCTCCATGCAGCGCACTGTGAATGATTCACTAACGCAAGCGGCTCGACAAGTATCTCTTGCCTGAGGCGCCGGGTGTCGACTCCGGCCGTCTTCAACGCAGCGTCAATCGCCATTAGCTCTTGAGCGAAATCGAGCGGCCACTCTTCCCCGTCACACCTTACGGTCATGCCGTTGTGCATCGAAATCAGATGACGCGCCTTGTACAGGGCATCGACAAGTTTCGACTCTGCAGCCCTTGCTTCGGATACACGACTTCAAGGCTCCGCCTCGGTCGATAGGGCTGCGGCGTTTCAATCCAGTTTGCCTTGCGCGGCCAACTCCACTAACGTGTCGACGACATGCCGCACCTTCGGTCGAAGATGAGCCACCTTCGGCCAGACCGCGTGCACGTCAATGAAGTCACTCGAAATTTCATCAAGAACTGAAACTAGCGCGCCTGACTCCAGATGGGGTCGCAGGAGTGACATTGGCATTTGGCAGAGGCCCATGCCGGCGATAGCAGCCTCTACAATCGAGTCACCGTCGCTGATTTGATGGGTCGCAGGCGGCGAAATCCGACTGTGTTCGCCATTGGCGTTGACTCGCCACGAAAGCGGCTGGCCACGGCGATAGCCGAGGATGCATGAGTGCCCTTGCAGGTCCTCAAGCGTGCGGGGCGTTCCGCGCTGCGCAAGATAGCTGGGTGATGCGGCAATCACCATGCGCTGGCTCGTGAGGCGACGGGCGACGAGACCACTCGAGCTTTCGAGTTCGCCGAAGCGCACGACAAGGTCAACGCCTTCTTCAATCGGGTCAATCAGATGGTCCGAGAAAGTCATCGTGAACTGCAGGTCAGGATGTTTTTTGGCGATGTCCAGCAGGATTGGAACAAGTATCCGTCGTCCGAAGGCCGCGGGCATGTCAATCCGCAAGCGACCTACAGGCCGCTGAAGGCTTGGGCCAAGAGCGGTTTCCGCCACGGAGATTTCGTCAAGCGCAGAAGCGCACGCAGCGAAATATGCTTCGCCGTCGGCCGTGAGGGAGATGCTTCTGGTGGTGCGGTGGAACAATTGCGCGCCAAGGCGCTCTTCCAGTTTTGCGATTGCCTTCCCAACTGCCGACTTGGTCAGCCCAAGCTGTTCGGCGGCATCGGTGAAACTGCGCGACTTCGCGGCGGTGACAAAAATAAGTATTCCGCTGAACGACTCGACCTGCGCCACTTTCTGCCCCATTGAAGAATTTTACTCTTCATATAGGACAGAAATTTCCTTACTGTCAACTCAGAGTTGCACTAGGCGATAGCCGATAGATTAGATTTTGACGGCGCCACCTTGATTGGCGGCTTCGAGTGCGCAATTCGCGATTCGCAAAGCGCGAATTCCATCTCGGGGCGTCGCAGGCATCGGAGCATTGGTTTCGAGTGCGTTCAGGAAGCGGTCCAGTTCGACCTTGTACGAGTCCGCATGGCGCTCAAGAAAGAAATTGAGCAACGGTTCACGTGCCTCGGTCCTTTCGCTCGTCCAGCGACGCAGGCTGGAGGGGCGATGGTTTTCGTTCAGCACCATCCCCTTCGAGCCGAACACTTCGACACGCTGGTCGAATCCATACACCGCCTGTCGGGAACCGTTGATATGACATTGTTTCCCGGACGCAGTGCGCAGCAATACCATCACGCTGTCAAAGTCCGGAAGCTCCTCCAGGCCCGGGTCGACGAGCCGACTTCCCATAGCCATCACTTCTACGGGTTCTTCGCCGAGTAGCCAGCGAGCAGTGTCGAAATCATGGATGGTCATGTCACGGAAGATTCCGCCCGAGTGCCGAAGATACTCACGTGGCGCAAGGCCAGGGTCGCGACTCGTGATGACGACCTGGCGAACGTCGCCGACCTCACCCTCTTCGATGGCCTGCCTGAGCCTCATGGCGTCCGGGTCGAAGCGTCGATTGAAGGCAAGCATCACGCGCCCGTTGAGACGCTCGATTTCTTCGACCGCGGCGAGCGCACGGTCCATGTCCAGGTCGATGGGCTTCTCGCAGAGTACCGGCTTGCCCAGCCGGACCGCCTGCAGCGTCAGGTCGATATGTGTGTCTGTCGGCGTGCCGACGATGATGGCGTCAACATCTTCTCGGTCAACTACAGACTTGCAATCAAGAGATGAGTCGCAACCGAGCTCTGCTGCGAGCGCCTCGACCGCTTCCTTGTTCGGGTCTGCGACCGCGACGAGCTTCACTCTCCGGTCGGCGGCAACATTGGCCGCGTGAATTTTTCCGATGCGTCCAGCACCGAGAACAGCGATACGCAACATCTTAGTCTCCTATATCCCGTCGGCACATCAAAACGCCAACGATTCACTCTTGATTCAGAAAGCGTCGATACGGCCTTCGCCCGTCGACACTCGTTATTTGCATCTCCGGTGGAGAAGCGGTCCATTTGCTCTTACCTGGTTCGGCAGAAGGAGCCTCGCAAATCAGTCGGCTGAGCCGCAAGATGTCGTCCAGACCAAACTCCTGGACTTCCGGCACACGGTCACCGCGCGCTTTCGCTACGGCCGTTGCGATGCGAAGCGCGTTTGAGCGCTCGCGCATCAACAGCTCGAGCGCTTCGACTAGAAAAGCGCGCTCTCTCTGCGATACCTTCGCTCCAATCACCCGGTCGTAAGCAGACATACGCTGGTCCTCAGAACAATGCGGCAATCAAAGACATCCCTACGCGGTCTGTCAGCCCGATTTGTCGCCCTCGTGGAAATGAAGTGCCAGCCAGGGCTGGCAGCCTTCAAATCAGGCTGCGGATACTGCCACCATCGACGCCCCAGACCGCAGAGGTCACGAACGACGCGAGGTCGGAAGCCATGAAAACAATCACGTTGGCCACTTCGTCCGGTTGGCCGAGGCGCTTCAGCGGCAACTGGCGCAGAGAAAGTTCGTGCTCGACCGCGTCTTTCGGAGCCATGCCGTGAAACTTGCCCATCGTGTCAGCAAATCCCCCATCTTTCGTCCAGAACGGTGTCCAGACTGGCCCCGGCGCAACAGCATTCACACGAATCCTGGGAGCTTCGGCTCGGGCGAGACCCTTTGTCAGCGCGAGCACCGCCGCCTTGGATGCGGAGTAGTCAATCGGAACAGGCTCCGGCTGGCGGGCCAGGTCCGATGCGTTGTTGATAATCACCGACTTCTCACGAGCTCGCAGCACCGGCAGGAGGTATCGACACGTCCGGACGTAGCTCATGAAATTGAGATTCATCGTGAAATCCCATTCCTCGTCCGAGAGTTCTTCGAACGTGCGAACCTTGCCTGCGCCAACGTTGTTGACGAGGATGTCCACCTGGCCGTTGTGTGACTGCAGGGCCGAATCGATGCCACTTTTGACGCCATCGGCCGTGGACAAATCCGCCTGAGCAATCGTGACGTTAGTGCCGAGCGAGCGCAATTCCGATTCGGTTTCTTTGAGAGCGTTCGCGTCGATGTCGATGAGGCAAAGACGCGCGCCTTCACGTGCGAAACCCAATGCTGTCGCACGTCCGATGCCTTGCGCCCCGCCCGTGATGAGCACAATCTTTCCTTCGAGGCCTGTCTCCATGATGTCTCCGTTTGATGTTGTGTACTTTGCGAGCGCTCAAAAAATCGACAACGTTTTCCTTTATTGATGTCGTCTGCTTTTTGAGGCCGAGCGCGAGCCGCGCCACGCGGTTGCAAGGCAGCAATTAAAAGATGCCGTGATACGACGGATTTAGCGGTTGTCGACCCGTTTGATGAACGGCCGGATGTCGACCGTGTCCCAAATTCCTGCCTTGTTAAACGGGTCCGCCTCTACGAAAGTCTTGATTTCTTCGATGCCGTCAGCTTCGTAGAGAAAGAAGCTGCCAATCATCGTCTGGCCGTCAGCTTTCGTCAGCGGGCCAGAGATGAGAGTTTTTACAGGTGCTGTTTGTAGATAGGCCTTGTGTGCGTCATAGTTCTCAAGGCGGCGTTCGACCATATTCGGGTGGTCAAGACAGTAGACAGTGAAGTTCATTTTCGTCTCCTTGTTTCAATTCAGGGGTTCGAACCACTTCTCCCTTCTTTCGGGGCATCAGGTCGTCACCGCGCGCGGCGCGACGCCATCAAAGGCATCCTGCAGAAGCTCAAGTAAGGCTTTACGCTCAATTTGACGGGGATTCCAGTACGGATTCGAGCTGGCAATATCAGCAGCCTTCGAAACGTCTTCAGCGGACATGCCGATGTCTTTCAGCGCGAGGGGAGCCCCGCAGCGCTTAGCGAGCTCGTACACACCCAGTGCAGCATCTTCAGAACCAAGAGCGCGTGCAATCCGCTGCATCGCCTTCGGAGTGGCCTGCCGGTTGTATGCGAGCGCATGGGGCAGAACGATGGTATGTGTCTGGGCATGCGGCAGGTTGAAACTTCCGCCGAGCGTATGACACAACTTATGGTGAAGCGCCATGCCCACGCTACCCAGCACCGTTCCGCAGAGCCAGGCACCGTACTGCGCTTCAGCGCGAGCTTCCACGTTTTGGGCGTCGGCAACGATAGCTGGTAAAGCACGCGCCAGAGCAGCGATACCTTCTTCCGCCATCAAGCTTGTTACGGGATTCTCATCCCGCGAGTAGAGCGCCTCAGCGGCATGGGCAATTGCGTTGATGCCGCTCGTGACCGATAGCGCGACCGGAAGTGACATCGTGAGGTCCGCATCGTAAATCACTGTCTTTGGCAACACGCGCAGGTCAGTCCCTGTCTTCTTCAGGCCCGCATCAGTGATGCCATAGATAGGCGTCATTTCGCTGCCGGCATAAGTTGTCGGTACGGCGAGAATCGGCAGGTCTGATTCGAGCGCGATTGCCTTGCCCAAACCAATTGTCGAGCCGCCTCCAACTGCTATGGCGCAATCGGCCTTCAGTTCCCTCGCCAGTGCGCGAGCTTCTTTGGCCAATTCGAGAGGCACGTGCATGACCGCGCGGTCGAAAACAGCAGCGGCTCGCGACCCCAAGCGCGCAGCGAGGGCTTCGCCCGTCTCTTTTTGCTCTGGGCTACACAGAATGAGTGCTCGTTCCGAATTCAACTGAAGCACTTCGCGCTCAAGGTGCTGCAAACTGCCCGGGCCAAAGACAACTCGACCGGCACGTGCCTGATAAACAAACTCACGCTTTTGCATTGAGTAACTCCGCTGTACGCTCGAAACTCAGCCCGGATTCCAACTGGTAGTCGACCTGGAACCGCGCGGTGCGAAGGTCACCGAGTTCGTTTCGCACGCGCAGATGTTCGGGATGAGATGCATATGCTTCCAACGCTTCCTGCGAGTCGAACTCCGTGATGAGAACGGCGTCGCACGCGTAATCGACCTGGCTGTAGTCAAGTCCGACTTCAAGGTGGCGCATCCCGGGGATACAGCCACGCAAGCCCTCGAAACTGGTCTTAACAAGGTTGGAAGCAGCTAGCCGCTCCGCAGGCGAGTCACCTCTGACTCGCCACATGACGATATGCCGAATCATGCGTGGACCTCCGACGGGTTAAGCACGAAGTCGTATTCAAGCGAGTACCAGGGGACCGTCATTTCCCGGCCGTCCGGCGCCACGCCCGGCTCGTGACGCTTCCACTCGGAAATCAGCGATGAGCGGACTCCGAACACGACATCCGAGTCGAGATACTGGTCTCCATCACGAAACACGTGCGTGATGAGCGTTTCGTAACCGGGCGCTTCAATCATGAAGTGCAGGTGTGCTGGTCGCCACGGATGACGACCGACAGCGGCCAGCATGCGACCAACCGGCCCGTCGTGCGGGATGGGATATGCCTCGGCAAGAATCGAGCGGAAGTTGAAAAACCCTTCTGCATCCGCCTTCAATCGGCCTCTACCGCGATGGATGGCGTTGCCTGCCTCGTCGAGGTTCTGGACATCGTAGAACCCATCTTCGTCCGATTGCCAAACGTCAATTTGTGCGTTCGCGATGCTTTCGCCGCCGGCGCCGCGAACCTGTCCATTCACATAGCAGGGCGCGCCTTTCGCACCATTCGAAATGTCGTCGCCGTTGTTATAGAGGGGCGCTCCCTCGACATAGAACGGCCCGAACACGGTTGCTTCCGTGCAATTTGAGGGCTTCCGATTGTTCTGCGACATGACCAACATCGAAAGGCCAAGCGTGTCAGACAGCAGAATGAACTCCTGCCGTTTGTCATCGGTGATATGTCCTACTTCCGTCAGAAACTTGATTGCTTTGAACCACTCGTCCTCTGTGAGATGAACGTCGCGGGCAAAAGCGTGGAGATGTTGAACCAGGCTCGTCATCACGGTCCTCAGTCTCGGGTTCTTGCAGTCCGCGAGCGAGGCGATAACGGCTTGAGTGATTGTGTCTTCGTTGATATTGCGCATCGTGCGTGTCTCCGTTGTGCGCTCAAGGCGTCTGAAACGAAAGGTAACGGGTCGCCCGGGTAAATAAAATGCTCCGAAGTGAAATGACATTTCCTCCCCCCGGAAGAATCGAGCTGTAAGCGCGCAATTCAGTCCTCCAAGGGACACAGAATCGCCCACTGACACCTTTTTATTGTAGAAATTTATTCTACAAATCGGCGATTTCGAGTCGGTTTATCAATCACCTCTTCTACGGCATATTGGGCTCCGAAGGGGTGGAAGAATCCCTTTCGATTTTTCCGACTGGATGCGAAGAGGTAGACGATGGACCGCTGGACGCAATTGCAGTTGTTCGTGCTCACTGCCGATTTGGGCAGCCTGTCGAAGGCGGCCGAGCAACTCGACATGTCGAACGCTGCGGCCAGTCGCACGCTGAGCTCATTGGAAGAGCGCCTCGGCGCACGGTTGATAGAGCGGACGACCCGGCGCATGTGGCTCACTGATGCCGGTCGTGAATATCATCGCCGCTGCACTGCAGTTATTTCTGAGCTGTCCGAGGCCGATTCGATTGCTTCCGAAGAGGCGGTCAGTCCGCGGGGTGTACTTCGCGTGACCAGTTCGGTGTCGTTCGCGATGATGCACATCGCCCCGGCGCTTTCCGAGTTCCTCAAACGCTATCCCAACCTCTCGGTTCAAATCGTTGCGACAAATCAGTACCAGAACTTCATCGAAGCCGGAATAGACATTGCCATCCGTACCAAGGAGCATGAGGGAGACTCAGGCATAACCATTCGACGTCTTGCTGAGACCCGGCGAATCCTGGCTGCATCGCCGGCCTACCTCGCGGCTCACGGCCGTCCTCAGAACCCGGAGGACCTGGAGCAGCACAAGATGCTTGTCTACAACCTCGCCGTTGACCCGTACTTGCTACATCTACGTCGAGGAAAGGAAGAACGCAATGTCGCCATCACGAGTGCCCTGGACTCAAATGAAGGCCAAGTCATCGTGGCTGCGGGACGCGCGGGACTCGGGATTGTTGTTCAGCCTCTTTACATCATCCACGAGGACATCGTGTCGGGGCGCCTTGTTCCGGTGCTTGAGGACTGGCAATTGCCGCGTCTGACCATCAACCTGGCTTATCAAAGCAGGCGTTACCAGCCAGCGAAAATTAGAGTTTTCACGGAGTTCCTCATTGAACGCGTGAAAGGTCTCAATCTCGAAGAACGCTGGATGACCTTCGCGACTTGAAGAAATCACACAACAGAGGCCTCGCCGTCATAGACACCGTCGACGTTCACCGATATTTCCGCCTAGCGGAAATATGATTTCGGCTCAGAGCATGTTTTTCTATAGAGGACGGCCATACCCTATAAAAACAAAATCCCCGCTGAGGGGAACCGGAGCCCATGATGCCCAGGAGACACCTATGAACTATCCATCTTTACCGCCTCGCCACCGAGCGCTTCTTCTTCGACCCTTCCGCCAGTAATCGGTCGGGTAACACATCAACAACCGAACGCTGTGCGTTTGCGGAAGACCACTTTGGTCTTGTCCGCATGGTGATTTGTTGTCTTCATTTTAAGGATAGAGATGAAAGCCGTCCGATTCCATGGCAAGCACGACCTTCGCATTGACGACGTCGAAGAGCCAGGCGAACTCAGTCCCGACCAAGTCCTCGTGCGTCCAACGTTCTGCGGAATCTGCGGCACGGACCTCCACGAGTATGACCACGGACCTACCTGGACTTCCGCGGAATCGAATCCCTACAGCGGCGCTGCGCTTCCGCAAATCCTTGGCCACGAGTTCTCTGGCGAGGTCCTCGCGGTGGGCAACGCCGTGACAAGCGTCTCGCCGGGTGACCGAGTTTCCATACAACCGCAGATGGGGCCACGCGAAGACTATTTTGGACGCCGCAATCTGCCGTTCCTTGGCCCAAATGCCTCCGTCGTCGGTCTGAGTTGGCCATGGGGTGGCATGGCAGAAAAAGCAATCATCCAAGAGTCGAATGCAGTTGTGCTGCCATCGGACATCACGGACCAGCAAGGGGCACTTGTCGAACCCGCTGCCGTGGGTGTGCATGCCGTCGACCGTTCAGGTGTTAAACCTGGCGACTCCATACTCATCACTGGCGCGGGAACCATCGGTGCGATGGCAGTTCTCGCGGCACGTGCGTCCGGTGTCACGAATATCTTTGTGAGCGAGCCCAACGCGCATCGGCGCGAGCGATTGCAGCGCATGGACATCGGCGTAACTGTTCTTGACCCTTTATCAACTGACGTCGCTGCGCATATTCGAAGTACGACTCTCGAGGGCATTGGAGCGGATGCGGCTATCGAATGCTCCGGCAACGGTCGAGCCTTCAGCACGTGCGTTGATGCCGTACGCGTCCCAAGGCGTGGTCGTTCAAGTCGGGCTGATGCCCGGAAAGATTGAAGCCGACCCGTTCCGCTGGACAGTCAAGGACCTCACCATCAGGGGTTCGCTGAACTACCCCCTCACCATCTGGCCACGCATCTTCTCAATGATGCGTAGCGGACTTTTTCCGGTCGAGAAAGTGGTCGACGCAGAAGTCGATATGAACGACGTCAAGGAGCAAGGGTTTGACGCATTGCTCGCGCCAGGAAGCGCAAAGCTGAAGATTCTCGTCAGCATAAACAGCTGAGAAAAGCGTTGCTCAAAGCAGTCACAAAAGACTTATCACTGAAGGAGACAAAACATGAAAGCATTCATCGCAGGCGTTGCAGTTATGGCCACGGTGTTGGCGTCACCGAACCTGTTAGCCGCGCCGACCATGACAATCCCCGTCATCGTGAAGAACACCAGCGTCCCGTTTTGGCAGGCCGTATTCGCTGGAGCATGTACCGCCGGAAAGAAATATGGCGTCACGGTGCCCAGACTCGGTGCCAGCAGCGAGGCTGATATGTCCGGCCAAATCGGCATTTTCGAGAATGCCGTTTCGGGGAAGCCCGCGGCAATCGTCATCACGCCGGTCTCAGCCGAAGCACTCGGACCTGCTATCGACGAAGCGGCCACCAAGATTCCGGTGGTTGTCGCGGACACTCCGTCCAACTCGAAGCGGGTCGCCGCAACGGTGATGACGGACAACGTCGCTGCCGGCCGACTCGGGGCCGATACCCTCGCCCAAGAGATTCAAAAGAAATACGGCAAGGCTGAGGGCCAAGTTGCGATTCTGCAGTTTCTCCCAGGCGTGAAGTCGGTTCAGGACCGCGTCGACGGATTCAAAGACCAGGTCGCCAAAAAGTATCCTGGTCTGAAGGTGGTCACGACCCGCATCGGTGACGGCTCAGTAACCGGCTCCCTCAATACGACCCTTGACGTACTGTCGACCTTTCCCCAACTTCGCGGAATCTTCGGGGACACCTTCTACAGCGGCCTAGGCGTCGGCCAAGGCATTGCAGAAACGAAGGCAAAGGACCGCGTGATGGGGGTCACCGTCGACTCGACCGATGAACTCGTCAAGCTCGTTCGAAGCGGTGACATGAAGGCACTGATTGTTCAAGACCCGTTTCAAATGGGCTACTTATCCATCGAGACGGCGGTCAAGAAGGTCAAGGGCGAGAAGGTCAACACCTTCGTCGACACGGGAGTACACGTCATCCGTAGTGCGGACCTCGACACGCCCGAAGGCAAGCGCCTGCTCAATCCAGACCTCAGCTGCCGTTGATACGTGGCAGCGAACACAAGGAGAGGCGACATGAACGAACCTTTGTTCACGCTACGCGGATTGAGTAAGGTATATCCAGGCACTACCGCGTTGAAATCAATAGACCTGGAGCTCCGCAAAGGCGAAGTCCATGCAATCGTAGGTGAGAACGGGGCTGGGAAATCGACACTCATCAAGATACTTACTGGCGCCGTGCAGAAGACGACCGGCTCGCTCGTCTGGGACGGCACGCCGGTCGAGTTCGCAGGCCCCCCAGACGCGCTGAAGCTTGGCATCGCGGCAATCCATCAAGAAGTCGTTCTTTGCCCGCATCTCAGCGTGGCTGCGAATCTCTACCTTGGCCACGAGGAAACAAACTTCGGCATGATGCGCCGCCGAAAGATGCTCTCAGATGGTCGCGCTTTGCTAGAGCGCGTCGGCTTCGACATCGACGCTTCGAGGCGCCTCGGAGATTTGACAATCGGACAGCAGCAACTTGTGGCTACTGCACGAGCCGCTGCCGGTGCCACACGACTCATCATCTTCGACGAACCAACGGCTTACCTGACACGAAGCGAGACCGACCAACTTTTCAAGCTCATCCGAGAACTCAATACGCGCGGCGTGACCATCGTGTATATCAGCCACCGGATGGAAGAGATTCTCGAACTCGCTGACCGAGCCAGCGTCATGCGTGACGGAAGCCTCATTTCGACGCACCAAGTTAAAGGCGTTGATGCCGAGCCACTTACGGCGCGGCTTGTAAAGGACATGGTCGCCCGCGAGGTTGCGGATGTTCATTTCAAGGCCGAAGTGCCCATCGGCGAAGAACTCATTCGAGTTGAAGGATTGTCTGGCGAGGACTTCGAAGACATATCGCTGACGGTTCGACGCGGAGAAATCGTCGGCCTCTACGGACTGATTGGCTCCGGGCGCAGCGAGTTCGTCGAAACGCTCTTCGGTCGCCGGAAGCAATCCGCAGGCTCGGTCACATGGTGTGGAAAGCCTCTTCGCATCCGGTCGGAGCGAGATGCAGTCAAGGCGGGTATCGCCCTCCTGCTCGAAAGCCGCCGCGACCAGGGGCTATGTCTCAATCTGCCAGTTCGATTGAATCTCAACCTAGCCAGCTATCCGTCGATTTCATTTGGCGGTCTGATTCGTCGAGGTGACGAACGCAGGAACGCCAGCAGCCAGGTGAAGGCGCTGTCCATTCGCACGTCCGGCGTCGAAGTCAACGCTTCATCACTTTCCGGAGGAAACCAACAGAAAGTCGTTCTCGGCAAGTGGCTGATTCCCGGCGCAGACCTCTTCATCGTGGACGAGCCGACCGTGGGCGTCGACGTCGGAGCGAAGAGCGAAATCTACAAACTCTTCGCCAAGCTGCTGGAAGAAGGTGCCGGAATCATCCTGATTTCTTCGTATCTGCCTGAGGTCTACGACCTTGCCGACATGTTGCACGTCTTCCGCAAGGGAAAGGTGGCGGCCAGTGCGGCTCCCAACTCAACTTCCCACGAGGCGATTCTCGCGGCTGCAATCGGCGCGTAACGGCTTAACAGCCGCTTTTCTGGATTCAATCGAGGATGAAAATGTCGACCCTTCAATCTCCCTCAACAGTGTCAAAGCTCGGTCGGATGACCTGGCTGCTGGACCTCACGCTATTTCTTGTCCTCGTTCTCCTGTGGGTAGCGTTGTCCTTGGCGACACCGAACTTCCTGACGGAAGAGAACATCACGAACCTCATGCGGCAAGTGTCGTTCTGGGCCATCATCGCGATTGGCCAGACATTCGTCATGATTACCGCTGGCATCGACCTCTCGGTGGGTGCCGTCGTGGGGCTTTCGTCAGTCGTGGTGGCGATGCTAATTAAGAGTGGGCTGCCAATCAGCGCTGCGATTTTTCTGACCCTCCTGATTGGAGTCGTGATTGGTGCGTTTCACGGATTCTGCACCACCAGACTCGGGCTCCCGCCTTTCATCACGACGCTCGCAACTCTCACTTCGCTGCGCGGTTTCACCCTCCTGATTACGCGTGGAGAACCGGTGGCAGGTCTTCCGATGGCGTTCACATCATTTGCACGTGGCTCGTTCCTAGGCGTGCCGACGCTTTTCTGGACGGTCTTGGTCGTAGCAGTCCCAGGATACTTCCTGCTGCATCGGTCCAAGTGGGGCCGCTACCTTTTTGCAGTCGGCTCGAATAAAGAGGCGGTTCGACTGTCTGGTGTGAACGTCTCCCTCGTTATCTACGTCGCCTACATCGTATCCGCCGTATGCGCTGCGCTCGTGGGCATCCTCGTGGCGAGCCGACTCAGTATCGGCATGGCGACCACCGGCGAGGGCTGGGAACTACAGTCGATTGCTTCGGCCGTCATCGGGGGAGCAAGTCTCTTTGGAGCGGTCGGAAACATTCAGGGGCCGATTATCGGAGCGGCCCTCCTCACCACCCTGGCGCAGGGCGCAAACCTCCTGAACATCGACCCGTTCTGGCAACGAATTGTGACGGGCATTCTCATTATCGTCATCGTGTTCCTCGACCAGATGCGTCGCAAGGGTCGCTAACGACAGTAACCGGAGGCGCATGACGCCGCCATCATCAACACAAGAAAGCGTAGGCGCTTAATCGGAGACGAAGATGGACAGACTTAAAGACAAAGTGGCGCTCATCACGGGTGCAGCCCAGGGTATTGGCCTGGCAGTGGCACAGGCATTTGCGCGGGAAGGGGCAACAGTAATTGCGGGAGACGTCAAACCCGGCGCGGAAACGGATGGGGTTGAGCACGTGAAGCTTGACGTCTCACTGAACGATGACTGGATTCGCGTCGTTGATGGAATTCTTGCGAAACACGGACGCATTGATGTCCTCGTCAACAACGCTGGCATCGTGGCGTGCTATGAGCCCGTTCACGGTACTGACAGGGAAAGCTGGGACCGCGTCCTCGGCGTGAACCTCACTGGAAGCTTCCTGGGCATGCAAGCAGTCCTGCCGTCGATGCGAGCCGCAAAGCGTGGCTCGATTCTCAACTTCTGTTCTATCTGGGGGAACGTAGGTGTGCCCGGCGCGGCAGCTTACAACGCAGCGAAGGGCGGTGTGCGGAATATGACGAAGAATGCCGCGGTGACATATGCGGCTGAGAACATCCGTGTGAACTCAGTTCATCCCGGGCTCATTCGGACGCCGCTCGTTGAGGCTCAGTCGGACGACATGAATGCTGGAATCATCAAGAGCACGCCAATGGGTCGGATGGGTACGCCCGAGGAAGTTGCTGCCGGATGCGTTTTCCTCGCCAGCGACGAGTCTTCGTTCGTGACGGGCAGCGAACTCATCATCGACGGTGGGTATCTGGCTCAATAATAGTTTGCCAATGCTGCGGCTGCCTCACCCAATCGTGGATTGTCCGCAAGGCACTGCGCGATGCGGCCGTAGCCGCTTTTCAATCTTTCCCTCCTGAAACGGAGGCGAGTCACTCTTCACTTTGATATTATAAAATGAGACTCCTATGGGGTTTTATTTTCGACAAGTGAAAAGAATGACTCGATTCGAAAGCTTAAACAATGCTCCCGGAGAAACACGACTTGTGTTGCGGGAGCGATATGAACGAAACCTCGGCCTAAGCAGGCAGCATCGCGCACCGGCTCAGTCTGACCAAGTATTCGATGACGAGCTCGTACTAAAATTCTTTCAAAATCTGGTCATTCTCAGCAATGATGTACCGGCGCGTGCTAGGCAAATTTATGCGGATGCCGCCAAAGACACTGAGGACGCACCCACGCTAGACGACCTTATCGAGGAAGGATGGGTTGGAGACGGCTGGCAATGCCTGAGCGTACCGTTCGATGTTGCGCGTGCCGCAAGTAACCAAAATGTAGACAAGCTCACTCCTTTCGTCGCATGGCTGAATGTCCGGCATAACAGTCAATATCAGTTCAGAACTCCACCCGACGCAGATGACAAGTTGATTGCGCTTGCCGAATCGGTCGTCAACCAGACACGCCCTCCATCTCATATCGTCTGTATCACGCCCACATGGGTCGCGGCCCGAATGTGGGACCGAGACGACCGTCATCACGCTGGAAACGCCGACTTTCTATTTGATTGGCTTCGAGTCTGGGAGAGTCTTAACTATCCTAAAATCGTTCCGTCAGAAGTATGGGGCGAGGATGCGCGCAATCATTTCATCAATTCAGCACTTGCGGTCCTTGAAAACGATGTGAAACCACTTTCATGGGCCGATTATCGACGGAGAGGAATTCTTCAAACCGCTCGCGCGCGTCAAGTCGACAGCGTGCAGGCCGCCTCCTGGTTTCCGGATATTCCTACAGCTTTAGCCTCTAAATCGGAGTGGCTAGTCAATAAGCAGATTGAGCGCATGCGCTACGAAAACGGCGGATGGAGCCACGCTGCCAATCTAGTCGGCCTGCTCTTGGCCGAGGTTGAACACGCCGTTAACGCACCAACGCCACATCCGATTGCCATCAGACTGCTGGACCTCGCGCTAATGCATCCGGAGGTCTTATCGACGGTCCTATTTTGGGTCGAGCAGCGACCGGTGCTTTTGGCGGACATGACGCTGAAACCGGAGACCGCTGCTCTAGTCTGCCTTCTAATATCAAGGTGGAAAGTGGCCGCTGGAGTATGGGATAGGAGGTTGATGGTACGCGACAACGAGGCCTCTCGTACGGAGGCATTCATCGACGCGCTATCCATCACATGCCAACATGCCAAATCGGGTCGATTAGCGTCGCACGAAGTGGCAGCGTTGCTCCACGGATTGCACGCGAGCGCTTCCCAGCAAGATGATTTTGGGGTACCGGGTAGCCCAATGCTCGCAGCTTTCCGTTCCGAACTGGTTGAGTTCTCGAGCGAATTTCTTGTGTCGATGTACGACGCGCTGCTAGGCGGGGACTACGACACTGAGGTTGGCTTACCAGCGTTCTCGGCGGCGCTTGATGTCGTCGACGCCGGGCAACTTGTATCAGAAGTGCGTTGCTTGCCGCTGGTGACGGCGTATATCCAATCGATACGTGAAGACAACTATCGCCTGTCGACGACGCGCATCGGTACGGAGGCTGCAGCCGTTCTCTTCGATATGAGCCAGCGCCTAGACGAGGCCACTCAGTGCGCGTTTCTTTATCCCCTCGACATCGAAAATCGACTCTCTTCGATTTCATCGGACGAAAATCCGTACATTGTCAAAGACAACTTGGTCCGCGCACTTCGGGCACACTTGCGAGTACTTGCCCGTGCAATCATAGGACAGAGAGATGAGATACCGTCTACATTGGTAGACGCACTGGTTGAGGCGGTGTATTCGGGTGCATTTGCGAATTTCGAACGGGGACGTGTTGAAGCTTTTGCTATCAGGTTCGAACGGCCCCCGAATGGGAGGGCAAACGACAGTGGATTAGCCGTGGACTTCGGACGCGTCCTGAGTCGCCTGGTTGAAGCCGACGGAACACGATTGCTGAAAGAAATCCTGTCAATAGATGAACCAGCGTTCTTGGCGCAGCTTTGTAGGTTGGCTCCGCTTTCAATGCGGCCGCAAATACAAGAACGAATCAAAGACTTACTACCTCGAAGGGCCGGTACGGCGCGATACCTGACGGATTTTCAATTTCGAATTGACGAACTGTTGGCCGCCGGGGAGTACGTCGCAGCTAAGGCGTACATGGACTCTATGCCCGAACCACGACAACAGTTAGCGGGGCAGTTTGCTGTTGTTCAATTGCGGCATCGCTTGCAGTTCGCTCTATCAACCCAAGACTGGAAGACGTTGGAGAGCACCGACGTCCCACCTGAGATACCACAGGTGAACAAAGACGCTGCGCGCGACACAATTCTTTTCTATCGGGCAGTTGCACAGTTCAGCAAGGGGCGCGGCAACATCCAGCTGGCCGAACAGGCGTTCGCGCAGCTTCATGGACGCCATCGCAGCGTACCCGAATACGGATTCAATCTGTTCGCCGCGAAATTGGCTCGTCTTATCGAAAATGAACCCTTCCCTCGACTACAGGGACGACAGTTGGTGAGCGCCAAGACGCTTCTGGCGGAAGCCGAACAAATGGAGGCTACATATGACCTCGCGAAACCGAACGCCGACTCATACCTGACGAACAAGGCCATACTTCTTCTGGTAATCGGCTATACCAGCCAAGCGGAGATAGTCTTACGCGACCTTTTCAGGACACAGGTCACGGACCGGGTAGCTGCCTATCTATCGGTGGCTCTTGCACGCCTTGGGAGAACGCGAGACGCGCTGTCCACATTAGACGAGGCAGAAGAATCGCTCGGAGCTTCCGACGTGATGAGGGTCGCAAGAGCCCATGTAACGGAGGGGCATGCAGCACCGGGGCTATCTATTAAACTCGCAGAGTCGGATAGCTTAGACGTCGTTGACCTTGAACGGGCAGTGTATCGAATTGCGTGTAAGGACGATGACGCATTGAAATACAGCGAAGGTTCAGGTTTTTTGATGAATGGCTTTGGAATCGTTACATGTGACCACGTTGTCCAGCGGCCGATAGAGGAGCACGAAAATGGGCCGCAAGGATACTTCGGGGTCAATGGCGGGCGAATTTTTCTGCAGGACAGGTTGATGCAAGACGTTTGCGAACTAGAGATAGTGTGGTCGTCGGAAATTCCAGACATTGCTTTGTTGCGACCCAAAGGGAAACTTCCTGAAAAGTCCTGGAATTTGGATGTGTCCGAGATAACAGTCGAAACTGGAGTGCCGGTTCAGCTATACGGATTCCCGAATCACTCGGCAGGCAAGACGTTGTCAAGGTTTACCACCAAGATAGTGAATCAGTACAACGACAAGGCTTACCTGCACTACGAGATAGCGCAAAACATACGAAAAGGGAACAGCGGCGGCCCGGTGTTGGACGAGGCGAACCGATTGATTGGTATCGCGAAGGAGGGTTCTACTCAAGGCGGCGGGAACGATGCCGTGGTGTCGATTACTGAAGTATCTAAGCTGCATAGCAGCTTTGCTGTAACGCCTTGGAAGCCACAGTAACGATTTCACAACGAACGTTAACGGTCCGTGGTCGGTGACTCGCGGCCGATTCCACCGGGAGGCGAACATCAACCGAGGAAGTGCTTTGTCGTCCCTGCTTGATTTGCCGACGTTATCGGTGCGGCCAACGCGTGGGCTAATCCAAGCAAGGACGACAATACTATGCGGTGCCCGTAGTCTTTCTGCGAGCGAATCGTCCGAGCGGAGCAGCCAAGACCGCACCGAGACGGCCGTCAAGCAGGACCACAATCAGAAGCAACAGACCGTTGACGAGAAGAATCTGGGTAGACGTAGCACTCAACAGGCCGAGCCCATTGTTCAGCACCGTAAGAATCAGGACGCCCATTGCTACACCGAGCGGCGAACCGATGCCTCCACCCAACGCAACACCCCCGACAATCGCGGCCGAAGCCGCCTGAAGCAGGATACTACTTCCCATCGTTGCGGACGCAGTCGCCAGGCTCAGCGAGAGCAGGCCTCCGCCAAGTGCAGACAGTCCGCCGGAGATGACGAAACCGACTGTCAGCGCCTTACCCACGCGCGCGCCACTCTGAATTGCTGCCTTCCGATGCCCACCCGATGCGTAGATGTCACGCCCGAGGGTGGTGTAACGCAGGAAAAGCGATACAACGACGAAGCAGACGATTGTGATGAGGCTACGCGGGGAAAAGATTGACGCAACGTTCTGGTCAAGGAAGTCGCTGACATCAAGGTTGGCGTAACTCAAGACTCGACCGCCTGCAATCCAGTAACCGATGCCGGTAAGGAACATCATGGAGCCGACTGTCGTCACGAGCGAAGAGACGCCGAGCCAAGGCAGCAGCGCCGCGTTAGCGATGCCTACCACCACGCCAAAGATGATTGCGTACAGCATGCCGAGCATCGCACTATCGCCACCGAACTTCACAGTGATGAGGCCGGCAACTGTCGAGATTGCAGCGACGCTCAGGTCGAACTCACCCGCAATCATCGTGACTGAAAGACCGAGTGCGATGATGCCGAGAAACGCAAACGCCTGGAAGATTGCGTAGAGGTTCGCCTGCGAGAAATAGTGGTCGACGCTGAGGCCGAAGATAACAGGCATTCCCACGAGCAGTACGAGGCGAATGACCAGTTTGAGAAGTCGTTGAGACTGTTCCATTTTCAAATCTCCAGTTATTTCCGCCCCGGGCCGAGTCGGGCGAGCAACGCTCCGAACACGACTGCCGCGAGAACCACGATGCCCTTCGCTACCAACTGGTACTCATAACTCACGCCGCTGACCAGGAGGATGTTGCTGATAACGGCGAGGAAAATTGCGCCCGTCACCGCGTCCGAGATTTGCCCGCGTCCGCCTCGAATCGAGATTCCACCGACGAGCACGGCAGCGATTGCGTTAAAGTCCAGGTCAATGCCGTAGGTCAGGTTGCCTTGGGCCGACGACGAAGCAATCAACGAACCGGCCAGCGCA
Organism: Paraburkholderia sp. SIMBA_030; assembly: GCF_046535245.1. Classification (NCBI taxonomy): domain Bacteria; kingdom Pseudomonadati; phylum Pseudomonadota; class Betaproteobacteria; order Burkholderiales; family Burkholderiaceae; genus Paraburkholderia; species Paraburkholderia sp. SIMBA_030. Next base: position 24,395 of record NZ_JAWRXB010000022.1, read on the forward strand.
GCTGCGGCGCCCGCGAATCCGTAGCAAACGAGCGTTGCTGCCATCAACCGGAGTCCTGCGATGCGTGCCACTTCAGCTCGCATACCAATCAGTCGGATTTCCCGCCCGATACGGGATTTCTGCAGGATGAAGCTTGCAATGGCCGCAAAGATTGCCAGCACCAGGATTTGATTCGGCAGCCAGCCAAACAACCGTCCCTGACCGAGCCACGTCGCGTCCCCCTTTCCGATGACTGTCAGCCCTCCGGTGTAGATGACGCCAGCACCAATGATGATTGACGAGGTAGCAATCGTTGTGATGATGGGATTCGCTTTACCCAATGCGATGATTCCACCCTGGACAGCCCCCATCAGAAGGCCGCTCAGCACGACCAACAGCAGCGTTGCGCCGAGACCGAGATGAATGAGCGCAGCGAACATCACCGTGGAGACTGCCGCTGTCGCGCCCATCGACAGCATGAACAGATTTCCACTGAGGGTCACTAGCGCCATCCCGATTGCGCCAATGCCGACCGCGGCGACCGAGTACATCAGGGACTGCAAGTTTCCGAACTCGGTGAAGTGCGGAACAATAGCCGCAGCGACTACGATAAGAGCAAGGGTTGCGATGCGAATCGACGCAGCGTGAATACTCGTCGTGCCAAACAATGCCGCGGCCCAACGTCGTAGCGCAGTCGTTGATACCTGCGCGGTAGGCTCGAGAGCTGTCTTATGCATTACCCACCTCCACAGTCTGGTTTCGGAAAGAGACATGGCCATGAGATGCATCGCCGTCGCCTGCCACGATGTCGTGCAGGAGCGTGTCGCCGTTTATCTCGAACCGCGGCTTATGACGGACCATCCGGCCTCTGAAGACCGTCAGAACCGTATCCGCGAGCTCCAGGATTTCTTCGAGGTCCGTCGAGTAGAAGACAATCGCTAGCCCTTCATCCGCCATCTTGCGCAGCGTCGCGTAGATTTCGCTGCGGGCGCCAATATCAACGCCCCGGGTGGGTTCGTTCAGCAGCAACAGACGAGGAGCCAGTGCCACTGCTTTCGCGAGAGAGACCTTCTGCTGATTGCCGCCGCTAAGCGTGGAAACTTCGTGCGGAAGACGCTTCGGGTCGATAGTGAACATCGAGGCCAGGCGTCGCGCCTCTTCCTGTTCACCGGCGCGTCGCATGATTCCCGCTCGGGTGAACTTCGCCATGACAGACGCGGTGATATTGATGGCAATCGGCGCATCCAGGAAAACGCCTTTGTCAGCGCGGTCTTCTGCCACGTACGCGATTCCCGCTCGCAGCGAGTTCCGAATGCTGTCGAGCTTGATGGTTTGACCGTCCACTTTCACAGCACTGGAAATATCACCGCGAAGGCCAGCAAGGGCCTCGACAACGACTTCCGCGCCAGAACCCAACTGGCCGACCACGGCGAGGATTTCGCCCGGCGCGACGTCGACTGAGAGTTCCTTGACCTTGTCCGCGACCGTCAGGTTGGAAATCGAAAGACGCGGCGCCACGTTGGCGCGGTTCTCCGGCGGCATGACCTTGTTATGCACCAGTTCGCGACCAATCATTGCCTTAACTACCTCCGCGGTAGTCATATCCGCAGTGCGCTGCGTGAGCACATGCTGTCCATTGCGGAAGACCGTTACCCGGTCCGTGAGCGCAAACACTTCGTCGAGTCGATGGCTGACGAAAATCATCGCGGTTCCTTGGTCACGCAGTTTGCGCGCAACGTCAAATACTCGGACAATCTCCGCATCCGACAAGGTCGCGGTAGGTTCGTCCAGGAGCAGGACCTTCGCTTGACGCGACATGCCCCGAGCGATTTCGACGAGCTGGCATTCAGCGAGACTGAGCCGCGAGGCAGGCGCATCGAGCTTGATATGCGACAGTCCGACCGAATCCAGATGCTCACGGACAGAGTCCCGGTATTGGCTGCGACGGTAGATTTCGCTCTGGTCCACGCCACCGAGAAGGATGTTGTCGAGCACCGACAGCGTCGGGACGATAGCAAGCTCCTGGTGAACGATGGAGATAAGTCTCGGGTCGGTACGATGCCCGAGTTTCAGTTGATGTCCGTCGACGGTAATTTCACCGTCGTCCGGCTGCACCAGACCACCGAGAATTTTGATAAACGTGCTTTTGCCTGCACCGTTCTCGCCACACAGCGCGTGAATCTCACCAGGTGCCAACTCGAGGCTGACACCGGTGAGCGCCTTCACGCCACCATAGTGTTTGGTTAGATTGCGAGCGCAGAGCAGACTCTGAGTGGCGAGCGTCTCGCCGCCTGTTTTAGCGTCTTGCAGCATTGTCTTCCTCCATACGCGGACACTCTTCGGTCGTCCGCTGCCACGGGTCGATGCCCGTCACCGTCACCTGGCTCATCCGCGTGATTGCTCACACTGGGTGACGCATACATTTCGAATAACGAAGCCTTGCATCGAAGCTGAAGCGGATGCTTGCTGTGGTTCGCGACGAACCGTGGGGCGTTGCCGCATCAGTGATGCCGCTGCTGTTGGTCTACCAGGAGAGGAATTCGAAAAGAATCGCTGCGTGCGCAGGAATGCATGTCGTCTCCAGCAGAAACTCGCTTTAGCGGCTTCGTTATCGTTGAGATAAGGTTATTCGTTCGCCAGGAAAAGAAAAATGCGTGGCCGCGAAATGATATTTCCAGTCACCGGAAATATCAGCGTCCGGCTGCAGTCGAAAAAAACGCGCGGAAGTCAGGACGTAATGCCTGCCAAACCGCGCGCTAACCTTGGAGCTTGCTGGTCTGTTACAGAGAGACTCTCTGCGCCTCGGCCGAAGACCGGATGGCAGCGTCGACAATCCGTTGGATTTCCCACGCCTCCCGGAAATCCGGGAACGTAGGCGTCCCATGTTCAATTGCCGCGATGAATTCCGCCATCTCAATGGTTTTCAAATCGTTGAAACCCAGTTGGTGCCCGCCAGCCACCGTGAAGTTTTCGTAGGGAGGATGAGCGGGTCCGGCTTCGATTCGAGCGAATCCCGATGTCCGAGGGTCGCCGCCGGCGTTGAAATATCGGAGTTCATTGAAGCGCTCCTGGGAAAAGCACAGCGCACCCTTTGTTCCGTAAATCTCGAACTCAAGCTGCATCTTGCGGCCAGTTGCGGTCCAGTTTGCTTCGATTGAGCCTGAACACCCTCGGTCGAAGGTCACCATCAATCTAGCAATGTCATCGACCTTGACCTCCCGGCGCTCGGGCGAACCAGGCGACACCGGGCGCGACTTATTGACGGTCTCGAGTTGCGCGTTCACATGGGTAACCGGACCAAGAAGGAATCGCGACATTCCAACGATGTGGTTGCCGATTTCAGCCAGCGCGCCTGCCCCGTTTTGAGGGTCGACTCGCCAGCTGTAGGGAATCTCAGGGTCGGCCATGTAGTCTTCCGCATGGATGCCGCGAAAGCTTGTGATTTCGCCCAGTTCGCCAGACGCAATCATCTCTCGCGCCAGTTTGAGAATGGGATTCTTGATGTAGTTGTAGCCGACTTGCGTGACGACGTTCGCGGACTCGGCCGCCTTCATCATTTCGTGAGCGTCAGATGCGGATGGCGCAATGGGCTTTTCGCAATGCACATGCTTCCCGGCGGCGATTGCCGCCAATGCCATCTCTCGATGCAAACTGCATGGCGTAGTGATTGAGACGACCTGAACATCGCGGTCGTCAAGGAGCGACCGCCAGTCGCTTGTCGCACGGTCGAAGCCAAATTGCTCTGCCGCTTGCCTCGCGCCCGTCTCGCTGACATCGGCAACGGCCACCAATCGTGGCGTCAACGAGTTAGGGAAAGCATTCGGCACCGCGCGATACGCGAGGGCATGCGCTTTTCCCATAAAACCAGTTCCAATCACGGCAACGCCAATCTCTCGTCTCATTCTTGTCTCCGTTTCAAAGCGAAAGCGACCCCGCAGGGTCGCCGTTGCGTCCTGCCGGCTACGCAGTAACTCGGTAGCCGACGCGCGACCTACTTCTTCTGGGAATAGCAGACGTTGATGGTGGCTTTGGTAGCCGCCGGATTCGGCAGGTACTGCACAGCTTTCGGAGCCTTGCCGGAGGCGAGTTCCTTCGCGGCCTTCGCGGCATAAGCACCATCGTCAAAGGGAGATTGCTCGACTGTCGCGTAGGCTTTACCTGCCGAGATAGCCTCGACGCCTCCGGAGTCGCATCCGTGTCCGACAATCACCAGCTTCGAAGGGTCGAGTCCAAGTCTTTGAGCGGCAGTCACCGTGCCACGAAGTTGAGAATCATTCTCTGTATAGACGCCTTTCACATCCTTGAACTGAGTGAAAAGCGCAGACGCCGCTGCTTCCGCCTTCACTGCGTCCCAGTCAGCAGGTTGGGAGCCAACTACCTCGATACCAGGTGCATCCTTTTTCAGCTCATCAACGAAGCCTTGGTAGCGTTGTATCTGTGGGGGCGTACCCATCTGTCCGTTGATGACGATTACCTTCCCTTTGTCTCCGTAGCCCTTGTCCTTGAATCCCTGAATCATCGCTTTCGCGGCAACCTGACCGTTACTGATGTCGTTCGGCCCAGTGAAGACTTTCCAGTACCGGGAGTATTTCTGGTCGGGCATCGAGTTAGAAATGACGAGCGGGATTTTCGCCTGGTCAATCTTGCGAATCGAGGGGACCATCGCGCTTGAGTCCACAGGCACGAGGACGATGACATCTGGCTTCTGCGCGAGCGTCTGGTCGACCTGGGTTGCCTGCTCGTTCGGGTCGTAGTTGGTGACCTTCACATCAAGCTTGATGCCTTGTGCCGCAGCTTCTTTTTCGAAGCCTTTGACGTAGAGCGCCCAATATTCAACGCTCTGCGTCGGCATAAGCAACGCGACGCGCGGCTGGTCTGCGGCTTGGGCAGCACTGCAGAAAGCGCTGGCGATAGCGCTGAGAGCAAGGCAAGAAATAACGGATTTGCGGATGTTCATGCTGTGTCTCCTGAAGGCCCCTGAGATGAGTGAGCCGGGTTTTAGTGTTCTCGAGGAGGCACAGTAAGGCTTGGTATGCGAAAGAAAAATGCGACAGAACGAAAAGTTATTTCCGCTCACCGGAAAAATTGCGGCTTTCGGACTGCGATAGCCCCTGCGACTTTCGAACAATCAAGCTGCGCGCCGCTTTAGCGGACTTCACCACGCCCGGCAACCCGCAAAACGCCGAATTGTAGATTTAAACTCTACGGTGAGGCGATTGCAGGGCTGTTTATCCGCTGCCGTTTCTACGTGATAGTTCGGGACATGGTCTCTTGCGACGCCCGTCGGGCTGGTCGCTGCTTCGTTAACGAGGGTTCTCATGTCCAAATCTAAAGTCGAACTTGTTGCTGCTTACTTCACTCTGTCGGGCGACGTCTTTCCGTTTGGGCCGACCGAAATCAGCCCATTCAGCTTCAAGGACCGCGTTGAAGCGGCAGCAAGAGCAGGCTGGGACGGCATCGGCCTGATTCATTCGGACATCTACGCTACGGCCGACAAGATTGGCTTCCCGGAAATGCGCCGAATCCTCGAAGCCAACGGCATGAAGCACGTTGAGTTCGAGTTCCTGGTCGACTGGTATCAAACCGGCGAGCGCCGCCGCACGTCGGACAGCATGCGGTATTACTACCTGAAGGCTGCGGAAGAACTTCGTGCGCGCATCGTGAAGGTCGGTCCGGGCATTGGCGAAGAAACCGCCAACGTCCCCCTCATGGTCGAAGAATTCGGCAAGCTGGCAGATGACGCTGAGAAGCGCGGTACGCAAGTCATGTTGGAAATCATGCCCTTCAGCAACGTGCGAACAATCGAAACCGGCAAAGCTATTGTCGAAGGCGCGAACAAGGCCAATGCGGGCCTGCTGCTCGACATATGGCACCTGTGCCGCGGCAATGTCGACTTCAAGGAAATTGCCACGATTAAGCCGGAATTCATCAAGGGCATCGAACTCGACGACGCAGACCGGTACGCAATCGAGCCGCTGTGGATGGACACCTGCCACAAACGCCGTCTGCCTGGCGAAGGCGTACTCGACGTGCAGGGCTTCATCAAGGCAATCCAGGCGACTGGCTTTGAAGGTCCGTGGGGCGTGGAAATCCTGTCTGACGTTGAGCGCAAGCTGCCGCTCGAAGAGATGGCGACGCGTGCGTATAACGCAACGATTCGCCAGTTCGAGAATTAAATCGAAGTATCGGGAATGATTAGCCGAACGGCCGCGACCAAGTGTTTGCAGCCGTTTTCTTCGGACAATTGGTCACACCGCGCGCTCGCGAGATGTATCTCCGTAGACACCCGCGCCACGTGACAGGCTTGCAATGCAACGACACCAGGGCAGACCGATGTTATCTCTCTACGTCCGTTTCAAGCTTTTTCCGTCGACGAAGGCGCTATTCGTGCCGCACCTCGCCGAGCTCATGAAGACGATGTCGGAAGAGCCAACTTTCGTGAGCGCCGTGCTCAGCGAAGACCCGGACGCACCAGACGATTTGATTCTATTCGAAGTATGGAACGGCGCCCTAGATGAATGGCTCAGCGCGCAGCCGCAGAAACCATACCGAGCCGTCTATGATGATGCGACGAAGGACTTCGTTGCCGATAAGGAAGTGCGATTTCTGACGCCCATTGCGCTTCAGAATTAGTTGTCTCGCCGCATAGCGCTACGCGTCGCTGCGGGTAGGTTCGCCTCACGTATTCACCTCGTCGAACCACGCAATTTGACCACGCGAAAGTCAGCGCGCCTCAGGTGTGCCGCTATTAGCTCAAGGCATACAAGGAATGAACGTCCGACTTAGCCCTTTGCGTCCGGTTGGTTTGCCGGTTCAGCCTGTTTCAATGCTTCCAAAGCCATTGCATTGTCGGCAATGCGCTTGATTGTCGGGTAGCTGTCCAACGGTATGTCAAATCTTTGAGCGTTCCACACTTGTGGTACCAGGCACACGTCGGCGAGAGTTGGCGTGTCGCCGAATACGAAATCTCCGACACGTCTTTCCTCCTTTAGCCGCATCTCCAGTGAACCGAAGCCGACGTCAATCCAGTGTCGATACCACTGTGACTTCTGCTCATCCGATATGCCGAAGTTTTTCTTCAGGTACTGGAGGACACGAAGATTGTCGACCGGGTGAATTTCGCATGCGACTTGCAGCGCAACGGAGCGGACATAGGCCCGGTCCGCGGGACTTCGCGGAAGGAGCGGCGGCTCGGGATACATCTCGTTGAGGTACTCAATTATTGCCAGAGATTGCGTCAAGACCTCGGGTCCGTCTTCAAGCGCCGGGACGATACCGTCTGGATTCACCCGGCGGTACTCCGGTGAGAGCTGCTGGCCGCCATCTTTGAGAAGATGGACAGCCTCATACTGAAACGGCAGCTCCTTCAAAGCAAGTGCGATACGAACTCGATAAGACGCGGAACTGCGAAAGTAGCTATACAGCTTCATTCGCCGTCCTCCGAGGCCGCAACTCCAATCGCGGGCAGAATGGCGCCGACACACGAACCGAACCCAATCCGGTAGCCGTCGCCCTGGCACCAGCCAGTAAGAGTGAGTTCGTCGCCATCTTCGATAAAGCCCCGTGTCTCGCCATCGTCGAGCTGGAGCGGTGATTGCCCGTTCCATGTCAGCTCGAGCAAGCTGCCGAACGTCCCAACCTTGCCGTCGGTCGATTCAGATTTCGGCCCGCTAATGGTCCCAGAACCCAGAAGGTCTCCGACCCGGGTGTTGCAGCCGGCCGAGGTGTGGTGTACCAACTGCTGCGCCATCGACCAGTACATATATTTGAAGTTGGTCCTGGCGATAGTCGTCGGCGAAGCAGCGGCCTTTGGCTTCAGCTGTACCTCAAGATGCAGGTCGACGCCAGCTCGCGTAGCACCGAGCAGATACGACAGGGGCTTTGGCGTTTGCGGTGGTTGTTTGACGCGAAACGGCTCTAGCGCTTCCATGGTCACAACCCAAGGAGAAATGGTCGTCGCGAATCCTTTGGAGTTGAACGGGCCAAGTGGCTGGTATTCCCACTGCTGAATGTCGCGCGCGCTCCAGTCGTTGAGGAGGACCATTCCAAAGATGTGGCCGTCTGCATCCGCAGCACAAATAGGTGAGCCAAGTGCGTTACCCACGCCGACAAAAAAGCCTGTTTCCAGCTCAATGTCGAGCTTGCGGCAAGGCCCATAGGTTGGGCGTTCAGCGTCAGGGTTTTTGCGCTGCCCATTCGGGCGACGAATCGGCGTGCCGCTCACTACTACCGAAGACGCTCGCCCGTTATATCCTATAGGAATCTCGAGCCAATTTGGCATCAACGCATTCTTCGGGTCACGGAACATTGCCCCGACGTTCGTCGCATGTTCTCTGGACGAGTAGAAATCTGTGTAGCCTGTTATATCGAAGGGAAGATGCATGACCGCGTCGCTTTGGCGCACGAACGCTTGCTCTCGCAATTCTGGGTCGTCCCGAAGCGTCGCGTTGTCCGCGGACAGTAGCGTCGACAGCTGAATCCGGATGCTGCTCCAGGCGGCTTTTCCCAAGGCTACGAAATCATTGAGCCGTGCCTGACGGAAGACGCTTTTAGGCAGACCTGTGTCGTCCGTGACAACATACGGCACGGCAATCAGTCCTGCTGACTCGAGCTCCGAAAGGTCGACAATCAGGTCTCCGATTGCGACACCAACCCTTCCCGTGTCGGACTTGTCGTCGGAGAACACCCCGAAAGGAAGGTTCTGGATGGGGAAGTCGGTGTCGGCAGAATTCGCCGACTCAATCCAGCTTCGGAGGCTTGGACTTGTTGTCCGACTTAGCATCGAGGTATCGACTGCATTGGCTGCCATCACTTGACGTCCGCGTTGAAGTTGTTTGTGAGTCCCTGCCAGCACTCGAAATACTCCGCCTGCAACTGCGACGTTTCCAAGGCAAACTGCGTCGGCTTGATGAGGTTGCGGGTCTCGAACATGAAGGCCATGGTTGAATCGACCTTCGCTGGTCGTGTCGTATCGGACACGGATGCCTTTTCAAACGTGCCGGCATCAGGACCGTGACCTGACATGCAGTTGTGCAGGCTGGCCCCGCCAGGCACGAAGCCTTCGGCTTTGGCGTCATACTCGCCGTGAATTAAACCCATGAACTCGCTGGCAAAGTTTCGATGGAACCAGGGCGGACGGAAGGTGTCTTCGGCGGCAAGCCACCGCGGCGGAAAGATGACAAAGTCAATGGTGTCAACGCCGGGCGTGTCACTTGGCGAGTGCAGCACCAGGAAAATCGATGGGTCTGGATGGTCGAAGCTGATGGACCCAATCGTGTTGAAAAGCCGCAGGTCGTACTTGTACGGCGCATAGTTTCCGTGCCATGCCACCACGTCGAGCGGCGAATGACCAATATCTGCGCGCCACAGATGCCCGTTAAGTTTTGCCACGAGTTCAAAATTGCCCTCACGGACTTCATACGCTGCATGGGGCGTCAGGAAGTCACGTGGATTGGCAAGACCGTTCGAACCGATAGGACCGAGGTCTGGAAGACGTAACAGGGCGCCAAAGTTCTCGCAGATATATCCGCGCGCTTCGCCGTCGGGCAACTCGACGCGAAAGCGTACGCCTCGCGGAATGACGGCGATTTCTTGTGGCTCCACGTCCAGGAGGCCAAGCTCTGTCGCAATGCTCAGGCGACCGGCCTGAGGAACAATTAGCAGTTCCCCGTCCGCACTGTAGAAGAAGCGGTCTGTCATAGACCGATTCGTTGCATACATATGGATGGCACAACCCGACATCGACTCGGCCGACCCATTGCCTGCCATGGTCACCAGACCGTCAATGAAATCTGTCGGCGTTTCCGGCATCGGGAGTGGGTCCCAGCGCAACTGATTTGGAGGCGTTGGCGGAACACGCGAGAAGTCGCTGACCAGTCTGTTGCTCTCCAGCGGCGTGAATGGCATATGAACCGCAGCCGGTCGCACGCGATACAGCCAGGAACGGCGGTTGTGGGAGCGTGGAGCAGTGAAGGCAGTACCGGAGAGCTGTTCAGCGTACAGGCCGTAGGGCGCACGCTGAGGCGAATTTCGACCAACCGGGAGAGCGCCGGGGAGCGCCTCAGTGGCGAACTCGCTGGCAAATCCCGATTGATAGCCAACTGGATGGGCAGAGAACGCGGACGCGGACGATGCGCGTTCCAGTACCGGATTGCAGAGCGGGCCGGCCTGAACAGGCTCAAGGCGACTTGATGTGTCTCGCGTCGTTTCTTGCACTTGGAACTCCAGATTGAGCGTGTCGTTGAAGCGGCCCGTGCGTCCAGATGTTCACGGGCCGGCGCTTGATGTCGGTCAGTTCTCGAGGGTTTCCCACATCTCCTTGTCGCGCTGAGCGGTCCAGATACGCGGGTCGGGATACTGCGTCGCTTCATCATGAGCGCGCGTTACGTCGAAGGGCATGCAATGGTCGAAGATGACCCAGTCGCCGAATTTTGGCTTCAGTGTGGCGTAGGTTTCTTTGTAGATGGCGTTCAGGTCCTTGCCTTCGCTCGCGCCTGACCTGACCTTGCTGTAAAGCTCGCTGACGAAAGCACGAGTGCCCGCCAGACCGTCGGCGACCTCTTGCGCGGTCTTAAGCGCGGCACCACGGCCTGGGACCAGCTTTTCCGGCTTCAAGGCGGCAATGGCATCCAGCGTAGCGGGCCAATCCTCGAAATAAGCATCGCCGGCATACGGTGTAGCACCGTATTCAACCAGGTCGCCAGACAGGAGCGTCTTCTCCCCAGGAAGCCAGACGACGGTATCGCCCTTTGTATGGCCGCGACCGAGCTGCAGAATTTGCACCTCAAGCTTGCCCATCCAGAGTGTCATCTTTTTCTGGAAAGTCAGGGTGGGCCACGTCAGGCCGGGCACAGATTCAACCGCGTTAAAGAGGCGCGGGAAGCGCTCAATCTCGCTCTTCATGTCCTGCTCGCCGCGCTCAACAATCAGGTCGTAGGTGTCCTGGCTGGCGATGATTTGCTGGGCGTTGTATGCCGACGCGCCAAGCACGCGGACCGCGTGGTAGTGAGTAAGCAGGACATACTTGATTGGTTTGTCCGTGACTTCGCGAATGCGGCGAATGACGTCTTGAGCCATCACTGGCGTTGCCTGCGTGTCAGCTACGAGTACGGCGTCGTCCCCGATGATGATGCCGGTGTTCGGGTCCCCCTCGGCGGTATACGCATAGGCATGTTCCGAAAGCTGTTCGAACGTGACCTTCTTTTCCTCAACGTCCGCGTGGGAAGCAAACTTTTTTTCTGTCGCCATGGCTGATACCTCTACCAGAGTATGAAAGGGACAGGGCTCATCTTGAGTGGCGCCCTGACATTGATTAAATTATACATGCGTGAATATATTCGCATATAGATAAGTTACCGTAGAGGAGCGGAAGTTTGATGGCACCCCTTTCTTTGCGTTCGGCATAAGCGGCTAGCCTTGCGCCGAACCGACAGTCGCGAGCGCAGTAGCGGTCCGCGCTCTCACCGCTGCGAGGCCGTTTCCACTCGGAACTATGTGGGGATGCGATTTAGCAGCCAGGGAAGCCGGTTCGACGGATAGGGGCGCGAATAGTCTGGTTGAACCGCGTGGACGTCTCGCCGTCGATGCTTCCGGGGGAATGCAAAGATGTGCGCAATAGGCGTCCAGGACCTTCGAAGCCCTGAGGCGATTCATGTGGGACAGCCTTGCTGCCGTGGGTGCGGACAAGGTCGCCCGACCGCGAAATTGCTTCGCTACCGGGCGGCCCGTGCTTGTGAGCAGCCTAGGCTCGATAGCCGTGGCTGCTGAAAGGGGTCTGACTTAGGCTTCGCTGCTGACTGCGGAATAGCCCAGCCGATAGGAAAGGTTGCTAGCGGTTTGCCGCAACGTCGCAGCGAGTTCGCCGTCCCAACGAGTGTCGAATGTACCGGCCGGACCGACGAGCGTGATAGTCAGCGCTATCGTCCCATTGAACAGAAACACCGGGGCCGCGATAGCGTTCACGCCCGGCAACGGTTGACCCGAGGTCCGGGTCATGCCCTCGTCGCGAATTTTCCGATAATCCTCAAAGAGCTGGTGCCGGTCAGCTGCCTTCAGCGCCGTAGCACCGCTGAGCCTGAAACCTTCGTCCGCCAGAGCCTTCTGAACGAGAGGCTCGGGCATATAAGCACCAAACAGCCGCCCCGTTGCCGTGTTGACGAGTGACATGATGGTTCCGACTCGCAACGTTAGATGCAACGGATACGAAGGGTCCTCCTGGCGAACGACAACTGGCCCATTCGGGCCCCATGTCGTCACGAAGACGCTCTGTCCGGTGCCCGATGCGAGCGCCAGAACGTCCGACTCAGCTTCACGCAGCGGATTCAGCCGTTGCAGGCCGTACAGGCCGAGGCGTAGCGCAAGAGGACCCAGTGCATAATCGCCTGATGGTTCGACGCGCTGGACAAGCTGCAGCTTGATGAGGCTCACAAGATAAGGAAACAGCTTTGCGGGCGACATGCCGGTAACACGAGACACCTCCTTGAGCTGCATCGGTGACTCAAATTGCGACAATGCGAGCAAAATCTCGCTGCCCACTTCGACTGACTGAATTCCCCGTTGGGCCTTCTCGGTGCTTTCTGTGTCCATTTGCGTATCTCGTGGGATTCTCAATCCAGAAGTGCCTTTCAGTATTCAGGAAGCCGGTAAAATCAGCGAATCATAATGTGTTCGTGCACAGAGGATTGCATGGTAACGAAGCAGCAGGCAAATGAAAATCCAAAGAGTCACGAGTCCGGCGCGAAGAAGGAGCCGCGGGGCATCCAGAGCATGGAGGTGGGTGGCCGCTTTTTGCAGCTCATCGCCGACGCGGGCGCACCTGTGACACTTGCGGAACTCGGTGCCCTGAGCGGCATTCCCACCAATCAGGTCTTCACATACATGGTCAGCCTGCTTCGAACTGGCCTTGTCAAGCGGGACCCGGTTACCTTGCGCTTCGAACCCGGCCCGTTGTCGCTGCGGATGGGGCTGCACGCTCTTCGCATGGTGCCAGCAGTCCGTAATGCAATGCAGCCGTCCAACGAACTCGCAACGCGGGTCGAGCAGAGTGTGCTTCTTGTTGCGTGGGGAGACCGCGGTCCGACGGTCCTCCAAAGCATTGAGCCTGCTGTGTCGTTACATGCCGGCGTCCACGTGGGCACGGTCATGTCGCTTGTGCATTCAACGACAGGCAGAGTCTTCGCTGCCCACAAGAAGGGTCCGAGGCTCGACGAACTTATCGCGAGCGATATTGGCTCGCAAACGCCAGACGGCGAACGCCTCACGGCGACGCAATTTGAGGCCATCCTCGCTGATATACGAAAGCGCGGACTCGCACGCGGAGAGGGTCTGCCAATTCCTGGTATCAACAGCATCAGTGCGCCGGTGTTTGACAGCAATGGCGAAATCGTCCTGGTTCTGACTCTCTTCGGTGTCGCCGGGAATTTCGACGTTTCCTGGAAGGGAGCACTGGCCAACAGCCTTCTCGAGACGACACGATTATTGACAGAGCAAAACTCGCGTCCAACTGTGTCTGCGGTCTAAGCATTGGCGGTCTAAGCATTGGCGGTCTAAGCATTGGCGCTCTCATCGTCAATGCGCTGACTTTGCGCGAGTCTGGTAGACGCAGTTCAGGTCGTCGCGAGTTGAGCGGTCTTCCGCGAAATCAGTAGCGAAAACGTGATTCCGACGGCGAGAAGGCCCAAAGCACAACAAAGAAAGACGGGTGGGGCCGAAAACCGGTCTATGAACCACGCTGCACACGCAACGCCCAGTGACTGCCCAAAAAACACGAAGCAGGAAAACAGGGATACCGCCGTGCCGCGCATGGTCGGCGCCATTTGCGTGGCATGAGTCTGCAAAGTATTGTGCAAGGCGTAGAAGCCGAAACCGGCCATGAAGCAGCAAGGCAAGGTCAGCCACCAGCCATCGAAAGACCCGAGCCCACCATAAGACGCCGCGAGGCAAGCGCCCCCGAGCCGCGCGAGGTTGGCCTCTCCCAGGCGTCGAACAAGGGCACGTGCGCACCGGCTGTACGTCAGACCGCCCACTCCGTAGAGCGCCACAATCCCTCCAGCCTTGGACATCGGAATATCGAACGTTCCGTGCAGATAACTTGGGATGAACGATAGGGCACTGAAGGCGAGCGAGCCTTCAATGAATGTCACTAACAACACTGTCCGTGCCCACGGAATCGTGAGCACTTCAAGTGCCCGGTGCGCGAAGCGGCATGCGGGCATCTCGTCACCGAAATCTGAAGCGCCAACCTCCCGCATAACGAGCACGCTGGCAACCAGGCAAGTCGCGGCGAGACAGGCGAACGAGGCTCTCCAGCCCGCTGCATCAGCGAGCAACGCTCCCAGCCATTGGCCCGCAATCATTCCGAAGACCGTGGCGCCGAGCAGACGTGCCAGAATTTCCTGACGCCGCTCGTACGGCACGGTGTCACCAATCCACGCCATGGTTAAAGGGACAATCCCTGCCGCCGCTGCCCCGGACAGCACACGGGCTGCCACTAAGTGGCCCATATGAGCAGACAGCGACGCGCCGAGATTTCCCAATGTGCAGGTCAGCGTGGCCCAGGCAATCACCCGAATTTTCCCGAACCTGTCACCTAAGGGGCCGAAAACGAGTTGCATGAGGCCATACGCGAGAGCGAATGCAGATATGGCTAGGGCAGCATGTCCCATGGTTGCACCAAACTGCAACTGCAGTGCCGGTAGCAAGGAATCGCAGACCCTCATTGAGGCCATGCTGACAAAACAGCAGGTGCTCAAAAGCCACAAGATTCTCGCAGACAAGTTGCTCTCCAATGACACCCGACGGTTTGTTTGTCGCCCTCCAAAAAATTATATATACGCAAATATATCAGCGCAAAGCCAAACCACCCTTCTTCGAGCTTTCCCTAGGCAGCTGTCACGTGTCGATGCCGGACTCCAAAACCTCAACACAGACTGTGCTGAAGGGTTAACCCTATCTTAGGCTAGCGAGGCGAAAGAGCCGGTCCCGCCAGCACCTAGGTACAAACGATGATTATATATATGCGAATAGAAACGTTAATATGTAATCTAGGGAGCGTGGACCTGCCAAGGTGCGGTTACCTTCTGAGTGGGTTGGTAGTCCGTCTGAATCAGCGGTGCTTCAGATGGCGGCGACCACAACTGAAAATAACTGCACTGGAGTATCTAATGACAACGCGAAGTTCTGCCCATACAGGCCTGGCCTCGACGAATCCCGTGGCCCTGGAAACGTCGGATGACCGTCTCTTTCGAAAGGTGACCCTGCGCATCATCCCGTTCCTGTTCTTTTGTTATGTCATCGCAATCCTGGACCGGAGCAACGTCGGCTTCGCCCAACTGCAGATGAAACACGACCTTTCGCTTACTGACGCCGCATACAGCCTAGGGGCGGTGTTTTTCTTTATCGGGTACGTTCTGTTCGAGGTGCCCAGCAACATGCTCCTGCATCGGTTCGGCGCCAGAAAGACCTTCGCCCGCATCATGGGGCTCTGGGGGGCAGCCTCAGTCCTTATGGTGTTTGTATCAAGCAGCACTCAGTTTTATGTTTTGCGCTTCCTGCTCGGTGTGTTTGAGGCCGGCTTCTTCCCAGGCATCGTCTTTTACCTAACCTTTTGGTTCCCTGCTCGCCGTCGTGCGGGAGCGCTTTCGGTCTTTTATGCGGGCGTTGCCGTGGCTGGTGTGCTCGGTGGTCTCGTCTCGGGCGGGATTATGCGAGGGATGGACGGAGTCAACGGTATCCACGGCTGGCAGTGGATGTTGGCTATCGAAGGTGCTCCCGCAATCCTGCTTGGCGTAATCGCGTACTTCTTCCTGAAAGACAATCCGGGCGTTGCGTCGTGGCTCAATCCCGGCGAAAAGCGGCGTCTGGCTGAAGTCTTGGGGAACGAAGGAAAGCATGAAGGGCATACGCACTCATTGCTTGCAGCCGTACGCAACCCGTACGTGTATGTGTTCGCATTCGTGTATTTCTGCTTGACCTCTGGCATTCTGCTGCTCCTGTTCTGGATGCCGACGATGATTAGAGAGTTTGGCATTACCGACATCGTTCAGATTAGCTTGTACTCAGCAATTCCCAATGCGATTGGCGCTGTCGGCGTTATCCTGATTGCCCGTCGGTCCGACCGGCGCAACGAACGTAAATGGCACTTCATTGTGTGCGGAGCAGGTGCCGCTGCGGCTCTGGCATTACTGACCTCGCATAGCCTCGGCTTTGCATTGTCGATGGCGCTTTTGACTGCGGCAGCGGTATTCGTGTACGCGGCTCATCCGATTTTCTGGTCCGTCCCTGCCACCTTCTTTCGTGGCCCCAGCGCGGCAGCAAGCATTGCCCTGGTCAGCAGTATCGGTGTGACGAGCGGGACTATCACCCCGTACCTAATCGGCCTTATCAAGACGTACACAGGCAGCATGAACAACGCTTTCTATTTCATCGCCTTACTGCTGGTTCTGGCATGCGTGGCGATGTATTTCGCGCTGGGCTTCGAGCGCACAAGCAATGCGCAGAAGCCGTAGCGTCTGGCAGTAGCTGACGCTACTTCGGGGGCTCAGTCTTCGAGTGCCCGTTTTTTTAGCGTTCGGAATGCAAGAACGGCAAAGAGGTGCCCTGCATGAGACAGGAAGGGCGCCTCAACATCAGAGCCTCCGCAAACCATCAATAAAAGTCGCCTGCAAGATGGCAGACGACTTTCTGGTTGGACTATTTCACTACCAACTGGTTGAAGAGGTACGCAGCAGCGCGGATTGATACGCCACTGAGGCTTACGGGAAAGTCGCTGACGAAAGTCCCTTCCTTTCGCGGCAACAAAGTCATCCGTTCAATCACTTCTCCTCCACCGGTAAGTGGTACGGAATCGGCAACCACGGTTGCTTGCCTTTTGAAAATTTCGCGTACTACCAGAACCCCTCTTCACATCGGAAATTTAACTTAACCAAGTGACATTGCGCATATATAATTTAAGCGTATCATTCATTCATGGCCCGTTGAACTAGGGATGACTATCAGGACGGACCCACGCGTCGCGTCTTTGCACTGGGAGACACTTGATGAAGCAGGAAAGCGAATACAGCTGTGATGTTCTCGTCATCGGTTCGGGGTGCTCAGGAATGTCAGCGGCAATCACCGCAGCTTCAGAAGGGCTGAAGGTGCTCGTCGTCGAAAAGGAACCGAAGTTTGGTGGCTCGACAGCCCGCTCGGGCGGGTGGTTGTGGATTCCGAACACCGCGCTTGCCACGATACAAGGTATTCACGAGGCGCAGGATGCAGCCCGTACATATCTTCAACACGAGGCTGGCGACAGCTTTGATGGTGAGCGCGTTGACGCATTCATCAAGAGTGGCCCGGAGGCCGTCGATTTTTTCACGTCAAAAACGGCTGTGCGTTTCGACATGCCCCTCGTGTTTCCTGATTACCACGCTGAGGCGCCGGGGGGCACGCAAGGCGGCCGTTCAATGGTGACGCGGCCGTTCGACGGTCGCGAGTTAGGCGCAACAATCAAGGACCTTGCTCCGGCCCTACCTGAGCTGACCGTCTTCGGAATGATGCTCGGGTCGGGCAAAGAGATTGTGCACTTCATGCGCGTGACGAAGTCCATCAAGTCGGCCTGGTATGTGACGAAGCGTCTGTCGCGTCATTTTGCTGACGTACTCAAACAAGGTCGTGGCATGACACTGACAAACGGCAATGCACTGGCGGGCCGGCTTGCAAAGTCGTTGTTCGACCTGAACGTGCCGCTTTGGCTCAATACAAAAGCGATGAACCTCATTACTGAAAACGGTCGCGTCACAGGCGCTGTGCTTGACCGCGCGGGCTCGAAAATTAAGGTGACGGCCCAGAAAGCAGTCGTCCTCGCGAGCGGTGGTTTTCCGTACGATATTGAGCGTCGGAAGCGGCTGTTCCCGCATGCCCCAGCCGGTACGGAACATTTCTCACCGTCCCCGACCGGCAATACGGGAGACGGCTTGCGTATGGCTGAAGCAGTTGGCGGAAGCGTTGCGACAACATTGCCAAACGCTGCCGCCTGGGTGCCCGTCTCAACGCTCACGAGAAAGGACGGAACCACGGGCATCATGCCTCACTTCATCGACCGGGCGAAGCCGGGTGTCATCTCGGTGCTGCGAGACGGTCGCCGCTTCACGAATGAAGGCAACTCGTACCATGATTTCGTGCAGGCGTTGGTGCAGGCAACGCCGCCGGGTGAAGAGATTTCGGCCCATCTCATCTGTGACCATAAAACGCTGAGAAAGTATGGTCTCGGAAGCGCCGCGCCGTTCCCGATGCCCATCGGCCGATACCTTCGCATCGGCTATCTGACGAGAGCGTCGACGGTCGATGAACTGGCCGGAAAGATTGGTGTCAACGCGTTGAACCTCAAGGAGACGGTACGGGGTTACAACGCCGAGGCAGTTCTTGGTCGAGACCCGCTGTTCGGCAAGGGCAGCAAGGCTTACAACCGTTACCAGGGCGATGCGCTTCACTCGCCAAACCCGTGTGTCGCACCGATTGAGAAGGGCCCCTTCTACGCGCTGAAAATTCGCATCGGAGACATTGGGACGTTCGCGGGTCTGAAGGCAGACTCCTCGTGCCGCGTGCTCGATTCCAGCGGTTCGCCGATTCAGGGCCTCTTCGCAGTTGGTAACGACGCATGCAGCATCATGGGAGGCAACTATCCCGGGGCCGGCATTACGCTGGGGCCGGCGTTGACTTTTGGCTACATCGCCGGGAAGGCAATCGCGTCAGCCTCTGCGTTCCAAAACGAGAGCGCGGCGATTGAAGCTCCGGCAACCAAATTCGCAGTGGTGTCCCACTAACGATACGGAGGAACTCCGACGTGCGTATCAGAGGTCGGATTGAAGACGATGGAACATGCGAAAACATTCCTCTCCGGCATCACCGCTTTCTTGGTCGAGGAGCATCGAATCATCTGACGTTGTCGCAATTGAGGCGGCGCCCGCCTAGCGACGGCGCGGAATGAGGTTAAACGTGGCGCTGGCATAAGTGGATTACGTTTTGTAAATACAGTTAGGAATGCAGAGTTAAGTTTATCTAACAATTGGCGAAACACCGATGGAGGTCGTTATGAAGCGTTCAAATCGTGCAGGGCTGCTTGCAGCCGTGGCAATTCTGTTATCCGGTGTGGCAGCTCCTGCGCTTGCGTCCACGCCTTTTCCGGGCGGAGTCTGGAGCCCGGGCAATCCGACTTACGGGACTGCACTAGACAAAAGCGTGCCGGTCACCATGAGCGACGGAACAGTGCTTATGGTGGATGTGTCCTACCCCACCGACTTGCGTACCGGTGCTCGGGCGAAGGGTCCGTTCCCTGTCATCCTCACTCAAACGCCATACCTCACGAACCCGTCCACGGCTGGTGATTACTTCGTTCAGCGGGGCTATATCTATGTGACAGCGTCGGTCAGGGGGACTCGAAACTCAGGCGGCGAATTTTCCTTCTTCGGCAGCGACGGGAAGGATGGTGCCGAGATAGTCCAATGGGCCGCCACCAAGCTGCAGGACTCTAACGGCAAGATTGCTCTGCAAGGCGGTTCTTGGTCAGGACTGAACCAATACACGACGGCGCTGGCAGCCGGAAGAAATTCACCAATCAAGGCTCTAGCGCCTTTTTGTGCGGGGGCAGAGTTTTACCGTGAGACGTATTTCGCGGGCGGCATCCCTACACAAACGGGCCAGTTCCCACTAGGTTTCGGTCCGGCGGTTGGTAACAATCATGGCGCGACCGCATACGGCCAGGCCATGGTCAACGAAATCAACGCGGGTGGTCCCAGGGCTTATGACAGGGATTTTTGGAAGGTGCGCTCTCCCGGCACGTTCGCTCGTCAACTCGCAGACCTCGACATTCCGACGCTGATTTGGAGCACGCACCAGGACATTTACGCTGAGAGCTCTATGTCCATGTACGCATATTTGCAGAACGCGAGAAGCGGCCAGTACGTGTACGGGCCTATGCGTCCGAATCAGGATGTCACCGGCCGCTATCAGGTGATTATCAGCCAGGGCGGTCACTGCCAATTTGAGGAGCAGACGACTGGGCAGAACATTGCAAACAACATCACGTTGGAATGGTTCGACACCTGGCTTAAAGGGAAGAAGACGGGGATGGCCGAAACTAAGCAGCCGGTCCACGTCCACGAGTTGATTTCCAACAACTGGATTAGCACCTCGGCTTATCCCGTTGCACCTGTTTACAAGCAATACTTCTTGACGCCACGGGGAGCGCTGTCAAAGAAGCCTTCGAGTCAATCGGCGGAAGTTAATCTACTTTGGGCGCAGCCAGGCGCCGGGAGCACTGCCCAATTTGATGGGCCGGTCCTGAAGAAGGGAGCGACGCTTGCCGGCCCGATGAGCGCGTCATTCTACGCCTCGTCGACCACGCCGAATCTGGAACTTATTGCGACGGTGCAGCTTGTGGGTGCCGATGGGACCGTCACGCCACTTTCCAGCGGCACCGTCCTCGGGAGCCTCTCGAAGAATGACCCAAATCGGTCTTGGCTTGATAAAAACGGAGTGCCGGTAAAGCCCTATGGCGAGTACTTCGCTGACCACTATGTGCCGGCAGGCAGCGTTCGACGGTACGACTTTGTCATCTCGCCAAAGTTTGCTTCCATCCCCGCAGGAAGCAAGGTCCGCCTCATAGTCAGCACCCAGACTCCCTCGCAGCAATCGAATGGAATCTCATCTTCGCCGCCGCCCAACTCGCAATGCTCGCCGGTACTGGGCACCGATGCATGCTTCCCGACGCACCCTCAGGTGGTGTCATTGACAGGAAGTACCGTGTCGCTCTATGTCGGCTCAAGCCTTCCGTCGTCTCTGAATCTCCCCTTGCTGAAAGCTGGCTGCTTTAAATCTGAAGGCAATACCAGCCTGCCTTATTGGAACTCCGATTCGGCGAAGAAGGAAGGCCCCGTGTGCCAGGAGGCAGACGACGACTGAGTGTGATTCGATGCGGTAAGTAGTTCGCCCCGTCCTCAGGGACGGGGCGTTTCGCGAGGGTCGGAAATTTCCGATTACAGGTTGCCCCAATGCCGTAACTCCCATAGTGCTTTCAGTCGAGATGGCACGCGAGCAAATCGATTACGCGGCGCATATTCGGACAGCGCGCTTCCTTCGATACAGGTAAGCGGCATCAAGGCGAAAGCGGCGGAGACTCGACCGACACACTGACGAAGGTCTATTTTTGATTTCATTGTCACTCGCTGTCCGCAACGGGTTGTCCAACGACCTTAGCTCCGGGTTCAAGCCTTGAATATCGGGCGTCGGATGGTCTCGTTACGCTCGGTACCAGACCAGTGCCGTCGCCAGATACGGCGAAGGCTGGTTGCATCTCGACTCCAAGGACCTAGCGTCACTCTTCGCCATCCCGCATGACCGGCAGCGCGGCCGAGCTGCGAGCGTCGTCTCGCGGCGCAACCTCGTAACGCTCTTGTTTCACCTGCCTACGTTTGAGCATACTCTCTAGCGTACATCTCTTGTTTTTTGTGAATGCCCCTTGGTGGAGTTGAGCCTCGCCTTATCCTGAGCGAAGCCTTCAGACACGTTCCAAGCATCGTGAGATGCCCCTCGGAGCCAGCGTCGCCCGTCAGCCGTTCGCCTCAGGGCGCTAACTTCGCCACCCTGTCCGGTATCTCAAGGCTATCCCACAGTACCGGCTGTCCCGCGACCGCTGCCGTTGATGTCCGACCAGTCGCGCGGCTGCACCGCAGAACGGGCAGCAGTATGTATACCGCGCAACAGGGGTGATGATTTCGCATAGGACGCGCTGCGCGCAGAAATCTGCCAGCGCGCAAGGGAAATTTGCCTGCGAAAAAATTCAGCGGACCGGCGGTGAGCACCGGGAGGGGATTTGACGGAATTTAAATAGGGACTTAACTGGCCGCCTACGGAAACTCGGGCCCTGACTGAAAGGGGGCGCCGTCAATCGGTTTTCGCGCGCCAACCTGCGACGCTATTTGCGTCGTAACATATGAAGTTTGAAAGCAGAAATAGACAGATTCGAATCGAATCAGATTGAGAGAATACGGGGACAGATGACAGCCATTCAGAAACCAAAACGTGCACTGCTGGCCTACTGTGCACTCGCTCACCGGCTCCAGAACAAGCGAGATGCCGGTTTGATGGAAGCGTTGATGCCGTTCTTCGCTCCCGTTTGCAGAGACTTGGCGGGAAGGATGTTCGACGCAGCGCAATTCTCGAATGAGGTTGAGCAGCGGTACGGTCTTCGCATCCCGCGACTTGCGATTCTTGGCCTTGCCGAGCAACTCGAGCGGGACGGCCTGCTTGAAAGCGTCTTGGGCAGCGCTCAAAGGCCTGTTTACAAATACGCAGCAGCGCAACGATTCGAAGACGAAGACGTCCCGTCAGTAACCGAAGACGAGATTGACTGGGTGCTGAATGACTTCGTGAGAACCTGCCGTGAAGACGAAATCTTCGCGGGCCTTGACGACTTGGCATTGCACGAAGGTTTTCTCGACCGCTTGCTTCACACGGACTCCATGCGCCTTCTGTCGCGCAAGGAGTCCGGCACGACGACCAAGCGGACTAACACGACGCTCACGCTCAAAGCTACTCGTCCCGATAGCGCCGAGCATCGGGAGTTGCGCCTCGACTTTCATGTCGCGCAATTTCTGCTCGACCTGAGAAATGAACACCCGGACCGTTTCCTTCGCGTATCCGACATTGCGTTTGCGAACATGGCGGCGGAAGCGCTTGCCTGCTTCAGTGAGCCATCAGCTGGTGCACCCGACTCGTTGGAAGGTTTCTCGGTGTACCTCGACTCGCCCCTGCTTCTTGACATACTCGGCGTCAACTCCGAATACGAAGAATACGGAAAAGAGCTGTTGGAACTGATTAAGGCCTCGAAGGCTTCGCCAGTTGTCTTTGATGATGCAGTAGCCGAGGCAGAGTCGGTTGTCTCTGCGAGACTCGCAGTTGCCCGGTCCGGCCAGAGTCAAGCAACCGGTCCTTGGGCAGTCGTTGCACCCCATATCTTGGGCGCCTTGAGCAATCAGGTAAGCGCTGCGGCCGAGAAGCGAGGCATTGCGACGATGGCCGACCCCAAGTTCGATTTGACACGCCGCTCGCGCGACGCTGTAGGCAGCATCCAAAGCGAGATGAATCGCCAGATGACCGGGTGGCGCAACGACGAAGCTCGAGTCCACGACGAGCGCTCCGTCATGGCGATGCTGCGAATTCGAAATACAAAGACATTGCAGACGAAGATTCGCGATGGTCAAGCAATCTTCGTGGCGCGTAACACGCTCCTTGTACGAATTGCCAATGACGCATGGCGCACTTGGTTGAGCGAAGGGGTCCAGCACAGCCACAGCACCGCCGAGCGATGGGCGCCGATTGCAATGTCTGACAAGCAGCTTGCCGGCTATCTGTGGTTGCGCAACAGTGGTGCCGGCAATGGCACGATGTCGCGCGCTCGACTGCTCGCCCACTGCTCTGCGGCAATTCGACCGCGCGATGACGTGAAGAGACGCGCCTATAACCTTGTTCTGGAGTTAGAAGGCAAGGATGCCGCCGATGCGGTCGCAGCTTTGATGGAAGACCGAGATGGGGAGCGAGCGCTCATCCGTGCGACTCGCGCGGACCCCGAAGATGTCACGCCGGAAAGACTCCCCTTCATCGTCGAGCAAGTTAAGCTTGGCGCCGGGGAATTCGCGGCAGAGCGTGCGCGACAGGAAAGTCGCGTACAGGCCGAAGCAAAGCAGGCCGAACACGAGGCCGAAGTCGCGCGCGTTCGCCAAGCTGCAACGGAGGAAAAACTTAAGGCCGACGCGCAATCCGAGCAGCTTGCACAATCGCTCGCCGAGCAGACTCTTCAGCGAGTCCACACGGAGCAGCTGCTGCAGATAGAGCGACGCGAACGGGCAGAGGAAAAGCGTCGAAAGCAGCTGGCAGATGAGGCAAAGTTCTCTCAAGCTTTCGACATCGCCACCGGGCTCTTTCGGAGGTTGCGTGTCGAGATTTCTATACTGTACGGCGCAGCCCTGTTCATCATTTTGGGGTGGAATCCGACCTCCGTTCAAATCTCGTTTGTTGTCGCGCTAACCATGCTCGGCTTTTGGTTTATTCCTAATCTGGTGTTGGATAAGCTTTTGTATTCTCATGTCATATCGCACTTCAAAAGCGAACTAACGCGGCGTGAAGTGGGACACATGTTGCCCGAGAGCGAAAGGCCCGAATTCCACAATCGCTCGTGGGCCGCTACCTGGTTTGCCGCTGCGGCCGCAGCCGCCGAAGCCGCAGTGACATCAGCGAGCGAATCGACTGTCCCGGATGCCATGAACGTAACCACGCAATAGTCGGGGCATCTAGCTCGAAATGTGGGCGAATATGCTATTCGGCTCAAATCTGGGCGGACTATCGAGTGTAGCGAGAGCCGAACGCTGAAATTTGAGAAGCACCTATTGAGAGTTTTTTGAGTAATACGTCTCGATAATTTGCATCAATTTCTTTATGCTGGCGTGCTATTCCGGTTCCGGCAATAGCGAGAATCTTTGGGAGTGAGCACAGCTGGGCATGCACACTCGGATAAGTACATTTGACGTAAAAGCAACCACCTGTTCGCCCACTTACATGTTTGGACTGAAGATGTACCCCGCCAAGAACGGCGACGCCTTTCTTGTTGATGCCGGAGGGACGTACCTTCTCATTGATGCCGGCTTCGCGACTACCTACCAAGACTTCATTGCGGCAGACTTAGCGCAGCTTGCAAAGAGGGGAGCTCGACTCAACCTGGTTGTCTGCACGCATATCGACGCTGACCACATCGGCGGCCTTCTGGAGTTCTTCTCCCAAAACGGCACTCCTGCCAAACGAGGCATTGAGGTGGACGCAGTCTGGCACAACAGCCTACGGTCGTTGCCTGCTCCGACCGCAGGGCCCGACAGCATCTATGACGGCGTAGTCCTTGAAGCGATTCGGCGGCGTGGATTTCCGAGACCTCCGACATCCTCGCCGAATCCCATAAGCGCTCGACAAGGAAGTTCGCTTGCCAGCCTCCTTCGACAGCATAGCTATACCTGGAACTCGGGGAACGGCTCGAAGTGCATCAGTGAGGGGTACATGCATACTTTGCCGGGTGATGTGAGCCTCCACGTCATTGGGCCTACGACAGCCCGTCTCGAAGACCTGCGAAGCCTGTGGCTGAGTGAGGTCAAAAAACTTGGCTACAAGGGTTCATCTCAGCCCAGCGACCTCATTGACGACGCATATGAGATGTGGTGCGCCAGCATGCCAGACCGTTCCAATCCTCAGGCCACACCCATAGCAGCCAGCGGAAATCTTCGTCTCGCAGAAGTCTATACGCCAGACACCTCCATCCCGAACGGCAGCTCCATCACGTTCATCGTCTCTGCGGGAAACAAGCGAGTTCTCTTCCTCGGAGATGCCTGGGCTGAAGATGTCGTAGCGAAGCTGCGGTCATTTCACACGCCAACTACGCCTCTCATCTTTGATGCTATTAAGGTTTCGCATCACGGGAGCCTCCACAACACGAGCGTAGACCTGCTCTCGGTTGCGGACTCGCCCCGCTTTCTCATCTCATCCGACGGAACTCGCCATGGCCATCCGGACTTTGAGGTGCTAGCCGAAATCGTGGACAGACCGGCTCCATTCACAAGGCACCTGTTTTTTAACTACGAGACCGCTGCGACAAAGCGGCTTGAGTTACATACATCGAGGTCCGGCACTGCCTTCAGTGTCCATGTGGCTAAGAACGATTGGATTCAACTGGGGAAGGTCAACAATGACTGAAGACGAAATCAAGCAGGCCACATGCCTAGTCGCGGGTAAGAACGAATCCGGAACCGGATGGCTTATCAAGGCGGACCTCGTCCTCACGGCGTATCACTGCGTCGAAACCGCAATACGTGATGGCGCACCGGTGACTGTTCGGTTTGGAATTGGGTCATCCGCCATTGAACTCACGGTGGCTATAGGCCAACACGACGAAGACCTCGATATTTGCCTGCTGCATTTGGCTACGCCGCTCAGCGTCGAACCCATACCCATTAATGTTGATGGCCTGCGTCCTGGCGAAAAGTGGTTCGCATTCGGCTACCCGGCAGCAAAACTACTGCTGGGCCATGTCGTCAGGGGAGAGATACAACAAGTGCTGCCCGAGCGAGTACATGGCGTCGACTTGGACCTGTCGATAGAGCCAGGAACGCATTTATCGCATTACCACGGGTTCTCCGGCGCCCCATTCATGGTCGGCGCCGCCTGCAAAGGACTGCTGCGACTCAACGTAGACAGTGCCATCGGGGGCCTAAGCTTCTCCATTCTAAAGCCCTTCTTGCGAGCAAATGGCCTGCTGCCTGACGAGCCAACTAACAACGACGAACCTGTACCAATCGGAACGCGGCCGGCCTTTAACACACTTTTCGAATCCGCCATTTCCACCAAGCGCGGTGGCTACGTCTTCATCGAGGGCTCGCACGGTGTCGGTAAGTCTACGTATTGCCAACAATTCAGCCCGGAGTTACCAGAGCTGGATAAGCTCGGCGTTTACCAATTTACTGAGCGTGTCCGTGGCTCAACGCCGGCACACCAAGCCCAACCAGAGGTTTTCTTCGACTGGGCAAATTCTCTACTTTCTGAAAGGGCCACGGGCAAGCCAGCCAGGCTAATGGAACTGTCGTACAGCCAGCTCATTCAGAGTACCAATGAGGTACTTCAGTCTTTGGCGAACCGTTGTGCAAAGGTGGGGAAAGTGGGCGTGCTCTTCATCGATGGCATCAATGAGGCTGCCGCTGCAGGCGAAGAAACGCTAAAGCGCTTTATCAATCTGCTACCACAAGAAGTGCCTGACGGCTTGGTGGTCGCCATCACTGGCGTCGGACTAGATTCAATTGCCAGCAGCCTTGGAACACTCCTTCAGAGTGCGGAGCGCTTGACCCTGCCCACCCTCGACCGCGACATCCAATACGGGGTATGCCTAGGATTCCTTGACAAGGAAAAATCCACGACCGAAATCGTTGGCACTCTTTGCGACAGGGCGATGGGACACCCGCTATACCTTCGGTACTTAGCCGACCTGGTGAACAGCGGGGCCACGCAGAGTGACATTGCTGAGCTGCCAGTTTTCAGCGGCTCCATTCAAGATTACTATGAGACCATCTGGGCGAAACTGGTGCAAAACGCGGATGTCGTCAACTTGCTTGGAATCCTTGCTCGCCTACGTTGGGGTATCCCGACCAGCAACCTGACAAGCATGTTGACCGCTGCCGAATCGGGTGTCTTCCCGTCCACACTCCTCCGTGTTCGGCATCTGCTCGCCAATCCCGAGAACACTGAGATTTACCACCCCTCATTTTCAGAATTTGTCGTTCACAAGACAGCATCTATCGACGAATGGGTGCACGAGCGTCTTGCAGGCTTTTGCAGCTCGAGAGGAAGCGGCGACTATGGAATTCTTAACAAGCTTTACCACGGGCTGAGAGGCGGTCCAGAATCCCTGCAGCTGGCCATTCCCAACTGTCAGCAGGCGTGGGTTGACGACTCCGTGTTACTTGGCGCGGAACCAGACGTCTTGCTCGCGGACATTGATGAGGCCCTCAGTGCCGCTACCAGTGTCGGGAGTGCAATCGACATCATTCGGCTGCTGCTACTTTCCCAGCGCCTTACCTTTCGGTACAACACACTCTTTGTGCAGTCGGCCGAACTCGTCGCGTTGGCGCTCATCTCAATAGGAAAAACTGACGACGCGCTTAGGCATGTCGTTCGCAACGGCCGCCTTGTTGTCTCGGCAGATGAGGCTTTCGCAGTAGCAAACGCTTTAACCCAGAAAGGAAGCTCCGAACAAGCCTTAGAAGTCTTGGAGCTTGTTCAGCGCGAGATAAATAAAGTGTTTGAAAAAATGGGTTCCGAGAACGGTGTCGGTACCCAAGAATTCCTCAGTGCGGTGAATCATCGACTGCATGCTTATTCACTCGCACACGCCGCTGGCGACGCCCCATCATTCACGAGATTCATTCGTGCCGTTACTGAAGGCTTTTTGTTTCGCCCCAATGGAAACTTCTCGCGAGAGGAAGGGAGCGAAATACTTAGGCAGCTAACCGGCGAGATAACAGGGGCTCGGCTTTGCTTGCAGGGCGGGTATCGACCTTTCTTAAGCCTAGGCGTCCCTGTCGACGTTGAATTGCGTCATCAACTGCTCCTTTTTCTGCAGTCGCTGGCGCATGCCGAAATGTACTCAGAGCATTATGGAATAGTGCTTGAGCGCGAGATGGTCGACCTCTTGCTCGCCGACATCGAAAGAGCTATTGACGCGCCTCTACTCCCTGAGGACCGACAATTCTTTTTTATAGATGCTTTGATTGAGGCTGGAGCCCGCCCCGGTATCGTCGAGACATACTCCGTGGGCGTAGATATGGGCGACGGAACGCTGCCCTTCTATGAGAAGAATCGAGCAGAGCCTGACGAAGCCATCTTCGAGAGTGCGATGCTACGCCTCCGCGCTTCCTCGTTCCGTCAGGACGGATATGCCACGCCTTCGGTGCATATGCCGACCAAGAATGATTGGGAGAAGGCTCTCGAGGCCATCGCACGAGCAGTTGCATGGTGTGACGGCAAGGGCCGGAGGGCCATGGCGATAAAAGACCAATCCGGGCTAGATGCCGTATGGTCGTTTCTAGCCGATGCCCTTCTTCCTTGCTTTGCGTTCAACCTTGAATCCCGTATTCACTGGGAGTCAAGCTACTTCATTCCCGAGACCGTGGTTCCGCAACTGTACCGGCGCGTTGCAAAGCTGGTGCTTGACTGTTTTCCGACGAAAGCAGCGGTCTTGCTCGACGCAATTGAGGGCAGTTTCGAAGTACAGCTTGGCATCTACAACGAAGGATTCCGGCAGGGGCTCCACGAGGTGCTGCGCCTCTTCATCGAGCGCCGTCCCGAAGGGGTAGTCGCGGACAAGGTCTTCTCACTCGTCTTGCGCTACAGGGATTACGTCTCAGCGAACGTTGAGAATAGGTTCGAACTGGTGCCAGAGCTTCTGCAAATTGTCCCGCTGTTCGCCATGCTGGACGCCCATGAGGAGGCTCTCCGAACCTATAAGTCGATGTTGTCGTTCTCGATGGGACCGAGCTGGTACAAGGAAGACCAGTTATCCATGATGACCAGCACCTTGGAGGCGCTACCGGCTACGACGCCCGTCGATGCTTCGTCGCTAGCCCAAATCGCTGGCCTCTTGGAGAGAGCGACGGGCGAGATGACATTTCAAAGATTTATTCGCGCCGACAAGGGAAATTTCATCGGCCAGCTCTGCCATAGGTCGTTTTTCTCGGATGCAGTCCGATACTTCCAACATCAGACCTGTGGCACTCTCAGCGAGTTGTTCGCACAAGCAACGAGTGGCAACCTCGACCGCGTCTCAACCCTTGTTGGTATGCGGTTTCCAGGAGCAGCGTTGGAGGAGCAGGCTGCCCTGCTTCCGCTGTTGCGCCACAGTCGTGAACAGGCGAGCTGGCAGCTACGTTGGGCACTCCTCGAGGTGTATCAACATGGCGACGAACGGCACCTGACCGACTGGGGGCAAGAGTACGCTGCCATCATCTCGCAACTGGTTGATTGTCCTGACGACTTGGAGCGAGCAAAGGACCGGGTCCGCTCGATTGCAAATTCGTTGAATAATGAGCGCGCATGGCTACTATTGAGGAGTTTCGTTCTAAGTCTGCCGTCCAACCTTCAGCCGGACTTTGTGCGTCTCCGGGATGATGTGATGTCTAACCTGGACGCAAGCCAGATTGAACGGCTGACATCGAGTTTCGGTCTTAGCTATGAGCAAGATGAAGCGGATAAGACACCGACGCCTGAATCTGACACCAATGCGCCGACCGATGACGTGGCCGAAGCGGATGCCGAGGATGACCGCTTTTTCATGCCCGGTACCTTTGGAAAACGTTCGACAGTAAGAGACGCCCGTGCTCAAATTGATAGCGCACGTACACTGATAAACCGACGCAACTTCTCGGCGGCGACGCAAGAGTGCATACGGGCACTACAAACGTTGCAGGCAGGAGCATGGTCGGTCTGGTCAAACAACCATTCCGGCAGCGACGCCGACCGGCTCATCGACGCTCAAGTCCAGAACGCAGATGAGCTCGCCAGACTGTATGGCCCCCTGGCTCTCGAAGAGCGCCATACGCAACGGTGGGCGGTTTCATCCCACCTCATATCGCTGGTCGGCAAGAAGATTGACGCAGCCCAGCAGACGGCACTCTTGGCGGTAGCCGTTGACCACGTCAGGCAAATCGTGGGTGACGCCTCCCCGGCGCCGTTCGCATACATCGGTAGCTCTGCGGCGGGCGGCGCATCTGAGGCACTGCTCGAACTCTTGCTTTGGACTTTAGACCATCCTGCTTGGGAACGCCGTGATAGCGGCGCGGCAATGGTGCTGTGGGTTGCCCGTACGGACGGAGAGTGGCTCTCAAAACTCGCCCGTCTTGCTGTCTCGATGGACAGGCGAAATAGGGCAGATATTGCCTCTGCTACCTTGGACATCCTCTCCCGTGAAGACCCGGCGGGGTTGTGGCTGCGCATCGAGCCCTACATCGAGCTTGCACATGTTATCGAGGAGTGTCGGCATGTTAGCCGGTTCACAACGTTCATGCGAATCGTTGAGCGCGCGAGCAAACGTGGTGTCGATTCGGCCGTGACGGCTTTTAAGACGCTGCAGGAGCGATTCCCCGAGGACTGCCCCGTCTCCACTCCTGCCGCCGATAAGAGACCGCCTAATTTTGTCCCGCTGACGCTGCACAACCTCTGGCGCGACTTGTCCCAACTCGGTCTTCTTACCGAAGGCAGCCTACGAACTTTCGCAGCTCAGATGGTTGATTCATGTCAGCCGTTGACGGTCGAATTGGCCTTTGAGTTGGAGTCGCTCGTCGCGAAGGGTGGGCGAGAAGACTCGAGTCTTCCAACCGGCCGTTGGGCTTCAATCGTTCGCTATGCGCTGAATACCGCACTCTTTCAGCCCATGCCCGCCAGCAAGCTCGGAAATGCTGAGGTCGTGCTCAGAGTTTATAACCCAGAAACGCTTCGGGAGCCCGAGAACGGACGAGACCTGCTGGCAAGCCTCGTCGCGTGCGTGGAAAGTGGCAGCGAACGAAATTACGTGCCATCGCATGGGAACTTGGTCTTCCTCGATTTTCAATGCCTCATGGAGATTGAGCACCGTACCACTGACGTAGAGCTTACATCGCATCTTGTGCCTCCCGGCCAGTCCCAGCCAGCACCGCCTACGCCGCCTAGCTTCAAGGCAACGGAGCTGCCACGACCCGGCCCCGATGAACCCATCGCTATTTGTGGCAGAGCCTTGCCGACCATTGCGTACTTCGGTTCCGTTAGTCCAGCCATTCCAACACCTCGATTTCTGCAGCTTGTTCGCGCTCAGGCGTCGAAAACCGTCCGATACCATTGGAGAGATGGAGGTACTGTGACGAGCCTAGCGTCAAGTCGTCGACATGAGAACACGCTACTTGCGATTGAGCGGGATGCACTTGCATTGCCTGAAGGCTGGCAAATGCGGTGGATTCTACGAGTCAATGGTAAAGTCCGAGCAGTCCTTCACAAACTATAGAGAGTAATGACAGTATGTATACGTCTATGCAAACGCCCTCTACTAGAGCCGAGTTTGAAGAGCGGATGAACTATGCGCGGGAACAAGTGATAAACGGGAAAATGCATTTCGCTAAGGGACTCCGAGGCCCCGATAGTTTGCTCAGTGTGCGCTACCTTCCAAATGGTCGAATCGACCTTCTCAGTATCGACGAGCTGGCGCGCCTGACCGCAAACCAAACCTATCAGATGCGCAACATGGACTTTGGCGGTTCATTCTTGGATGACAAGGGACGGTAATCTCATCAGCCGTCGTTCGACCTCGATTTATAGCTGGTTCCAAACTGTCCTGCGCCCTGGTTGCGGCTTAGCAGCTCTATATCAGGGCTGCGGGCAGCAGTGACATCCATTGGTCAGGAAACGAAATCTAACCACCAGCAAATAGCACGTCGACGTGTGTGCAAGCAGTAGTCCATTAAACACGTCTACGCGCAGGCAGCTACACAAATTTGGCCCTGTCGCCGGCAAAGGCGGATACACCGCGATGCCCAGCTCGCGTTCGGGCATGCTTTCTTCGATTGCCACGATTGGACTCGATAAGAACGGCGGCCTGCGCTGCACGCGCGAACACGCCGGTATGATTACCGAACGCGCAGAGACCATATGCAACGTATGAAGACGCCGAATATCCGAACCTTCGACATGAAACTCGTCGATGACCTGTTCGAAATGAATGGCGGGTATGTGCTCAATTTCTCCGACCGAACCATGGGCATCTTCTTTCTGGAAGAGCTCAACGTCGACATTGACGACCCCGTTTACCATGAGAACGGCACATCCAAAGCAAAGCGGCTCCGGTGCTTTCTAAACAAGGTCGACTTGGCAACGGCCATTACAACGCTCAAGGCGCTGTGGAAATATCGCGAAGCCGTTCGGCAATCGGAGGGCCGGGATGAGTGGGTCACCAACGCGGAAGGACAGTTCCTCTCCCTGATTAACCGTCTCGAGGGTAAGCCCGAGGGCACCGCTAGTTCGAATCCGCCGCCCAAGCCGGCGCTCGATACTCGCCGGATTCTGGCGCTCAAGACCAAGCTTATCGAGCTGTCGTCATTACCTCCGCATCCTCGCGGTTACGCGTTTGAAACATGGCTCAAGGAAGCATTCGACTGCTTCGGTCTCGAAGCAAGGGAGCCGTTTCGCCATCGCGGCGAGCAGATAGACGGCAGCTTCGTGCTGCAAGGCGAAACCTATCTCGTCGAGGCGAAGTGGCAGTCCGCCCAGACTCCTGCGGCCGATTTGCACGCTTTTCACGGGAAGCTGGAGCAGAAAGCGGTATGGGCCCGCGGTCTGTTCGTGAGCAATAGCGGATTCACTCCGGACGGGTTAGCCGCCTTCGGCCGGGCAAAGCGCGTCATCTGTATGGATGGACTCGACCTTTTCGATGCGCTGGAGCGACAGATTCCCTTGAACCATGTGCTCGAACGGAAGGTCCGACGTGCCGCAGAGTCGGGACTTCCCTTCGAGCGCGTACGTGACCTTTTTGCCTGAGCGCTACCTCGAACGAGCAGCGCGCCGAACAGGTCGACGCAACATGAAAGGAACAAGAACACGATGCAGCAGGCTACCTATAAAGGTTACGTGATATGGGGTCACGCCATTGAGCAGCAGGAAGAAGTTCTCGCGCCCGAGCGGTACGCCGCGAGCGGGACGATTACGCGGGACCGCAAATTCGTAGAGGCCTCTGGAGTTCTCGGCGTCTTTGATACCGAGGAAGAAGCGCAGGACGTCGGATTATCGTGGGCGCGCGCGTGGGTCGACTCCCATGGATAGCGCTGGGCAGCTTGCATGCCGCAAGTGCCAGTAGAGGCTTCCCGTAATGACAGGAACTGCGGATGCACTTCACTATCACGCTTGCTAAGGTCGACGATAAAGTCGATAGACATCGTGAGCGGCTCTCACTATCGCGCGTCGGCCTGAAGCCGGCATGCAAGGTTGCGTCATCGCCCGTCAGCGCCTCTCTGAGGAATTCTGTCGCGCCGGCCGTCTCCGGCGCCGCCACTCTATATGGCTACATTGCACCGTTGTGTCGCATCGGTCCAATGAACTTATCGGGCAACTCGATAAGGTGAAAGTGGCTCCCTTCAGTCACGCGGTCGAAAACAGCGACGCTTTCATCGAATGATGCTGCAAGGATGCTCTGCAGCTGTTTCAGCTCATAAGGTTCACGAGCGCCTTTTGGCTCGTCTCGCTCATCGAATGCTGGCCCGGCTCATCGAACATCAACATACTTGGGTGATTGCCCGCGTAGTCCCGTGTCGCCGATGTTTGATATACCGCGAGCAGGAATGCCCAGATAAGCCTGACAAAGTCACTTGCAGATGATTCGGATTTCACGTTGCGCTTCAAAACTTCGCGCAGCGTGATGTCACCCAATGCCGGAAGCAAGGTCCCCGCATTGATTTGGACCTCCGGAATGTCGGCGCTCGTGTAGTTGAACGCCGACGCGTTTGCGCGAAAGTTCTTTTCGAGAACTGAAATCTTGACGCGGTCTCGCTTGCTGTACAGGTCGCTCGGAAACTTCTTCTGTTCCTCCTCGGCGCCGACGAGTTTGTCTACAAGACCTTCCGCACGCTCAAGGAAGGTCGATAGACGGGACTCCGCACTCTGCAGCGAGCGAATGTCTTGCTCCAGATTTATCTGCTTCCTGACGTCAGCCTCAAGTGTTGCATCCGACTGCGAGATGTTTTTCCTAAGATTTATGACGTAGGCTCGCTGCTGCGCCATCTCGCTCTCCAACGCTGCGATGTGGCCAGCAGATTGCTCGCCCATATTCTCCAAACCGGCAATCTGCCCTTTGAGCATGCGCAGCTGGGCTTCGAGGTAATCGATGTTGTGCTGCAGGTCCATCGGTGTCACGCCGTCAGTGTGAGGCAACAGTGTGTTCTCGATGTTGGCGCCACAAGTTGGGCACTTTCCTTCGGCCGATTTAAGCTGAAGACTAGCGCCCAAGTCGTGCAGCTTTTGGGTCGTCTTGTTCTTGCGAAGGTCGGACTCCGCCTGTTGGAGGAGCTGTCGAAACTCGACCAGGTCGCTCTGTCGCAGTCGAGCTTCACTCGACAAGGTCTCATAGCGCGCCATGAGCATGTCCAGCTTGACGGTCTGCTCATTCAACAGGTCGATAACATCCGGGGTCGCCGAGGCCGGGCCGATTTTGCGGCGGCGCTCGATTGCATGCCACTGCTCCGTCTTATTCGAAACAGCCTGCGATACAGCGACGTTCTCCGATTCGATTCTCACCCAAAGAGTCGCGTGGCCGGGCTCGAACGACCTGTGGAGGGTTTTGGGAATACCCTGAGCTGATACACCCACCACGCGCAGCGCGGCCTGAAGCTCAGCAAGATTGTCCGTCCATCGAGCCTGCAGTTGATTGAGGAGCTGCTCGTTGAGCGCCCGTTCCTCTTCGAGCTTGAAGTTGTCGAGGCCCAAGAGGTACTGAACAACTCGAGTGGGAGCACCCAAGATTTGATAGAACGGGATATTCGCTATGTAGTCGGTCCAGCCGCGTTTCTGTTCGATGAACAGCGCGGCGGCAACGACTTGCGGATAAAGCCGGGTGAGGCCGCCAACAGAAGATTGCACGCGCGGTAGCTGCATGCCAAGAAAGGTCTCGAGGTAGCGCAGAAACCCGCGCTCGTACTGCGCGGCCCCCGGGTCGTGCAGGAAGAGCGGCGTGGGCTCACCGACAGCATCGTCGGGCTTGGTGACCAATCCCCGGTCAAATGCTTCGACGAGTTTGGTTTGCTTACTTTCGTTCCGGATAGGCCTCCGGAAAGTGACGACCTTCCCTGAGTCGTTTTCGACTTCCACCAAGACGGCAGATTGGCTTATGACTCTCGTCTTGCCGTCGAACTGGAAGCTGTCGCGCACGGCTGATGTCAGGGCGCGCTCACCCTTAACGCCGACCAGCTCTTCAAAACCGAGGCCGTACATCAAAGTGTTCACCAGGGTACTTTTCCCTGATGAGTTACGACCTTTGATGATGTTGAGCCCTGGCTTGAAGGGTGTACGAAAGCCGAAGGTCTCACCATCACTGATGATTCGAATTTCAATTCCACGGATGAGCATACTAGACCCATTTCTCCACGATACTGTCGACCATTTTCTCGGTAATAGACGTCTTGAGACCACGCAGGAAGGCAGCGTCATCGTCGTACAGATGCTCCTCCAAAGCTCGCTGGCAGAATGAGCTGCCCTTGTCCGTCAGCACCACTGTTTTGGCGGTCGCCTCGATGAGCCCATCTGCCGCGGCCAGGGTCATCGCCGTCTGCACGGTCGGGTCGAGGCCCCAAGCCGGAAAATCAATTTCCTGACTTTTGGCGGCACGAATGAGTTTTTCCCTTCGGGCATTTTCTTTCAAGACCCAATTGAATAACTGCAGCCTGACAAGGCTGGACTTGCGTCCGCGCGACGCGAGCAACAGGACGAGCAGAAGCTGCGTAATCTTGAAGAGCGGTCGATGGTCAGGAAGTACGGATGAGGGGCGAACGTTGAACTCGAGGGTTGCCATTATTGGACCGGCTCCGAGAAGTCGAGCTGGCATACGGCAAGCCAGCGCGCGACGACGAGGTCTGCAAGAGTGCGCGTTTCGCTGAAACCGACAACACCCCCGAGCTCTTTCTCCAGCCGGGCGCCAAGTTCAGCTCTGACCGATTCCACCAGCTGGTTGGGCTCGCCGGTCCAGAAATACTTAAGTTCCTGCATCTCGTCAGCGTAGAGGCCAATGACGCGAATGACTTGTGCAAAGGTCTGAGGCGACGTCCGCTCAATCGTGGCGAGGTGGTGGTCGCAGCGTAAGAATTTGCCTTGGACGAGCTTGTTGAATTCCGACAGCTCGGCTTCAAACGTCGGGCTGGCCTGACGCGATTTGAGGCGCATGCGGTTCTTTCGAGCGATGAGCTTGTCGTACTCCTCGGGAGCTTCGGGCAAGGCAATCGACTTGTCTACCGTCGGGCCAAGCTGCAAAGCAGTCCCCGCGTTCCGCCTACATTGCTCGAACTCGCTGGAGTAGTAGTCGGCGTCCAGAAGCGAGATGTTGAAGTCTTCGGTGAGGATGGTGAGCTCCCATTTGCGGGCATCCTTTTCCTTCTTCCGGGCGTGCTTGTGGAGCTCGTTGTCGTTTATCGTTGGCGTCACAAACAGCCAGTTGCGAATCCTGGTGGAGCCGATGCGCTCGGCTATCTGTTGCGCATAAGATTTAAGCTTGCCAACGTCGCGCGTAATCTTGTCGCGGATGTTGTCGTAGAGCTCTTCCTGCGTGTAGTGCCGTTCCGGACAGTAGCATTGGAACGCGAGACCGTCCGTCGTCCAACCTTCGATTCCAAAGTCGCCAGGCGAAGCTGGCATGTGCTGATATGACGGTCCGTATTTCAATTTGAACGCCGACTGGCACAAGCGCTCCCAGCTCGTGCCATCGAAAGTCCCGAAATCGGTTTGTATCACGAAGCCCCCAATCTACATGTATCGTCCAGATACGACTTTCCTCGTGCGGTCTACGTGACCGTGGAACCCGGCATATTGATGACGTTCTACGAGAACCCCGATTCTGTTCACTCATCGCACTCTGGCGCAGGCAGGTCTGACCTTTCGGGCGATTATGTGTGCGCTTAGTCGAAAAATCTACCTGTTAGTGCAATTTGCTTCGGTGGCATTCGCGCAGCCGCAACAATAGCAAGGGTGCCGCGTGCTCACTGCCGGTGCTCCGCGCCAACATGAAATGCATTTTGGTCAGTTTGTCGGACTGCCTGTTTCCCCCTGCTGTGTGCTTGTTCCCGAAAGCACGGGCCAGAGCGGCGGCGCTGACTGAAGATTTCTGACTCGCTGCTCATGTTTAGAACGCGCTCCCTCAACGTTTGAAGTGCAGTTTCTCCATGCTGATGCACCTGCGCGGGTGGGAGTCCCCTGCGCTCTCGAACTGCGGCCGCAAGCCTCCACGCCTGCTCGCCGAGCCGCGCGCAGCCGAGAGTTATGTCGTCGCACGTGCCGATGGGGTCACCGAAATCGGCGCTGTTCCGGGATGTAGTGCACAGTTTCACGGTGCGCATTTGGGAATTCACGAAGCTGCGCCACTACGTCTTTTGGCAACCACTTCCACTGGATTTCTGCTGAATACGAGAAAGGGGGAAGGCGCACCGGCTCCAGCGGGTCGTAACTGCTGCGGCGGACCGCTTCTTGTTGAGCCTCGCTGTCGGTGTAAATCATTTGTACGCAGCTTCGCACGTAGCCTTCGAGTTCGTCGACTGCTAACAGAGCAGCCAGGAACGATTCGCGGTCGCGCTCACGCCTGTCTTTGCCTCGCGCGAAAAGGCCGTTGATTATCGCGCCCATCGCTGAGCCAATAACAGCCGATGATGCCGCGATTTTCAACCAGTCGTAGGTATCGAGTGCCATAGCGTCCTATGCGGCTACTGTTTTGTGGCCTGATACACCCTCAAAATTATGAGGTGCAAGGCCGCGCAAGTGGCCGAAATTACCATCGGCAGCGGCTTGGCGCCCATCTATGCTTGTTGCCGACAGTATTGTATCTATGTGATATTCGTCCGCTAGCCGAAGCACAATCGACACTGAGACCACAGCCTATTGGACTGTGGTCGCGAATTCGTTTCGAAATCTGCAGTTCGGCCCCTTTAGGTACCAATATCTCGCTTACTCAACGCATTTCCGCGCGTCCATCCATCGGATGCGGGCGCCAAAATGCACTGCGTATAGCTGCACAGCATAGAACAACATATGCGGAACAGTCACAAAGTGAAATTCGAGCTTTTCGAGAAGTACGAAGCGCAATCCGGGACTACCAAGGTCCCCAAGGCGACCCGCAATCTGCATCCCTTCGCATGCACGGCAACGGCGACCTGGTCGTGTATTACGCGCCGTTCGGGTGGGTGAACCCCACGGCGAAGCTCGTTCTCGTGGATGCCACGCCTTGGAAGGCGCAGGCCGACATTGCATTGACCGAGGCGAACCGTGCACTGTTTGAGGGTGCTCCCGTGGGCGAGGTGCTACGTCGCGCCAATCTCGCGGCCGCCTTTGCCGGGGTGACGCGCCAGCGCGTCGTTGCGCTCCTCGACCATATTGGCGTGCATCAGTGGTTGGGTCTGAGCTCGAGTGCAGACCTGTTCGGCGACGCGGGCGACTTGTTGCAGGTGTCCTCCGTGCTTCAGTTTCCCGTGTTCAAAAATGGCGAGAACTTCAGGGCCGGCTGGCATCCCGAGAGAGACCCGTTGCTCCGTTTGCAAATGCGAGACCACTTCGGAAAGATGGCCAAAGCATTGCCAGAAGCGGTCTTCATCCCGGTGGGAGCGGCCGCGTCGAGAGGCGTTGAATGGCTGACCAAAGAAGGATTCTTGACTAAGGAAAGCGTGCTTCACGGCATCCCGCATCCACGCAAGGAGGAACCCAACCGCACGGCATATTTCTTGGGCGAGAAGGACCGCATTGACCTGGATACTGACACCCACCCCGATAAGATTGACGCGGCGCGTGACTACCTGCGGAGCGCAGTGGCGGCACTGAAGTGAGATTGCTCGCAGATTGAGGCGCGTTTCGCTGCGCGCGCGCCTGCAGTCCGGAAGTGACGTGGCGGGCATAGTGGAATGAACTAAATCCTTGAACGTAGAGAGCGTCTCGGCAGCGCAGACAGGCGACCAGAGCAAGTCGTCGTGCTTACCTGCGTGCTCAGGCGGAAACCGGACGTTTTGTGTATGTCCTGCTGCTAGCTGATAGGACGTGCGAAGGATGCGGGCATCGGAACCGTTCCTGCCCGCAGAAGGGACCCGATGCTGCGGAGTGCACCACCGCAGACGTTTGACAGACGGAGGCGAAGATGCTGTCGAGACCGCGATTGCTCTGTGTCCGAACTGTCATCGCCAGCGACATCCCTTCCCCAATCGCACCAGTCTCAATTGACCTATCGACGGGAACGCTCGCCAAGGTCGCCCACCTCGACCGAAGCAAATTTCTTCAAGCAATTTCATAGCCTGCGCAAGCTATTTATATAGCGTTAAATGCGTATATTGCCAACTTTTTAGCTTGAAAATTCGGAACAAAGAAAAATTTGTTGAATAAAAGAATATGTTGGACTAGATTTGACCTGTGTTCAGTGTCGAGAGGCGAGGTGGGGCGAGGATGGATTGTTGACACTGACACGCCGGCACTGAGTCCGGCCTTCGATTCGTACCAACTTCAAGAAATTTCTTGCGATGCTCGAGTCCGCAAAGCATCGCCGCGCATCTGCGTCTAAAATCGTTGGGAATCCGAAATGACGAGGAAAGCAATTGGTGAAGTCAGACTGCTGGGGCCTTACACCTCTCCGGGAGAGCGCGCGATTATTGAAGATTCAAATGCGTACGATTCTTACCCCAGACCAATGACCGAGGGCTGGATAAGGGACATGGTCAGTGACGCGGCGTCGCGAACAAAAGCACATACAGTTGCCCTTGTTCGACAAATCCTGCTGATGCTCGAGTGTTTCTTGCAAATAACAGGATTAAAGCTCGTGCAAGCGGACTTCCATCAAAACCAGGTGGCTCTGGAACTTTTCCTTGGTGCCATTGCTTCAGCTAAATTTTTCCACGCTACTTTCCATTGCAGGCAGAGACTAACTAAGGCTGTAACGGACATTTTGGCCGCCTCTGAAATGAAGGTCGACCGCAGTTGGATTGAAAACATAAAGCCAAGCGTCCGGTACTTGTCTGACGAACAGGCTAGGCTGAGGCAAGGATTTAACAGTTTTGCTTTAATCCAAGAACGAGTCAGTTACTGGATGAACTGGCCAAGCACTAACTCCGAGGGAAACGTTACGTGGTTTGATTTGGCCATTATGTATGAGACTTTCGGTGCTGCATACACGCATGAGTTTTATATGTGCTGCGCCACTTACCACACATCAATTGGGCGAGCGGCTATACCGTTGCGAACGCAACTTCCGAGGTACATGGTTGCTCATCCGGAGCTCACACTACGAGCCAGACGTGACCCGCATGCGAGCAAGGATTTCTGGAAAGGACTGATAGTCCATTGCCTGGAAAATGATGTGCCGCGCAGGCAAATTACAACCATAGTCACTGACTGGCGCACGCAGGTCTCGCGACTTT
Organism: Paraburkholderia sp. SIMBA_030; assembly: GCF_046535245.1. Taxonomy (NCBI): domain Bacteria; kingdom Pseudomonadati; phylum Pseudomonadota; class Betaproteobacteria; order Burkholderiales; family Burkholderiaceae; genus Paraburkholderia; species Paraburkholderia sp. SIMBA_030. The sequence goes on from NZ_JAWRXB010000022.1 coordinate 65,092, forward strand.
TCTTAGCTCTTGTGACCGCCGAATTGTTCGTCACGCCAATTAAAGGATTTCCAGCTCCGCCACGAAATTTCGTTCCACCGTCGGACACGCACATCAAAGTCCGCAATGGCCAAAGCGAACGGTTAAAAAGCGTCACTCCGTTTTCAACAGAGCAGTTTTCAGACGCAGAGGCGTTGGAGAAAAAATCTGAGGAGGTTTCGGACGACCTCAGCGTTGTTACGAAATGGGCCCATGCTAAGGCTGAGCAGGTATGGAGAAACTATCTGGGCCGGATACTGTTGGCAGATGCCGGCGTTCCGCACTTGTTGGCAGACCAGCGGGACGAAAAAACAACCTCACTGCGTGTAAGACAGCGAGAAACACTTGCGAACAGGGCCGCCACGCTACGGCACTACGGCTTCATCACTAGCCACGACTACCTGAATGAGGGAGGAATAAATCCCAAGGTAATCCTTGGAAGAAACATGTCAGGGCTGGCATACAAACTAGGTTTCCCAACTTTAGAGGCGGTGATGCCTTATATGGCACTTTTTGTAATCCGTCACCCCGAAATAACGGACGGATTTCTTGCAACCCTTGAGCTATATAACAAAAGCAACTCCAGAGTTGGATTCGGAACAAATCAGGCGGGATACTTTTTACGTGGATTCAAGCGTAGGCGCGGGAAAAACAGGGCAGAGCAGAGAATACAAATAGATATTGATTTAGCGAGAATAGTATACAGACTCCTTTGTGTAACCGCCATGTGCCGGCGGTATTTGAAGAAAAAGGGTGACGACGCACACAGATATATGTTTATAGCTTCTGGTCAGGGATTTGCTTACCCGACAAGATTCCGCGCAATTTCCAGTAAGCTGTCCACCGCGTCAGAGCGAGGACAATCCAAGCAGTTCATTGCCGATTTGGAAGAATTCTCGGGATGTACCCACGAAAAAGCTCTGGCGATTGCGTCAAATTTCAGCATGACGAAACTTAGGGCCCAAATAGTCATTGCAAACTATTTGAAACGGCATGATACAGCTGAGGTGGCTCGAGCATTGGGGCATGTACGTTTCAGCTACAAGCAAATCATCAGATATATTCCGTTGCCTCTAATGATGTTCTTTATGGAAAGATGGATACGGATTCATCAAACTCGCTTCATAGTAGAAGCATTGGTAAATAGTCCATATAAATTCGAGGCAAGCGGATTCGAAACGGAAGGTGAGCTTGAGCGGTTCATGAAAAATCATTGCGTGAGCATTGACTCATCCGACAACACATTTCCGGGCCAGTCTCCAGAAAAAGTTAAGGAGATGAGTGGCGCGACCACGCTCATTGGCATTGATGAATCAGTCATGACTATTTTTTGTAGCATAGTGCTCTCGCTGCAATGCAATTCGTTGAGAAGGGTCCGTTCAAGTGCGGTCATTTGGGTGACCGTCTCAGGATTAATAATTAAGCATATCGAATCAATCAAAGAAATTCGACCTGAGTTGTTTGCTCATCTCGAAACTGGCCGAAAGGCCGCTAATGTCTCCCTGATAGACGGTGTGGTATATGAGTAATCTGCCAGATAATCTCAGAAGATGGATTGAAGATAGTGTTGCCGACGAGGCGAAGCGACTCAGGCGCACAGAGTTCTTGAAGTCCGAATACGCATCGCCGGTCTGGAATTGTTTTTTCCTGGACGGACTGGAGTTCAAAATTGATTGGCGAGTGAGATTGGCCGATGGAACGTTTCTGACCGACGTTAAGAACTTTGAGTTATGGGATGAATTTCGGATGTTCCTGTGCGCGCAGGAATATGCCGAGGAAAACAAGGGACGAGACAGATTTGGCATCACCGTCTACAACAACGTCCGTTGTGGAATGCGAGTGATAGATTATTTGTTGCTGAACGATGCAACGCTCAAACTTCATCAGAACGCGCTGAGTGCGCTGACCGCACCAGACGTGACGCGCATGCTTGCGAAGCTTGCCGACTCGGGAGCAGTCGCTGACATATATGATTGGAATGAGCGCCTCAGGGCTTATCTGCGGGAGCAATCCGCAACCATAACTTGGGACGACATTTGTCGGATAGTTAAGCGAAACAAGAGGATTGTCGACATCGAGTTTGATTCGGATGAGCAGGAGTTAAACCTGAGTGGGCCGGAATTGCTTTACTCCAGGTTTTGGTTGTTCCGGGAAGGCTTATACGTTCATGGGTCTTCCGGGTTGGAGTACAGCATGAAGCCGGACATGGTGAGGCTAAGCGCCCTTCTCTATAGTGGGAGCATCGCCGCAACCGTTAGGCGGAGAGTGCCACCGGAGCTATGTTGGGGGCGAAAAGAAACATACGCATGCGAGTATCCCCGAGCACCTGTTCAAGCAGTACCTTACGAGGATAATCAGCCGGCGAGCCTCGCGGTGCTCCGAATGTATATCAGAGTCGCCAGACGGCTCCGAGATGTTGCCGCGGTCGGGAAGGTGATTCCTAAGGCCGCACTGCAGGAGCTTACCGCTGCAAGGCCCGAACTGTTAATCGCTCAGATTAAGACTGGGCACTATCTGATTCCCAGTGTGGCGGATGTCAACTTCGCCTTCGAAAAAGCGGTGGATTTCTTCAAAAGCGAAGTTAAACCTATCTTCTCAAGCTTTTTGAGCGTCGCCCGTGCGGCGTGCAGTGCCGGCATTGGTTGGAGAAAATTTCTGACCCCCTCGCAAATCAAGAAAGCCGTAGGAAAAAAGACACGAAGAACGGGCGTAAGCACTTGGAGTGTCGCGAGAGCCTTCGGGAAGGCGTGGCCTGGCTTCATCAGTCAAAATGAACGGCGGCCGGCCTCAATGTTTTTTAAGAGTTTTAGAAACAATGAAGGACTGCTAGAGCTCGTGCATGTTGCCATGGGCGCATGCCTATTTATCGTTGGCGCAGTCAGTGGCCGTCGTCAGGGCGAGCTCAAAGATTTGGACCCGGCAACTTGCATAAACGCAGAACAACGAACCCTAAAATTCGAGCTGCGGAAGACAGGATACAAAGGGCGCCGGCAGGTCGTCGAGCGACCAATACCAAAGTTAGCGATTGAGGTGATTGCCAGAATAAAAGAATTTCATGAAGAACTGTCGGCAATCGATGGGATGCCGAAAATCAAAGGCATCTTTGCAACGTTCAGCGACGATGGCGAGTGCACATTGTCGCATTCCAGCATGAACCGGCTGCTGGATAGATTTTGCGATTACATTGAGATGCCACTCAACGAGTGGGGGCAACGCAAATATCTGCGGCAGCATCAGTTGAGAAGGTTTTTTGTCACGACCTACTTTATGCGACGCTCGGGGACGCTCGACGCACTAAGTTGGTATCTGGGGCACGTTACTTATAAACAGGTTGACGCCTACATCGACTTCGACTTTTCCGTTGAAGAGCGGGAGCGAGCGCAGGTCCATGTCGCGGTGGAAGCTTTGAAGACCACGGAGAAAAGCCCATTCGAGAGACTCCGTGAGGTCATTGAATCAAAATTCGGGTCTTCATCAGTAGTGGTTGACGACTCCGACGCCGTCGAGATGTTTTTGTATTCAACCCGACATGAAAGTGAAGGCCGAGTCATCGACGAGGTTTTGAAGTTTCCGGGAGGAAAGCAACTTGCCCTACACGTTGTACCCGGAGGTCAGGTTGAGCAAGCCGAGTAACTACGTAACGTTGATTGCGCGCGAGCAAACCTCAACGGGCAGGTTGCACAAATTACTGGACTTGGCTGAGCGGAAGTTCCCAGAGTTCAAAAATTGGCCCGGACTGCAGGCGGCAGTGAACTCTCAAGGGGAGCTTGCTCAATTCGCGGACGACGGATTGCAGATAGCCTCCTGTAGCTTGAATACACTGAAAAAGCGAGCCAATGATGAGATTGGGGTTGGCTGGGAGCGTTTAGATTCGCTTCGAAGGAGGGTCGCCTGGAAGTTTCAAAAACAAAGCTTGACTTGTATTGGAGAGAATCGGCCCGGCCGTGGTTCAAAAGCGGAGTTGGAGTTGAAGCTGAAGGAAGTTAAGGACGATTATCGCCAACTCGAAAGCGACAACTGGCAGTTGGTGAAGGGCATCCGCGGGCTATTGAAATTATTGGACAGTCTCGTAGAACAGTATCCTCACGATGCCCTTAGCAAACAGGTTCAGACCGAACGTGCGGAGGTGTTAGCGATGTTTAACCTGCTAAATCAACCAAAGGTGTTTCGCAATGAGACGTCGGAAGGGTAGTAAGCATAGGGAGGACCGAGAGCTCGTCGCGAAGCTACCGCGACACTTTCGATATTTTTCTAATTTGGATATTACCGGCAAACCTTCCTTTGATGAGTTAGAGAACGGCTCGTATCTAAACTGGCCTGACGGTAGACTGTGTTTCGAGGCGACTTCATACCTGCAGGAGCAGATTGCGTCTGGCAATGCGACGATTGTCCGAGGCGGCACCGTCAGGTTAAAGGCTTATAACGTGTCTCATCTAGTACGATTCTGCTATCAGACGAAGACAGACTTCATCGACATGAGTGACGCGAAGTTCACGATGTTCGCAAACAGCGTGCGGAACGAGTCGAAGGTTCCTGGAAATCTCAACAGTGGCTTGCTTCGAGATGGGTCGGTGCCACGAAATATCTGCCGCGACGCATTGGAGTTCCTGTTCCATGTTGGCAAGCTGCATAACCGTCCGAAATTCGTATCCGTGAATGGAATAATTAAAGCGGAAAAAGTCGTTCGAACAGCAATGGGTCCAGACGGGCGTGCAAGGTCGTTTGTCTGCTGGGAGCATGAAGCGCTGCCTGCACCCGGAATTGTTCGAAGCAGAGGCGCAATTAGCGACAAAAACATTAAGAGACTGACTGCCGCGGTCAGCGATGTGGTCGGTAACGCGAGCTTTCCTATTTACAGGAAGCGTCGCCTCCATGTAATTCTTCGCCTCTCTCGCATCCTCGGTTGCCGGCGAACAGAGTTGCTAATGCTGCGAGTAAAAGACTTTAAGGACGCCTGGCAGATGGCGCAGCCACTGTTGAGCCTCGTTACACTGAAACAAGGCAGGCCAGCTAGCCGGACCGTGGAAATCAATCATGTTGAAATCAATGAGATTTTAAGTTTCGTCAAAATATTTCGTTCTGTAGTCGTCAAAGAAACCTGCGGCTCACATATGGATGATGGATTTTTGCTCGTTAGCGCGACCTCTGGACGACAGTTGGAACCTAATACGGTTACGCAACTGATGCGCGACCTTCGGAACGCAGCCGGTATCTCAGAACAGGCATGCGTTCATATGCTTCGAGGGAATTTCATAGTCGAGCGACTTACCGCTTTGATGGAGAAGCATAATGCGATGAATAAAGATGACTTTCGTCGAATGATGATAAATAAAGCGGTAATGTTGAAGGAGGTCATGAAGGAGACCGGCCAAACCAGCATGGATACTATCTTGCATTATCTGGATGCGGCAGAGGCCAAACTGGCCGACCTTCAAAAAACCAAGCAGAGTGTGCGGGTCGACATGCTCGGTGAGTCGCTCAAGGTGTGCGCTGAGCAGCACAAACTGAGGATGGGTGAAGGTACGCCCGAGGTGGTCTCGCTCCGAATCTACCAAGCCTCCGTCGAAGCCGCTCGGCAGGACGCGACTGTGTTTGCCGACGACCAGTAATTCGCAGCGTTTCGCCGGCGTGATTGCCGGTTCAGCGACTATCTGGATTCAGTGCTCGAGCCGTTTGCATTCTTGGCAGCGTTTTGACAATTGTCAGAGCACAAGCTCGCTCAACAACCCCGGCTATTTCCCCTGAAATCAATGCTGTAGAGGACTTTGACAACATGCTGTAAAAAGCAAACCCGGAAGTTCGTCGAGGAACAGCACGCCCAGATGTGCCAGCGTGATTTCGCCGGGTTGCGGTGGATTGCGTCCGCCGACCAGCGCCGCCGCGCTCGATGAGTGATGCGGCGCGCGAAACGGCCGTTGCCGCCACTGGGAAGGCGTAAAGCCGGACCGGCTGGCGGAGAGCAAGGCGGCGGAACTGAGCGCCTCATCGTCGGTCATCGGCGGGAGCAGGCTTGGCAGGCGTGCGGCGAGCATCGATTTGCCCGCGCCGGGCGGTCCCACCATCAGGACGTGATGACCCCCGGCAGCGGCGACCTCGAGTGCGCGACGCGCGCCGCGCTGGCCGATCACATCGGCCATGTCTGGCGCCTCGGCGGGCGGGCTCCCGGTAAGATCGGGCGCGGCGACTGGATAGAGCCGGGCGTCGGGTGCTTCGGCAAGATGGGCGCACAGCGACGGCAGATCGGCGGCGCCGTAGACGTCGACGCCGGGTACGAGGGCGGCTTCCGCGGCGCTGGCGGCTGGAAGATAAAGCTGCGCGGCGCGCCGGGCCGGCATTCCAGCCGTCGATTGCTCGCCTGCAGTAATAGACGCGGAGGCGCCGTTAGAAGCGGCACTGCGCGCCGTCCCGCAGGCCATTGCGAAAGCGCCGCGCATGGGTCGCAGCGCGCCGGTCAGCGACAGTTCGCCGGCAAATTCACGGTGCAACAACGATTCCGCCGGAATCTGCCCGCTTGCCGCGAGAATGCCTAGCGCGATCGGCAGGTCGAAGCGGCCGGACTCCTTCGGCAAATCGGCGGGCGCGAGATTGACTGTGATGCGTCGGACAGGGAAATCGAAGCCGCAGTTCTGCAGCGCCGCGCGCACGCGCTCGCGGCTTTCGCGCACTTCCAGATCGGGAAGGCCGACGATCGAAAAAGAGGGTAATCCGTTCGCGAGGTGAACCTCGACGGTTACTTCAGGCGCGCGGCCAGAGGCCGGCGCGCGACTGCGCACCACGGCAAGCGACATGTTTTCTCCCGTCGGACAGCGCGCTCAAAGCGCACCCGTCCCCTAATACGCTGATGACGTCACGGCTCGCCTGCCGGTGATGTGCAGCAAAGATGCAGCCGATATACCGGCTCGTTCCTCGCCTTACGGCGTTTGCGTCGTCACCGGCAGCTTCTGCTCGAGTTCGGCGACGCGGCGCTCCAGCTCCTCGAGGCGCGCGCGGGTGCGCACCAGCACCTGGGTCTGCGTATCGAATTCCTCACGCGTGACCAGGTCGAGCTTCGAAAAACCCTGCGACAGCATGGCTTTGACATTGCGTTCGATATCTTTGGCCGGCGAGTTCTTGAACAGCTCGCTCATGCGGGCCTGGAAATCGTTAAAGACATCGTTCGGTTGTTTCATGGTGTTCCCCTTGATGCACAAAAAATGTGCATGTTTCGTTACGTCTGTGCTTTGTTACAGCGAATGATCGTTTCTGGTGCATGACCGGCCGCCCGCCGCCGCCGCATGAGCCCCTTTTGGTGCGCGGCCGTCCGTTCGAAGCCTGCGAACACTCTAGCAACGATCGATGTGCCGCGCCAGCGTGCCGCGCCCACGTTGGCCATCCGGCCAGGGCCGTTTGCGCCCCGCTTGCGACCCTTTTGCAGCGCGCCGCGAGCGAAGTCTGACACAACTGGCATGCGAGTTGCTGTTACTGCCCCGCGCGCACTGCCGGAAGCCGTTTTCCGGCAGCGGAACGAGACCACGCGAACGGGCTACGGGTACGCAAACAGGTTACGCAACTTAGCGAGGGATTTCATGAAACTCATTACCGCAATCATCAAGCCGTTCAAGCTCGATGAGGCGCGCGAAGCCTTGTCGGCCATCGGCGTCTCGGGCATCACGGTGACGGAAGTCAAAGGCTTCGGCCGTCAGAAGGGCCACACGGAGCTGTATCGGGGCGCCGAATACGTGGTCGATTTCCTGCCGAAGGTGAAGATCGAGGCAGCTGTCTCGGACGACATCGTCGACCAGGCGATCGAAGCGCTCGAACGCGCGGCACGCACCGGCAAGATCGGCGACGGCAAGATTTTTGTCACGCCGATCGAACAAGTGATTCGGATTCGCACCGGGGAGACCGGCGCGGACGCTCTGTAACACCAAAAGATAGCGACACAGATAGCGATAAGAGGAAAACGAACGATGCGCAAATTATTGATGTCCTTGCTGATGGCCGGTTCGCTGCTCGCGGGCGGTATCGGCGCCGCCCTTGCGGACGACGCTTCCGCCCCCGCAGCCGCCTCGGCCGCTGCTTCCGATACGGCGGCGAGCGCGCCGGCGCCGGACGCTTCGGCGGCACCCGCTGCCGCCGCGGCTTCGGCACCGGCCGCCGAAGCGTCCGCTGCACCGGCTGCCAGCGCCGCAGCCGCACCTGATGCATCGGCCGCATCCGCTGCCGCCGCACCGGCAGCCCCGACCGCGCCGTTCTCGGTCGATTCGTCGAAGATCAATTCGGGCGACACCGCCTGGATGCTGACCTCCACCGCGCTCGTGCTGTTCATGACGATCCCGGGTCTGGCGCTGTTCTACGGCGGCATGGTCCGCAAGAAGAGCGTGCTCGCGACGCTGATGCAAAGCTTCGCGATCACCTGCGTCGTGACGATCGTCTGGACGGTGGTGGGCTACAGCCTCGCCTTCACGCCGGGCGGCTCGTTCATCGGTGGTTTCTCGCGCGTCTTCATGGCGGGCATGAACTACATCAAGGGCGACAAGGCAACGACGCTGACCGTCAGCCACCTGGCCCCGACGATCCCGGAAACGGTCTACTTCGTCTATCAGATGACGTTCGCGATCATCACCCCGGCGCTGATCACCGGTGCGTTTGCCGACCGGATGAAGTTCTCGGCGATGCTGGTGTTCATGACGCTGTGGTCGATCATCGTCTACTCGCCGATCGCGCACATGGTCTGGGAACCGACCGGCTGGCTGGCTAGCGCTGGCATCCTCGACTTCGCGGGCGGCACGGTGGTGCACATCAACGCCGGTATCGCAGGTCTGGTCTGCTGTCTGGTGCTCGGCAAGCGTGTCGGTTATGGCAAGGAAGCGATGGCGCCGCACAACCTGACGCTCACGCTGATCGGTGGCGCCATGCTGTGGGTGGGCTGGTTCGGTTTCAACGCGGGTTCGGCAGTGGCGGCTGACGGCCGTGCCGGTTTCGCGATGTTCGCAACGCAAGTGGCAACCGCAGCAGCAGCACTCGCATGGATGTTCGCCGAATGGGCCGCCAAGGGTAAGCCGTCGGTGCTCGGCATCGTGTCGGGTGCGGTTGCAGGTCTCGTGGCGATCACGCCGGCATCGGGCTTCGTCGGTACGGCGGGTGCGCTGGTGATCGGTATCGTCGCAGGCGTGGTCTGCTTCTGGTCGGCAACGTGGCTCAAGCACAAGTTCGGCTACGACGACTCGCTCGACGCGTTCGGCGTGCACTGCATCGGCGGTATCGTGGGTGCGCTCCTGACCGGCGTGTTCGCGGTCAAGGACATCGGCGGCGCGGACGGCAGCGTCATTCTGCAAGCCAAGGGCGTGCTGACGACGCTGATCTACAGCGGCGTGGTGAGCTTCATCCTGCTGAAGATCATCGACATGGTGATGGGCCTGCGCGTCACGGAAGAACAGGAACGCGAAGGTCTGGACGTGAGCCTGCATGGCGAACACGTCGAATAAGGATTCCCTCCACGGAAAATCAAGCTCCAAGGCTTGACGAATCACAGAATCAAGCGCAGCGATTTTGGCCCGCCTTTATGGCGGGCTTTTTTCTTGCCGCGCATCTTGTTAACCGCAGATTTTCCCGCCTATTATGGCGATAGCGAGAATGCATTCGCATCCGCTTGCGAATGGAGAAACCGTCCCCAAATGGACAAAGCATTTGCTCTACAATCTTTTTTCTCCAGTCTGCGAGTGATCAATGGTTCCGCACCTAGTTACGGCGTTAAACGGCCCGCTGCTCGACCTCGAGCGGAAGATCCTCGACGCCACACCTGCCATCGAACGCTGGTTCCGGCTCGAATGGCAGGAGCACACGCCGCCGTTCTACTGTTCTGTCGATCTGCGTAACGCGGGTTTCAAGCTCGCGCCGGTCGATACCAATCTGTTTCCCGGCGCGTTCAACAACCTGCCGCAGGAAGTGTTGCCGCTTGCCGTGCAGGCCGCGATGGCATCGATCGAGAAGATCTGCCCGGACGCGAAGAATCTGCTGGTGATTCCCGAGCGCCATACGCGCAACGCCTTTTACCTTGAGAATGTCGCCCGCTTGGCCGCGATCATGCGGCAGGCGGGTTTGAACGTGCGTTTCGGCACGCTCGACGAAAGCATCGTCGGGCCGGTCACGATCGCGTTGTCGGACGGGCAGAAGCTCGTCCTCGAACCGCTCGAGCGCACGCCGCGCCGCCTCGGTCTGAAGAATTTCGACCCTTGCTCGATTCTGCTGAACAATGATCTGTCGGGCGGGATTCCGCCCGTGCTGGAAAATCTGCACGAACAGTATCTGTTGCCGCCGCTGCACGCGGGTTGGGCCGTGCGCCGCAAATCGACGCATTTCTCCTGTTATGACGACGTCGCGAAGAAATTCGCGAAGATGGTCGAGATCGACCCGTGGATGATCAATCCGTACTTCGCGCACGTCGAAGGTGTCGACTTCCAGGCGCGCACCGGTGAAGAAGCGTTGGCAGACGCGATCGACGGCGTACTGAAGAAGATCGCCAGGAAGTATCGCGAGTACGGCATCTCCGAAAAACCGTATGTCGTCATCAAGTCGGATGCGGGCACCTATGGCACGGGTGTGATGACCGTGCACGATGCGTCGGAACTGGCCGCGCTCACCAAGCGCGAACGCGCCAGGATGGCGGCCACCAAAGACGGCCTCGAAGTGCACGACGTCATCGTGCAGGAAGGCGTGTACACGTTCGAGCGCATCGGCGAAGAAGTCGCCGAGCCGGTCGTGTATATGATCGACCGCTATGTGGTGGGCGGCTTCTACCGCGTGCACGGCAGCCGTGAGCGCGATCAGAATCTGAATGCGCCCGGCATGCACTTCGTGCCGCTCGGCTTCGAGCATACGGCGCTGCCGGATGCGCACGCCAAGCCTGGCGCGGCGCCGCCGAACCGCTTCTATATGTACGGCGTGGTGGCGCGGCTGGGGTTGCTGGCCGCATCGGTCGAACTGGAAAAGACCGATCCGGAAGCAATTCAGGTCTGAGCGGCGGCGGCCGTTCGGACCCCGGCGCGGATGCCGCCGCGTCTTTATAAACGATCAATGCCAAGCCCGTAAGGGAGCACCGGAATTCCCATGGACATTCTTTTCATCGCCGATCCGCTCACGCAGTTCAAGATCTACAAAGACTCGACCTACGCGATGATGGCTGAAGCCGCGCGCCGCGGTCACACGTTGTACACCTGCGAGCCGAAGCACCTGGCGTGGACGGGCGGCGACGTCGAGGCGAACGTGCAGCGCTTTGCGATTGTCGGCGACGGGGCGGACCTGCATCGCGACACCTGGTACGCAGCCGAAACGGCGGCGCCGCGAACGCTTAAGCGCTTCAACGCGGTGGTGATGCGCAAGGACCCGCCGTTCGACATGGAATACGTGACGTCGACGTGGCTTCTGGAACTGGCCGAACGTGGCGGCGCGCGCATCTTCAACAAGCCGCAGGCGATTCGCGATCATTCGGAAAAGCTCGCGATCGGCGAATTCGCACGGTTCGTCGCGCCCACGCTGGTCACGCGCGACGCCACCCGTTTGCGCGCGTTTCATGAAGAACACGGCGACGTGATCCTCAAGCCGCTCGACGGCATGGGCGGCATGGGCGTGTTTCGCGTGAAGGCCGACGGGATGAATCTCGGCTCGATCATCGAGATGCTGAGCCATGATGGCGCTCGCTCGGTGATGGCGCAAAAATTCATCCCGGACATCAAGGACGGTGACAAGCGCATTCTGCTGATCGGTGGCGAGCCGGTGCCGTTTTCGCTCGCGCGGATTCCTCAGGGCAATGAAGTGCGCGGCAATCTGGCCGCGGGCGGTCTGGGTGTGGCGCGGCCGCTTACCGAGCACGACCGCGAGATCGCCGCCACCCTCGCACCGGTGCTCGCCGCACGCGGCTTGCTGCTGGTCGGCCTGGATGCGATTGGCGACTGGCTCACCGAAGTCAACGTCACCAGCCCGACCTGCTTCCGTGAAATCATGGATCAGACTGGATTCGACGTTGCGGCGATGTTCATCGATGCATTGGAGCGTGCGGCAGAGTGACAGCGCGGCTCTTGAATGGCTGCCGGCGTCCCCAAATTGTGTAGTAAATCCGCATCAAGCGCGACGACGGCTTTAGCGCGAAAATGGGCCTGCTACAATCCCGCTCTTCCGATCCAAGTCTGTCCAGGCCGATTGCGCGGTGTCGCCAGGGCGCCATGGGCATGGATCGTGGACAGTGGGCGAGCAGTTGCCCACAGTGCTTCAGGCGCTGCGGGCCGCTCGTTGAATGGTGCGTTCAGGCCCTCACGACCCACGGCCGGTCGAGGGCGCTTGCGAACCGGGCGGTGTGTTCCGGTTCACGGTTCGGGGCCGTTTTTTTTTGCTGCAAGGCTGATATGGCAGGCATTCTGATCATTGCGCACGCTCCGCTTGCCACCGCGTTGCGCGATTGCATTTCGCACATCTACGGTGGCTTGCCGGCTCGCATCGGTGTGATCGACGTATCGCCGGATTGCGATCCCGCACAGATGGTCGCGTTCGCGCACTCCGAAATCGAGCGGCTCAGGGAAGAAAACGGCGCGCTCGTGCTCACCGACATGTTCGGTGCGACGCCGGCGAATATCGCCGCACGTCTCGCTTCGGAGCCGAATGTACGCGTGCTGTGCGGCGTCAATCTGCCGATGCTGGTGCGCGCGGTTTGTTACCGCGCCACGCCGCTCGACACGCTGGTCGACAAAGCGCTCGCCGGCGCCACCAAGGGCGTGCAAGCAATCGGGCCCGCCACGCCTTTGGTGGCGCCGGTCGCGTCGGCGGACGGTCCTTGCGACTGTTTGCCCGCCGTGCCGTCCGAAGCTTGCCCGGCACAGAAGGCCGACTCGACTGGCCTGTAAGCGGAGTAAGCGGCTTCAAACGATTTAGCTGGTTTGCAGTTTCACCTTTCACAACAACATTTACCCGCGCTTTCGGACCACCACATGCTGCAACAGGAAACGACTATCGTGAACAAGCTGGGGCTGCACGCGCGCGCGTCGGCCAAGTTGACGCAACTCGCAGGCAACTACCAGGCGGAAATCTGGATGAGCCGCAATGGCCGCCGCATCAATGCCAAGAGCATCATGGGCGTGATGATGCTGGCCGCGGGTATCGGCAGCACCGTGGTGATCGAAACGGAAGGCGCCGACGAAAAAGAAGCGATGGACGCATTGTTGAAACTGATTGCTGATAAATTCGGCGAGGGTCAGTGAGTTCGCGCGTTCACGTTACTTAGGAGCAAAACGCCGCGGCTGTCCGCGGCGTTTTTTTTAGCGCGTGACAATCGACGATCGGTGGATGATCTGGCGTCGTCGCTTACGGTAATTCGTGCTGCGCTGCACACAGTGCTGTCGTACCTACAAAGAGCGCGGAATTTATAATGGTCGACGGAGTCTGAGAGCACTGCAGCGGTTTGCCGCGGCATTACACAACTAGAGGAGGTGCGCGTGTCATTCACGCTGCATGGAATTCCCGTGTCACGCGGTATCGCCATCGGGCGGGCTTATCTGATCGCCCCGGCTGCACTTGACGTAGACCACTATCTGATCGAACCCGCCCAGATCGAAGGGGAGGTCGAGCGCTTCCGCTCGGCCCAGCAACTCGTGCATCACGAGCTCGACGCGCTGCGCGCCGATCTCGCGGCGGACGCGCCCAGCGAAATGGGTGCGTTCATCAACGTTCATTCAATGATCCTGAACGATGCGATGCTCGTGCAGGAGACCATCGACCTGATCCGTACGCGCCGCTACAACGTCGAGTGGGCGCTGACTGAACAACTCGAGCGGCTGTCGCGGCATTTCGACGATATCGAAGACGAATACCTGCGGGAGCGCAAAGCCGACATCCAGCAGGTGGTGGAGCGCGTGTTGAAGGCGCTCGCCGGCGCCTCGGTTGCTCTGGTGGACGGCGTGCACGGCGCTTGCGACGAGATGATCGTGGTCGCACACGACATCGCGCCGGCCGACATGATGCAATTCAAAACGCAAACGTTTCAGGGTTTCGTCACGGATCTTGGTGGCCGCACTTCGCATACGGCGATCGTCGCGCGCAGTCTGGGCATTCCGGCTGCGGTCGGCGTGCAGCACGCAAGTGCGCTGATCCGACAGGACGACCTGATCATTGTCGACGGCGATCATGGCATCGTGATCGTCGATCCGGCGCCGATCGTGCTTGAAGAGTATTCATACCGTCAAAGCGAAAAAGAACTCGAGCAGCGCAAGCTGCAGCGCCTGAAATTTTCGCCGACGCAAACGCTGTGCGGCACACCCATCGAGCTGTGCGCGAACATCGAGTTGCCGGACGATGCGCGCGCGGCGATCGATGCCGGTGCGACCGGCGTCGGCCTGTTTCGTACCGAGTTCCTGTTCATGAATCACAAGGACCGGATGCCGGAAGAAGAGGAGCAATTCGGTGCCTACCGGCGCGCGGTCGAGCTAATGAACGGCTTGCCGGTGACGATCCGCACGATCGACGTCGGCGCCGACAAGCCGCTCGATTCGATGGGTGGCGGTGATGGCTATGAAACCGCTGCGAACCCTGCCTTGGGCCTGCGGGCGATCCGCTGGAGCCTTTCGGAGCCGCAGATGTTTCTGACGCAGTTGCGGGCGATTCTGCGCGCGTCGGCTTTCGGCAAGGTGAAGCTTCTGATTCCGATGCTTGCGCACGCGCAGGAGATCGATCAGACGCTCGATCTGATTCGCGAAGCCAAGCGCCAGCTGGATGACGCCGGAATCGCCTACGATCCGAACGTGCAGGTCGGCGCGATGATCGAGATCCCGGCTGCCGCGATCGCGCTGCCGCTCTTTTTGAAGCGGCTCGATTTCCTGTCGATCGGTACCAACGATCTGATCCAGTACACGCTGGCGATCGATCGGGCGGATAACGCCGTCGCGCATCTGTACGACCCGCTGCATCCGGCGGTGCTGTATCTGATCGCGTTCACGCTGCGCGAGGCGAAGCGGGCGGGCGTGCCGGTCTCGGTGTGCGGCGAAATGGCGGGCGATCCGGCCTTGACGCGTCTCCTGCTCGGCATGGGCCTTACCGAGTTTTCGATGCATCCGAGTCAGTTGCTGGAGGTCAAGCAGGAAGTCCTGCGCTCGCATCTGAAGACGCTGGAGAAGCCGGTGGCCGACGTGCTGGCGTCGTTCGAACCGGAGGAAGTGCAGGCGGCGCTCAAGCGCGTGGCGCTGGCCTAAGCGGTGTTGCAAAGAAAGCGCCGCGCGGTCGCGGCGCTTTCTTCAATTTCATTCAGTTCAGGTGCTTTTCCCCGCACACCGGGCAATCCGGCTGGCGCGCAATGCGCATCGTGTTCCATTCCATCCGCAGCGAATCGAGCATCATCAGCCGGCCCACCAGCGGCGTGCCGATTCCGCCGATCACCCGTAGCGCCTCGGCGGCCTGCATCGATCCGATGATGCCGACCGTCGGTGCGAACACGCCCATCGTCGAGCACGCGACTTCCTCGAACGGCTGGTCTTCCGGGAACACGCACGCGTAGCAGGGCGACGTTTCGTCGCGGAAATCGAAGGTGCTGATCTGGCCGTCGAAGCGCAATGCCGCGCCCGACACCAGCGGCACGCCGTGCTTCACGCAGGCGCGGTTGATTGCGTGGCGCGTCGCGAAGTTATCGGTGCAATCGAGCACGACGGCGGCGTGCGGCACTTCGCGGTCGAGCCACGCATCGTCGACACGTTCGGCCACCGCGTTCACCACCACGTCAGGGTTGATCTGCGCGATCGCATCGCGCCCGGACTCGACCTTCTTGCGCCCGACCGAGGCCGTCACGTGCAGAATCTGCCGCTGCAGATTGGTCAGATCGACCGTATCGGCGTCGACCAGCGTCAAGCGGCCGACACCTGCGGCCGCCAGGTACATCGCAGCCGGCGAACCTAGCCCGCCCGCACCGACAACGATCGCGTGCGCGTCGAGAAAGCGCTGCTGCGCCTCGATGCCGATTTCGTCGACGAGGATATGGCGGGAATAGCGGAGCAGTTGATCGTCGTTCATGGCGGGGCGCGTGAGGTGGATCGCGCGACGGGAGGCAGGACCGATGGCCTGCAACGCGCGTTTTCGTTGTGGTTATTTTAATCGCGCGGGGACCGTGTCTTCGCAACATTCAGCGCTGCGAAGACACGCGGTTTTGATGCCTACTTGGCCGGGGCAGGCGCCGCGGCCCCAGCCGGCACCGATGCGCCCGGCACCGGTTGCGTCGGTTTCACCGCGACCGGCGCGGAGGCCGACGTAGCCGGCTTGTTCTGCGCCAGACGCCGCTCGGTCAGCGACTTCGATTCCTGCACGGGCTTGCCTTCCAGCTTGCTCAACGCCTGTTGCAGCATGAAGTCGTCGGTCGAGCCGAATTCGACCGGCTTGCGCTCACGATCCTTCTGGCGCTGTTCCGGCGTCTTTTTGTCGTTCTGCTCTTCAAGCTGGCGCAGCTGGTCCATGCGCTCCTGTTCGCGCTGTTCCGCTTCTTTCTTCTCGTTCGGGTCCTGCGTGTTCGCAAGGTGATTCGAGTAGTCGACTTCGCGGGTCACGAGTGCGTCGTCCGGATCGCCTTCCGCGTATTGATCCACTGCGATGTCAGGACGGATGCCCTTGTTCTGGATCGAACGGCCGCTCGGCGTGTAGTAGTACGCCGTGGTCAGGCGCAGCGCGGTCTCGGCCGTCATTGGCCGGACGGTTTGCACCGAACCCTTGCCGAACGTGGTCTTGCCGACAATCAGCGCACGACGCTGATCCTGCAGCGCGCCCGCGACGATTTCCGAGGCCGACGCCGAGTAGGCGTTGGTCAGCACGATCATCGGCACCGTCTTGAAGATCGGCGCTTCGTCCTTCAGCGGATCGCCGTCGAAAGACTGCAGACGGTAGTTGTCGTACGTATCGCGATAGATCTGTTTGGAATCCGGGATCTGGCCGTTGGTCGACACCACCACCGAATTCGGCGGCAGGAACGCGCCCGCGACGCCGACCGCGCTTTGCAACAGGCCGCCGCCGTTATTGCGCAGGTCGAGCACGAGGCCCTTCAGGCTCGGCTGTTGGCGCGCGATGTCTTGCAGTTTCGCGGCCAGATCAGGCGTGGTGCGCTCCTGGAAGCTGGTAATGCGCACGTATGCGTAGCCCGGCGCGAGAATCTTCATCTTGACCGACTGGACCTTGATGATCGCGCGCGTCACCGTCAGCGGGAACGTGCGGTCATCGGTCTTGCGGAAGATGGTCAGCGTGACCTTGGTGCCCGGTTCGCCGCGCATCTGCTTGACCGCCTGGTCGAGCGTCATGCCGCGCACGGGTTTGTCGTTGATGCGGGTGATCAGGTCGCCCGGCCGGATGCCGGCGCGGAACGCCGGGGTGTCCTCGATCGGCGAGATCACCTTGATCAGGCCGTCTTCAGACGAAATTTCGATCCCCAGACCCGCGAAGCGACCCTTGGTCTGCTCCTGCAGTTCTTCGTAATCGGTCTTGTCGAGGTACGACGAATGCGGGTCGAGGCTCGACACCATGCCCTTGATCGCGGCGGTGAGCAGCTTCTTGTCGTCGACCGGCTCGACGTACTCATGCTTGATTTGTCCGAAGACCTCGGCGAAGAGCCGGAGCTGGTCCAGCGGCAGCGGGGTGGCCGTGCTGGTGCTGGCGGGTTGCTGGGCCGAGGCGGAAAGTTGCAGCGTGGCAAATGCGCCGGTAGCAAGGCCCGCGGCGATCAGGCCGATATTTTTCAGGTTCTTTCGCATAGAGTCTGTTGCGGTCGGAAGCGCGTGGCAGCGTCGATAGAGATAGGGACGGACAAGTATAACTGCACACCAGCCCAGTCAGGGCGCGACGCAGGCAATCGTGATTCGACAGCGCCGGCCGGGCCTGGTTCGGGCGTTTGGGGCTGCGATGCTGAAGTAATGTGCCGTAACAGGCGGATCGCGGCTGCAAGCGCGCTTGAGATGATGCGGGCCGCGCTTACCGGCATGTGTTGCCGGCAGGCGCCGCCCGTTTGCCGCGCTTTGCCGCATTATTCAGCGCGGGGCTGCGGCAGCGCGACGGAATCAGCCCGCCTTGCCTTGGTTTGCGACAGCGGCTTGCGCCTTCGCGATTGCTTCCTGGTCGCCCAGATAGTAGTGCTTGATCGGCTTCAGGTTTTCATCGAGTTCATAAACGAGCGGCACGCCGTTCGGAATGTTCAGGCCGACGATGTCGTCGTCCGAAATGTTGTCGAGGTACTTCACCAGCGCGCGGATGGAGTTGCCGTGCGCGGCGATCACCACCTTGCGGCCCGACTTGATGGCGGGCGCGATCGACTCGTTCCACAAAGGCAGAACGCGCGCCACGGTGTCTTTCAGGCACTCCGTGAGCGGCAATTGCTCGCGTGGCACTTTCGCGTAGCGCGGATCGTCATAGGGCGCGCGTTCGTCCGACGGATCCAGCGCGGGCGGCGGCGTGTCGTAGCTGCGGCGCCAGACCAGCACCTGCTCGTCGCCAAATTTGGCGGCGGTTTCCGCCTTGTTCAGTCCCGACAGCGCGCCGTAGTGGCGTTCGTTCAGGCGCCATGAATGCACCACCGGCAGATACATCAGATCCATCTGGTCCTGCACGTGCCACAAGGTGCGGATCGCGCGCTTGAGCACCGACGTATAGGCGATATCGAACGTGTAGCCGGATTCTTTCAGCAGCACGCCGGATTGCTGCGCTTCGCGGTTGCCCTGCTCGGTCAGGTCGACGTCGACCCAGCCCGTGAAGCGGTTTTCCTTGTTCCACGTCGATTCGCCGTGGCGGATGAGAACGAGTTTGTACATGAGGTTGCCGGTCGGTAGTAAGGAAGCGGTAAAGCGCTGCGAGGCCCGTCTTGAGGAGCGCCGCCATCGCGTCAGACGGTTATTTTATAATGGGCGAATTGCCCTTTTCGATTTCTCTCTTTTTCGGCGGATTTTCCGTGAAGTTTTTCACTGATTACACAAACCTTGTACTGATCGCGATCGTCCTCATCTCCGGTGGGTTGCTGCTGTGGCCGACGATCAGCCGGCGTGGCCGCGGCGGCCTGTCGGCCGCTGAAGCGACCCAACTGATCAACCGTCGCAATGCGGCGGTCATCGATCTGCGTCCGTCGGCCGATTTTGCCAAGGGCCATCTGCCCGCGGCACGGCATCTTGAATTTGCGGAGTTGCAGGCGAAAGTCGCGCAACTGGTGAAGAATAAGAGCAACCCGGTGCTGCTGGTTTGCCAGACCGGCCAGCAGTCGAACAAGGCGGCGCGTATCGTTCAGGACGCAGGGTTCGCCGAAGTCCACGTTCTCGAAGGCGGTGTCGACGCCTGGCAGAAGGCCGGCATGCCGGTGGTGAAACAAGGAGCAGCGAAGTGAGCAAAGTGATCATGTACAGCACCCAGGTGTGCCCGTATTGCCAGATGGCCGAACGTCTTTTAAAGTCGCGCGGCGTCGAGCACGTCGAAAAGGTGCTGATCGACAAGGATCCGGCCCGTCGCGACGAAATGATGAGCCGCACCGGCCGTCGCACGGTCCCGCAGGTGTTCATTGGCGAGACCCATGTCGGCGGGTACGATGATCTGTCCGCGCTCGATCGCGCGGGCGGTTTGATGCCGCTGCTCGAAGCCGCTGCCTGAAGCCGCCTGAACTCGCGCGCCACCCGGCGCGCAAGAGTCGGGTGGCGCGAAACAAGCCGGCGCGTCGGCGTCCCTGCAAGGGCGGCGATGCGCTGCAACGATCTGGCGGTCCGTGAACGAATGGGCCGCCGCCATGTATATAAATCAGGGAATCATCCAATCATGTCCGACGAGAATAACCAGCCGTTCTTCAATATCCAGCGCATCTATCTGAAGGACATGTCGCTCGAGCAGCCGAATTCGCCGGGCATTTTCCTCGAGCAGGAAATGCCGTCGGTCGAAGTCGAAGTCGACGTGAAGGCTGAGCGCCTAGCCGACACCGTGTTCGAAATCATCGTCACGGGCACCGTGACGGCCAAGGTGTCGGACAAGGTTGCGTTCCTGATCGAAGCCAAGCAAGCCGGCATTTTCGACATCCGCAACATCCCGGCTGAACAGATCGATCCGCTGGTCGGCATTGCTTGCCCGACGATCCTGTTCCCGTACCTGCGCTCGAACATCGCCGACGCGATCACCCGCGCCGGTTTCCCGCCAATCCACCTCGCCGAAATCAACTTCCAGGCCCTGTACGAGCAGCGTCTCGCGCAGATGGGCGGCCAGGATGGCGCGGCGCAACACGGCGTCACGCATTAACGCGTCGCGCGCGGTGCCGGCTATGAAGGTCGCCGTTCTCGGCGCCGGCGCATGGGGCACAGCCCTCGCCGGCCATCTGGCCGTGCGGCACGACACGGTGTTGTGGGCGCGCGACTCCGCGCTCGTTGCCGATCTCTCCACTTCGCATGAAAACGCCCGCTATCTGGCGGGCGTTGCCTTGCCGTCGGCGCTGCGCTATGAAGCGGACTTAAGCGCTGCGCTCGATCACGCGCTGGTCGACGACGCCTTGTGTGTCGTCGCGACGCCCGTGGCCGGTCTGCGCGGTCTGTTCCGGGCGATGCGCGACGCGGGCAAAGTGCCGGCGCATGTGGTGTGGTTGTGCAAAGGTTTCGAGGCCGACTCGCAGTTGTTGCCGCATCAGGTGGTCGCCGTCGAATTGCCGGGGCACGGCAGCAACGGCGTGCTGTCCGGTCCGAGCTTCGCGCGCGAAGTCGGGCAGGGCCTGCCGGTCGCGTTGACGATCGCGAGTGCATCGGCGGCTTGCCGCGAGCGCACGGTCGCCGCGTTCCATCACGGCGCCATGCGCATCTATACCGGCGACGACGTCGTCGGCGTGGAAGTGGGCGGTGCGGTGAAGAACGTGCTGGCGATCGCGACGGGTATTGCCGACGGCCTCGGCCTCGGTCTGAATGCACGCGCGGCGCTGATCACGCGCGGCCTGGCTGAAATGTCGCGTCTCGGCGTGACGCTCGGCGGACGGGCGGAAACGTTCACCGGTTTGACCGGGCTGGGCGATCTGATTCTGACCGCGACGGGCGATCTGTCGCGCAATCGCACGGTCGGCGTGCAACTTGCCGCGGGCCGCACGCTCGACGATATTCTCGGCGGCCTCGGTCACGTGGCCGAAGGTGTGCGTTGTGCGCAAGCTGTATTGGCGATCGCTCGCGCGCATGCGATCGAGATGCCGATCACTCAGGCGGTCTGTGCCGTGCTGTTCGACGGCGTGGCCCCGCGTGACGCCGTCAGCGCCCTGCTGCGGCGCGATTCGAAAGCCGAATAAGACGGCGCTGCTCGCGCACTGCGAAGCCGAATTGAAGCGCCGTCAGACGCCGCCTTCGAAGCCGGTCTGACGCCACGCTTCGAACACCACGACCGCGACCGTGTTCGACAGATTCAAACTGCGGTTGTCCGGCCGCATCGGCAGACGCACCCGCTGCTCGTTGGCGAATTGATCGAGCACGGTGTCGGGCAGGCCGCGCGTTTCCGCGCCGAAGACGAACCAGTCGCCGGATTGAAATGTGTGCTCGTGAAAGCGGCCGGAGCCGCGCGTGGTGAACGCGAACATGCGCGCCGGATCGGGCGATTCCCTGGCGATGAGCGCGGCCCAATCGGCGTGCACGTTCATTTGCGCGTACTCGTGATAGTCGAGACCGGCGCGGCGCAGTTTGGCGTCGTCGAGCGGAAAGCCGAGCGGCTCGACCAGATGCAGCCGCGCGCCGGTGTTGGCGCACAGGCGGATGACGTTGCCGGTGTTCGGCGGAATTTCCGGTTCGACGAGAACGACATTGAACATGATGGTTTCAGGTGGAGACTAGTTTTTCGGCGTGCGCAGAGCGACGAAGTTGCTGACGCGCCGCACACCGGCTGCCTTCAGTGTGCGCGCCAGCGCTTCGAGTGTGGCGCCGGTCGTCATCACATCGTCGACGATGCCGACGTGCAGACCCCGCACCGGTTTCGCGACGTGGAATGCGCGGCCGACGTTGAGCCGGCGCGCGTCGAGGTCGAGCCGCGATTGCGGCGCGGTATGGACGAGCCGATGCAGCAGGGTTGCATCGCTGCGAACCTTCAGCGCGCGGGCCAGCGGTTTGGCGATTTGCCACGCCTGGTTGTAGCCGCGTTTGGCCAGGCGTTTGTTCGCGAGCGGCACGGGCGCGATCACGTCAGGCCATGCCGACGGATCGGTTAGCAAGTCCTCCGCAAGGTGCGCGAGGCGCTGCGCAAATTCTTGCGCCAGCATGAGCCGAGCGCGAAATTTCAGACCGAGCGCGAGGGTGTCGAGCGGCGCGCGGTAGTCGGCGAGCGCAAAGGTGGCATCGAACGGCGGCGGCTCACCGATGCAATCCGCACACCGATAGTGCGCGCGACCCGCGTGCCGCGTTCCGGGCAACGGAACGGCGCACACCGTGCAACGCAATCTGCTTTCATTCCAATACGCTTCGTCACAACCGGCGCAAAACGTCCTATGTGACAAATTGCCGCACAGTGCGCACAGGTTCGGCAGCGCGGCATGCACCACGTGCGGCCATGCCGAATGCAAGCCGCGCGCAAAACGCGCGAAACGTGCGGTCGGGCCGCCGGGAGACGAAGAAAAAATGCGAAATGGCACGATTGGACTGCCCGCGAAGGCTTTCACGCTGAAGGGAAGGAAGCGAGCGAGTATACTTCGGGCTCTTCGCCAGTATGACACCCATGTCCCCAACTCCCGCTCAATCTGGCCGTCCGGCCTATGATTCCCGGCGCCTCAGGCGGATTTTCGACCGCCGTGCAGCGACCTTCGACGACGTCGCCTTCCTGCCGCGCGAAATCGCACAACGCATGCGCGAGCGTCTCGACTACATCAAGGTCACGCCGGCGAGCGTGCTCGACGCGGGCTGTGGCGCGGGCGAAGACATTCCCGCGTTGCGCGAACGCTTTCCCGAGGCGCCCGTGTTCGGCGCCGATCTGTCGCACGTCATGCTCAGCCGCGCGCTGCGACACGATTCCGGCGACACGAGCTGGCGCCGCTTTCTGCCGGCAACGCTTGGCAAGGCGCTCGGCGCGCGCGGTCCGCGATTTGCGCAGGCCGACTTCTCCGTGCTGCCGTTCGCTGCCGGCGCCTTCGAATTCATCTGGTCCAATCTCGCGCTGCACTGGCATTCGCGGCCGGATCTCGTGTTTCCCGAGTGGCAGCGCGTGCTGAAAGTGAACGGCCTGCTGATGTTCAGCACGCTCGGCCCCGACACGCTGAAAGAATTGCGCGGTGCGTACGCCGAGGTCGAGGCCGCGCACGGCGTGAGCTCGCGCGCGCATGTGATCGACTTCGTCGACATGCACGATCTCGGCGACATGCTGGTCGAGAGCGGTTTCGAAATCCCCGTGATGGACCAGGAAACGCTGACTATTACTTATAAGACGCCCGAGTCGCTGCTCGCGGACGTGCGCCGTTGGGGCGCGTATCCGTTCGAGCGCGAAGCGCCGTCGAATTCGTCTGCGCGCCGGCTGCACAGGGCTTTGCTGGCGGCGCTCGAAGCCCGGCGGCGTGCCGACGGCACGATCGCGCTGACCTTCGAAGTGATCTACGGGCACGCATGGAAAGCCGTGCCGCGTACCACAGCAGAGGGGCATGGGATCGTGCGGATCGAGGATATCGGAAGAGGCTTGCCGAAGAATCGTTGAAGCGGTAAAGAGGACATCTGTTATGTCTGAAATTACCGCTTCGAAAGACGCCCGGATGGTACGTCAAAACGGCGCGGAGGCTTGTCGCGCCTGGCTTGTGAGCCAATAGAGGCTTGCTTGTGGATGCTATGGATCGCGCCTATAATGCGTCAGTTTGTCGCCCGGAGTTCCCACATTTGGGGCGACAGGCCCGAGGCGCAGGGCTGCAGGATGAGGGTGACGCGGCGGTAATTGAGCGGCCGGCAGCAGTGGTCGCAAGCGTGGCCGCGGGCGGCGATTCGCGGGAGGCAGCGATGGATGCATCAGATCTGTTGGCGAATTCAGAACCGGTACTCAAAGACTGGACGATGAAACGGAACTGTTCGATATCGCCGCGACAGTTCGTATGTTTCTACGTGTCGCTTGCATTGTTCTCGCTGGCAATTGCTTTCATGCTGGTTCTGGTCGGCGCCTGGCTGGTGTTGCCGTTCACCGGTATTGAATTGCTGGCGGTGGGCATCGCGTTTGCCATATATGCGCGCCATGCTGTCGATTACGAGCGCATCCGGTTGTTTCAGAACCGGCTCGTTATCGAGCAGGTCAGCGCGGAGCAGCTCACGCAGTTCGAATTCAATCCGCGCTGGGTGCGGATCGAGGCGGGCGCAACGCCGCGTGACCAGATCAAACTGGTCTCGCGCGGCCAGACGATCATGATCGGGCAACATCTCGCGCAGTATCGGCGCGCGCAGTTCGCAGGCGAATTGCGTATGTGGCTCGCGCGTTGTTAGACGCGTCGAGGCGCGCGGCGTTCACGGGGAGCGCGGGGCAGCCTGCCAGCGGGGTCGAGGGTTTGAATGGAAATTTTGGGTAAGGAAGCTATGAAAACAATCAAGCGAGCCCTCATGGGTGTGCTGGCGATGAGCGGACTGCTTTTCGCCGGTGCCGCCCTGGCAGTGGGCGATGTTCCGGGCGGCCCTGCCGTCAACGAGATCAATCTCCAGCCGCCTGCGACAAAAATCGCTGAGGAGCTCTTCAGCCTCCACATGTTCATGCTGGTTCTCTGCACGGTGATCTTCATCGGCGTGTTCGCTGTGATGTTCTATTCGATCTTTGCCCACCGCAAATCGAAAGGTCACAAGGCTGCTAACTTCCACGAAAGCACCACCGTCGAAATCATCTGGACGATCGTGCCGTTCGTCATCGTCGTGCTGATGGCGCTCCCCGCCACCAAGACCGTCGTCGCGATGAAGGACACCACCAACGCCGACGTCACCATCAAGGTCACCGGCTACCAGTGGAAATGGGGCTACGACTACGTGAAGGGCCCGGGCGAAGGCATCAACTTCCTGTCCACGCTGGCCACGCCGCGTGCGGAAACCGACGGCCGCCAGCCGATTTCCACCACCTACCTGCAGGAAGTCGACAATCCGCTCGTCGTCCCGGTCGACAAGAAAATCCGCATCATCACCACCGCGAACGACGTGGTCCACTCCTGGTACGTGCCGGCTTTCGGCGTGAAGCAGGATGCGATTCCGGGCTTCGTGCGCGACACGTGGTTCAAGGCCGACAAGGTCGGCACGTTCCGCGGCTTCTGTACCGAACTGTGCGGCAAGGAACACGCATTCATGCCGGTGGTGGTCGAGGTGCTGTCGGCTGACGACTACGCGAAGTGGGTCGATACGCAGAAGAAGAAAATGGCCGCCGGCCAGGACGATCCGAACAAGACCTATACGCTCGCAGAATTGATGGAGCGCGGCGGCAAGGTGTATGCAACCAACTGCGCGGTCTGCCACCAGCCGACCGGCAAGGGCGCAGGCGCATTCCCGGCGATCGACGGCAGCAAGATCGCCAACGGCCCGCTCGCCGAGCACGTGAGCCTGGTGCTGAAGGGCAAGAACGCGATGCCGTCGTGGGCGCCGACGTTGAACGACGTCGAAATCGCCTCGGTCATCACGTACGAACGTAATTCTTGGGGCAACCACACCGGCGATCTTCTCCAGCCGAAGCAGGTTGTGGACGCCCGTAACGGCAAACTGCCGGAAGGCGGCAACCATCTGGCCGACGCGGGCGCAGCGGCTAGCGGCGCGACCGCGGCTTCGGGTGCAGCGGCAGCTTCGGGTGCAGCGCCAGCCTCGGGCGCCGACACGGCTTCGGCCGGAGCGGACAACGCCGCGGCATTGCCGGCAAACGTCTACTTCGAGACCGGCAAGAGCACGCTGCCGGCCGACGCGAAAGCAGCCGTCGACGCAGCCTCGGCCTATGCGAAGGCGCATCCGGACGCGAAATTCACGCTGTCGGGTTTCACCGACGCCACCGGTTCGGCCGACATCAACGCGAAGCTCGCGAAGAGCCGCGCCGAAGCCGTGCGCGACGCGTTGAAAGCAGCCGGCATCGCCGAAGACCACATTATTTTGAAGAAGCCGGAAACGATCACGGGCGGCACCGACGCGAAAGAAGCCCGGCGTGTTCAGATCAGTCCGGCTGCCTGACGTGTTCATGGTCAGCACCGCAGTATTCGCATTAGGAGATTGTAATGTCTAGCATTGGACACGATGTAGTCGCGGGCCACGAGCACGTGCACGGCGACCATGCCCACGAAACGCCGCACGGCTGGCGTCGTTGGCTGTTCGCAACCAATCACAAGGACATCGGTACGCTGTACCTGATCTTCTCGTTCACCATGTTCCTTTCCGGGGGCGTGATGGCGCTGATGATCCGTGCCGAGTTGTTCGAGCCGGGTCTGCAGATCATGCGTCCCGAGTTCTTCAACCAGTTGACTACCATGCACGGCCTGATCATGGTGTTCGGCGCGATCATGCCGGCGTTCGTCGGATTCGCGAACTGGATGGTGCCGCTGCAAATCGGCGCATCGGACATGGCTTTCGCGCGGATGAACAACTTCAGCTTCTGGCTGTTGCCGGTGGCTGCTGTTCTGCTGGTCGGTTCGTTCTTCGCGCCGGGCGGCGCGACCGCCGCAGGCTGGACGCTGTACGCACCGCTGTCCACGCAGATGGGCCCGGGCATGGACTTCGCGATTTTCGCGGTTCACTTGATGGGTGCTTCGTCGATCATGGGCGGGATCAACATCGTCGTGACGATCCTGAACATGCGCGCGCCCGGCCTCACGCTGATGAAGATGCCGATGTTCGTGTGGACGTGGCTCATCACCGCTTACCTGCTGATCGCCGTGATGCCGGTTCTGGCAGGCGCGATTACGATGGTGCTGTTCGATCGCCACTTCGGCACGTCGTTCTTCAACGCGGCAGGCGGCGGCGACCCGGTGATGTACCAGCATATCTTCTGGTTCTTCGGGCACCCCGAGGTGTACATCATGATCTTGCCGGCGTTCGGGATCGTTTCGCAGGTGATCCCGGCGTTCTCGCGCAAGCCGCTGTTCGGCTATAGCTCGATGGTGTACGCAACGTCGTCGATCGCGATTCTGTCGTTCATGGTCTGGGCGCACCACATGTTCGCAACCGGCATGCCGGTAACGGGCCAGCTGTTCTTCATGTACGCGACGATGCTGATTGCAGTGCCGACGGGCGTGAAGGTGTTCAACTGGGTCGCAACCATGTGGCGCGGTTCGCTGTCCTTCGAAACGCCTATGCTGTTCGCGGTCGGCTTCCTGCTGGTGTTCACGTTCGGTGGCCTCTCGGGCCTGATGCTCGCGATGGCGCCGCTCGATATCCAGTATCACGGTACTTATTTCGTGGTGGCGCACTTCCACTACGTGCTTGTTGCGGGTTCACTGTTCGCGCTGTTCTCCGGTTGGTATTACTGGGCGCCGAAGTGGACCGGCTGGATGTACAACGAAACGCGCGGCAAGATCCACTTCTGGGCGTCGATGTTCTTCTTCAACCTCGCGTTCCTGCCGATGCACTTTGTCGGTCTCGCAGGTATGCCGCGTCGTTACGCCGACTATCCGGCGCAGTTCACCGACTGGAACCAGGTCATCACGATCGGTGCATTCGGCTTCGGTCTCGCACAGGTCTACTTCCTGTTCGCGGTCGCGCTGCCGGCCTATCGTGGCGGTGGCGAGCTTGAAGAAGCGGGCGACAAGCCGTGGGATGGCGCAATGGGCCTCGAATGGACTGTGCCGAGCCCGGCTCCGTTCCACACGTTCGAAAATCCGCCGACCGTCGAGTAATCAGCATTCGGTGAAGTTAACGGTTCCTGCAGCAGTGCTGCCGGAACCGGGCAGCCACCCCAGCGGTGGCTGCAACCTGGTAGTCACGAAAGTATTCGGAAAGTCGAGCATGACGCGCAATCCACAGGAAAGACGTACGCCGGAACAGATTCGCGCGAGCAACAAGCGGACAGGTTTTGTGATGCTCGCCATTGCTGCTGTCTTTTTCGCGAGCGTCATCATCAAGCAGTGGTGGTTCTCCTGACACGGCCGTTCGAGTCCTGTGTGCAGGTTTGTTGAGGATTGAGATGTCGAGGCAACCGCCGGCTCAGGCCGACCGCTCTTTTAACCGTTCGATGCTGATCAAGCTCTTCGTCGTCGCGCTGATGATGTTCGGGTTTGGTTTTGCACTGGTTCCGATGTACCGCGCGATCTGCCAGATCACCGGCATCAATAACCTTGTGCAGCGTGATGCAACGGTGCGCGAGGCGAAGAACACGCAGGTCGATATGAGCCGCACGATTTCGATCGAATTCGATGCGAACGCGCGCGGTCCGCTGGGTTTCAAGCCGGAGCAGCGTAGTCTGGACGTGCATCCGGGCGAAGTGACGACGGTGATGTACGAGCTCAGCAACGAACAGGCACGCACGATTCAGGCGCAGGCCATTCCGAGCTACGCGCCGAAGCAGGCGACCGAGTACTTCAAGAAGATCGAATGTTTTTGTTTTACGCAGCAAACTTTGACGGCGAATCAGACAAAGCGGATGCCAGTGGTGTTCGTGGTCGATCCGAAATTGCCGAAGGATGTGAAAACGATCACGTTGTCGTACACGTTCTTTGAATTGAACACGCCGGCGGCGGCCGGTACCGCGGCACCCGCGGGCAGGACGGCGGCAACCACCGCCAATCCCGCCTGACGGCGTTGCCACGGGCGAAGGAATCAAAACGTATGAGCGATAACAGCGGCGGCCCGCGCAAGAGCAGTTTCGGCCAGTCAATGAAAGCCGTGTTCTGGTCGTTTTTCGGGGTGCGCAAGCGGCGCGATCTGGAAGCGGATGCGACGCAGCTGAACCCGCTGCATGTGGTTGCAGCAGCGCTGATCAGCGTAGCCATCCTGATCGGCGTGCTGATCCTGATCGTGCACGCCGTAGTGGGTTGAGGCTGCCGGCAGGCGAGTAGTGCAGGGTGGAGCAAAGCCCACGAATTAGAGTGAAGCGGTGCGGTATCGACGCGCCGTAGAAGATACAGCCGGAGATTCCGGAACAACTGGACTGAAGTGGAGAATCAAGAATGAGCGGTCAAAACGAGAGCCCGTACTATTTCGTACCGCATCCGTCGCGGCATCCGATCAGCGCCGCGGTCGGATTGCTGGTCATGCTCGGATCGCTTGCGGCCTGGATCAATGACCATAGTCTGGCGCCGATCGGCGTCGTCGTCGGTCTGCTGTGGCTGCTCTATACGTTGTGGCACTGGTTCGGCGACGCGATCGCGGAATCGGAAGGCGGCATGTACGGCAAAAATGTCGACAAGTCGTATCGCTGGAGCATGAGCTGGTTCATCTTCTCCGAAGTGATGTTCTTCGGCGCATTCTTCGGTGCACTGTTCTATGCCCGTGAGATCGCGCTTCATCAGCTCGGCAGCCTCGACTACAAGCTGATCTGGCCGGATTTCTCGGCGGTGTGGCCGAACAACGGTCCGGCCGCGCTGGTGTCGACCTTCAAGTCGATGCAGCCGTGGCCGGTGCCGACCATCAACACGGCGCTGCTGCTTTCGTCGGGCGCCACGCTGACGGTTTCGCACCACGCGCTGCGCGAAGATCATCGCAAGAAGGCAATCGCCTGGCTGGCCGCAACGCTCGTGCTCGGCGTCTCCTTCCTGTTCCTGCAAGGTTTCGAATACTTCCACGCGTACAACGAACTGAACCTGACGCTGTCCTCGGGTGTGTATGGTTCGACGTTCTTCCTGCTGACGGGCTTCCACGGTTTCCACGTGTTCCTCGGCGGCACGATGCTGGCGGTGGTGCTGGTGCGGATGATCCGCGGGCATTTCACAGCAGAGCATCATTTCGCGTTCGAAGGCGCTGCCTGGTACTGGCACTTTGTGGACGTCGTGTGGCTCGGGTTGTACGTCGTCGTGTACTGGCTATAACGCAGTCTGGCCTGCGTCGTACCGGTTACCCGGAATCGGTTACCTGGAATGTGCAGGTCGTTCGCGCAAGGCTCTTCAGGGGCGCTGCGCACGAGCAGTATGCAAGATCTATGCAGCGCCGCCCTCGACCCTGTCAGGGCGGCGTTTTGCTTGATGAAGCAGATTATTTGCGCAGCGCTCAACGCCCGTAAGGAATACCGGTCGACTGAATCCAGCCCATCCAGTGTGCGAACAGGATGAACAGGAATAGCGAGATCGACAGGCCCACCCGCGTGGCGAGCGACCAAACCATTCGTTTGGTTTTGCCCTTGTCATGCATCATGAAGTACAGCGCCGACACCATGCTGGCGATGATCAGGACAAAGGCGATGGGAACGAGAATGTGCATGGATCCAACTGAAACCGGAAAGCGCCGAAGCGAAACAGTTATTATCGCACCGCGCGTCCACGTCTGCCGTGTGTTCCAGGCGGTGCCGCAAGCTGCGGCGGGGTGCTTTCGATGAAGATCCGCTGGATTCCCGCGCTATTGATTCTGCTGGTCATTGCGGTGACGCTGCGGCTCGGTTTCTGGCAGCGCGATCGCGCGCATCAGAAGGAAGCACTCGAAGCACGCATCACGCAGTTCGAAAACGCGCCCGCGCAGATGGTCGGCGCCGCGCCGGTCGAACTGAAGGACATCGAATTCCATCGCGTGCAGGCGCGCGGCAGCTTCGTCGCGGACAAAGTCGTCTACCTCGATAATCGTCCGTATAACGATCAGCCGGGCTTTTATGTCGTGATGCCTTTTAAACTGGCCGGCGGCGGATACGTGCTGGTCAATCGCGGCTGGCTGCCGCGTAACGTGAACAATCGCGAGACCATCGCGCCGTACACCACGCCGCAAGGCGAAATCGAAATCGAAGGCATTGCGCGGGCCGATGCCTCGCGCGCATTCGAGTTGGGGCAGGGCGGTTCGGCCGCGCATCAGCCGATCCGCCAGAATCTGGATACCACCGCCTACGCCGCGGAAACCGGTTTGCCGCTGCAATCGTTCGTGATCCAGCAATTGAGCGACGACGGCGACAAGTTGGTGCGTGACTGGCCGGCGCCGACGAGCGGCGTCGAGCGCAATTACGGCTATATGTTCCAGTGGTGGGGCATGGCGGTCGCGGCGCTGGTTTTTGGTCTGTACGCCGCGCGCCGCGCAGCAAAGAAAGAGCACGCGCCGAGCGTGTAATGCATCGCGCGCGGTTGCCCGGCCTATGCGCCGCCGAAACCGCGCAATCATTGATAGAGGTCCTGTAGTGTCGACGCAATCTCCCCGTTCGCCGCAAGCCGGCAAACCCGCTGCACCGAAAGTGATTCCCGGCCAACCGAATGGCGAGGGATCGTGGAAGCGCGGCCGCTGGATGCTGCTGCTGCTGGCGCTCATCTGCGCCGCGCCGATCGTCGTGTCGTATTTCACGTACTACGTGATCAAGCCGAGCGGCGGCAGCACGAGCTACGGCACGCTGGTCGAGCCGCAGCGGCCGATCCCCGAGTCGCTCGTCGTGACCGGCGAGGACGGCAAGCCGCTCAAGCTCGCTTCGCTTCGCGGTCGCTGGCTGCTGATCTCGGTCGACGGCAGCGCGTGCGACAAAGCTTGCGTCACCAAGCTGTACTTCATGCGACAAATCCGCGCAGCCCAGGGTCCCGAGCGCGAGCGCGTCGTCGAGGTGTGGTTGCGCACCGATGCAGGCAACGTTGCCGACGTGATACAAAAGGCCTATCCCGACACCGACATGCTGATCGCCGACCCGGCGCAGGTGTCCGCGTGGCTGCCCACCGCCAACGGCAACAAAATCGGCGACCATATCTACATGGTCGATCCGAACGGTAACCTGATGATGCGTTTCCCGAAAGATCCGAACCCGAGCAAAATCAAGGGCGACGTGACGAAGCTGCTCAAATGGTCGAGCATCGGCTGATGCCGCAACAAGGGTAGAGAGATGTTCGTACTGCAACTGGCTCTGATCGGCCTGTGTATCGCGTTGTTGCCGCTGTCCTATGTATGGGTCAAGGCCGACGACAACAAATTCCGCAAGCTGGTCTGGCTTACGACCTTCCTGACGCTGGATCTGGTGATGTTCGGCGGCTTCACGCGCCTCACCGATTCCGGCCTCGGCTGCCCGGACTGGCCGGGCTGCTATGGCACCTCATCACCGTTCATCGCGCATGCGGCGATTACCGCCGCGCATCAGGCGATGCCTACCGGGCCGGTCAGCATGACGAAGGCCTGGATCGAGATGATCCACCGTTACTTCGCCATGGCGATCGGCGTGCTGATCATTGCGCAGACGCTGATCGCATGGACCGCACGTATCAAGCGCCGCCCGCTTCATGTTTCGCCCTGGTGGCCGACTTCGCTATTGCTGCTGATCCTCGTGCAGGGCGCGTTCGGCGCGTGGACCGTGACCATGAAGTTGCAACCGGTCATCGTGACCACCCACTTGCTGCTCGGTCTCGCGCTGCTCGGCACGCTCGGCTGGCTGGCCGCCCGGCAGACGCCGCTGCCGGCTTACGAGCCCGAAGCGGCGCGCTGGCGCGCGGCGGCGATCACGAGCCTCGTGCTGCTTGTCGTGCAAATCGCTTTGGGCGGCTGGGTCAGCACGAACTACGCAGTACTCGCCTGTACGGATTTCCCGACCTGCAACGGCCAATGGGTCCCGCCGATGGACTTCGCGCACGGCTTCCATCTGTGGCGCGCGCTCGGTATGACCGGCGACGGCGACATGATCACGCAAGACGCGCTGGTTGCGATCCACTGGACCCACCGCACGTTCGCGATCGTGGTGGTCGCCTATCTGGTGTGGTTCGCGCTGAAACTGCGCCGTTTCGAGTCGCTGCGGCGGCCGGCGAACGGCGTGCTGCTGGTCGTGCTGATTCAATTTATTACCGGCTTGTCGAACATCGTCCTGCAATGGCCGTTGCCGATCGCGGTCGCGCATAACGGTGGCGCCGCGATCCTGCTGCTTCTGCTCATTATGTTAAACTTTCGGATCGCTTATAGCCGTCCCGGCCGCGCCGTGTTGCCTGCGCGCGATGCCGCGCCAGCGTGACCCTCATGGACAGCACAACACTCTCCCAAACGCCCGCTAGCCGGGCCTCCCAGTACATCGCCCTGACGAAGCCGCGCGTCACGCAGCTCGCTGTGTTCTGCGCGGTGATCGGCATGTTCCTCGCGACACCGGGCATGGTGCCGTGGACCGTGCTGATCGGCGGC
The DNA here is from genome assembly GCF_046535245.1 of Paraburkholderia sp. SIMBA_030. Taxonomy (NCBI): domain Bacteria; kingdom Pseudomonadati; phylum Pseudomonadota; class Betaproteobacteria; order Burkholderiales; family Burkholderiaceae; genus Paraburkholderia; species Paraburkholderia sp. SIMBA_030. Next base: position 98,247 of record NZ_JAWRXB010000022.1, read on the forward strand.
ACCGTCGGCATCTGGCTGCTGGCCGGCGCGGCGTTCGCCATCAATTGCCTGGTCGAACAGAAAATCGACGCGAAGATGCGCCGCACCTCGTGGCGGCCTTCCGCGCGCGGCGAAATCACCACCACGCAGATCCTGCTGTTTTCGGCCGTGCTCGGCGGGCTTGGCATGTGGACGCTCTACACGTTCGCCAATCCGCTGACCATGTGGCTCACGCTTGCGACTTTCATCGGCTATGCGGTCATCTACACATTGTTGCTGAAGCCGGCCACGCCGCAGAACATCGTGATCGGCGGGGCTTCGGGCGCGATGCCGCCGGCGCTCGGCTGGGCCGCGGTCACCGGTCACGTGCCGGGCGATGCATGGATTCTCGTACTGATCATCTTCGTGTGGACGCCGCCGCATTTCTGGGCGCTCGCGCTGTATCGCCGCAAAGACTACGAAAATGCCGGTTTGCCGATGCTGCCGAACACGCACGGCGAGAAGTACACGCGGCTGCATATTCTGCTGTACACCGTGATCCTGCTCGCGGTCACGATGATGCCGTTTATCTCCGGCATGAGCGGCGTGGTGTACCTCGCGGCAGCGGTGCTGTTAGGCGCCGTGTTCCTCGCCTATGCGTGGAAGATTTATCGGGAATATTCCGACGACCTGGCGCGTAAAACCTTCCGTTACTCGATCGTTTATCTGTCGCTGCTGTTCGCCGCGCTATTAATCGACCACTATGCGCGCGTCCTGATCGGCGCGTAACATCATGCTCAAAGACCGCTTCGCGCGCACGGCGCGTGCTGCCGTGATTGCTTGCGCGCTTGGTGGCGCGCTGCTGGTAGCCGGCTGCGGCAAGCAGCCGCCGGCGTTCCAGAACGTCGATATCACCGGCAATAGCCAATTCGCCAACAACTTCTCGCTGCCCGACACGGACGGCAAAATCCGCACGATGGCGGATTACAAGGGCAAAGTCGTGGTGCTGTTCTTCGGCTACACGCACTGTCCGGACGTCTGCCCGACGACGATGGCCGAACTCTCGCAAGCGCTCAAGGAACTCGGCCCCGAAGACGCGAAACGCGTGCAGGTGCTGTTCGTCACCGTCGATCCGGAGCGTGACACACCGGCCTTGCTGGCGCAGTACGTGCCGGCGTTCAACCCGACGTTCGTCGGTTTGCGTCCGGCCGATCAGGCGCAACTCACCAAGATCACCAAAGACTTCCGCGTCTATTACGCGAAGGTGCCGGGCAAGACACCGGACAGCTACACCATGGATCACACCGCGGCGAGCTATGTGTTCGACCCGGACGGCAAGCTGCGGCTTTTCGCACGCGACGGCCAGGGCGCGACGCCGTGGGTTCACGATATCAAGCTGCTGCTGGGTTGATACTTTGATGTGCTTGGGCGCACGCATCGGCCGCGCGCCCGTTTCGAAACGCTTCCGCGATAACCCTCAAGCCGGGATCGGCAACTTCACCCCCGTCTGCGCGACACAGTGAGCGCGTTTCGCGTGAACGGCGCCGATGCAGTGCATAACCATATGCAATCCTGATATTTCCCCTCGCGTGGGACGTATGAGACCATTTGCGGTCCAGTTGGCGGCGCAGCGAAATCAGAACACCTGCCGCCGGCTTCCACCCGAATCTGACATCGATCAGAGAAAGCGAGAATCATATGCAGCGCAGGAACATCCTTAAAGCCCTCTCGGCAGTGGTCGCCAGCGCGGCGATCGTCACCAGCTTCGGCGCGCACGCCGACGAAAAGGTCATCAAGGTCGGCACCATCGGCGGCCCGGATGCGCAAATCTGGGAAGTCGTCACCAAAGTCGCGAAGCGTGAAGGCCTGAACGTGAAGGTCGTCGAATTCAACGATTACGTGCAGCCGAACGCCGCACTCGACGCGGGCGACCTCAACGCCAACAGCTTCCAGCATCAGCCGTACCTCGACAGCCAGGTCAAGCAACGCGGCTACAAGATCGTCAATGCCGGTCTCACGTACATCTCGCCGCTCGGTATCTACTCGAAGAAGCTGAAGTCGCTGAAGGATCTGCCGCAAGGCGCGAAGGTCGCGGTGCCGAACGATCCGTCGAACGAGAATCGCGCGCTGCTGCTGTTGCAAGCGCAAGGCGTGATCAAGCTGAAGGCCGGCGCAGGCACGAACGGCAATAACGCTACCGCGCTGGATGTCGCTGAAAATCCGAAGAAGATCAAGCTGGTCGAACTCGACGCCGCGCAACTGCCGCGCTCGCTGTCGGACGTCGACGCTGCCGCGATCAACACGAACTTCGCTTTGGCCGCCGGCCTGCAACCGACCAAAGACGCGATCACGCTCGAAGACATCCGCAGCCCGTACGCGAACCTGATCGCCGTGCGCGCGCAGGACAAGGACAAGCCGTGGGTCAAGAAGCTGGTCGCGGCCTACCAGTCGGAAGACGTGCGTCAGTTCATCAAGACGCAGTTCAAGGGTTCGGTGGTGCCGTCGTTCTAGGCGACTGCGCGTAACCTGCGCTGCCAGGTAAAAACGCCACGGAAAACCGTGGCGTTTTTTAACCGAACCTCCGCGCGTTCGTGCGTCGCATACGCCGGCGAGCCCGGGGCTACAACGCCAGTTCCCATCGCTCGATCGTCAGATCCTTGCCGAAACGCCGCTCCGCGCTCGTGCCGGCGAGCTGAAAACCAGCGCGCTCGCAGAGCCGCTGCGGCTCCTTGAGTGTGCTGGCGGTGGTGAGCGTGAGCTTGGAGTAACCCGCGCGCCTGGCGAACCGCACGCCTTCGCTCATCAGCTGCGTGCCGATGCCCAGACGCCGCACGTCCGGTTCGACCCACAGAAGCCGCATGCCCGCTACCGTCGTCGAGACCCCGACGATGCACACAGAACCCACCACCATGCCGTCCTGCTCGGCAATCCAGCACATCTCGCGCACCGGATCGTGACGTTGCGAGTAATCGGCGACGACGCGTGCGAGCAAGCCTTCGAACGATTGGTCCCAGCCATATTCCGCAGCGAACCACTGTGCCTGCCGGTGCACGAGCCAACCGCACTCGCCCGCGCGCGGCGGGCGCAGGATCACGAGTTCGTGCCGCAGCCTGCGGTCGAGCAGCCGCTCGATCAGCTTCATCGCGGCGATCAACTGCTCCTGGGAGAGCCACGTGAGGCCGTTCAGCACCGCCGACACCTCTTCGATTGCCGCCGTATCGAGTGGCGCGTATGCGGCGTGCCCGCCGTCGGTGAGGGCGATCAACGACTGACGCGCGTCCGTGTCGGACGGCCGCCGCGTAATCAGGTTGCGCCGTTCGAAGCTGGTCAGAAGGCGGCTCAGATAACCGCTGTCGAGTCCGAGATTGCGCCCGAGCACCGAGGCCGTCTGTGCACGTCCGCGAGATAGCTCGTGCAGTACACGCACTTCCGTCAGCGAGAAGGCGCTCTTTGGCAAGCGCTCATGCAGCGCGCCAATGTGCTGGGTGTAGAAGCGATTGAAATGGCGGACGGCCTGAGCACGCCGCAGCGCCTCGGAATCAGTCAAATGCGGCTCCCCGGGGATTTTTACTGGCTTGGTACACAGAACTATATGGGAACGTCTCCCATTAAAAAAGCCGCCCCGGCAAGGAGAGCGCGTCAAACTGGTATCGGAAAGGTATCGATTTACGATGATTCCGTCATTCGGGATGAGAACCCGTGCGGACCGCTTCAGCACCTTCCGGTATCTCGAATACGGGTAAATCCTGATCCCCGAAACCCACCTTCAAAGGACCCGGAACAGCCGTCCAACGCGCCTCCAGTAAGGCTTTCCGGCACTGCGGACCAGCATGAGACCAGTTGGTTGACTGGTATTATGTTGGTTATATAATGGGCTCTCGTTTTCGTAGGCCACACTTCTCAAGACGACCGCCGGAGCCCCATGGAAACTCGCTGGTCCGCACTGATGCCTGACGCCCGCAACGTCACGCCGCTCTATTTGCAGCTCGCGCGCAATCTTGCGACGGCGATCCACTGCGGCGTGTGGTCGGCGGGCGAGGCGCTGCCGTCGGAGCGCACGCTGTCGGACGCGATCGGCGTGTCGCGCATCACCGCGCGCAAGGCGATCGAACTGCTGGTCGAGCAAGGGCTGATCCGGCGTGCACGCGGCGCAGGCAGTTTCATTACGCCGCGTGTCGAAGATCCCCTGTCGCGGCTCACCGGCTTCACGAAGAAAATGCAGCAACGCGGATTCCGGCCGGATTCGGTGTGGCTCGAGCGCGATATCCGCGCTGCCAACCGCGACGAGCTGGTGCACCTCGGCCTGTCTCCCGGCGCGGCGGTCGCGAGTCTGCGTCGCCTGCGGCGCGCGGACGGCATCGTCATGGCGGTCGAACATTCCGCGTTGCCGGTGGCTATCGTGCCCGACCCGCTGGCGATCGGCGTGTCGCTTTACAGCTATCTCGAACAACGCGGCGCCGCCGTCGTGCGCGCGTTGCAGCACTTTCGCGCGGTCAACGCGTCGAGCGAGATCGCCTCGCTGATGGACATCGAACCGCGCTCGGCGCTGCTGGTCATTACCCGTATCGGCTATAGCGCCGACCAGCGCGCGATCGAACTGACCGACACCTATTGCCGCGACGATTACTACGATTTTGTCGCTGAATTGCGCACCTGAGCGGGCGGCTCGACCGGCCACGACCCAATATCAGGCGCGGCGCCGGACAGCGCGATTCAGTCACACCCCGTATCACGCCTCACCAGAGAGACTCATGCTGACCGGAAACATACTCACCACCAATGGGTGGATTCACGGCACGCTCGAATACGAAAACGGCCGCATCACGGCGCTGACCGGCGAACGCGTCGATCCGTCGACGAACGACGCGCCATACATCCTGCCAGGCTTCATCGATCTGCACGTGCACGGCGGTGGCGGCGCAGACGTGATGGAAGACGGCGATGCGATCGAAACCATTACCCGCACGCATGCGCGTTACGGCACCACCAGCCTGCTCGCCACCACGATGACCGCGCCGCGCGACGAGCTGATGCGCGTGGTCGCGGGCCTCGGCGACGTGGCGCGTATCCGCACGCCGGGCGGTTCGCGCGTGCTCGGCGTGCATCTCGAGGGGCCGTACATCAATCCCGGCAAGCTCGGCGCGCAACCGGACGCCGCGGTGTCGGCGGTGATGGACGAAGTGCTGAAGTATCTGTCGATCGCGCCGATTCGCGTGGTCACGTTGGCGCCTGAAATCGCCGGCCACATGGAGATCATCTCCGAGATGGCGGCGCGCGGCGTGCGCGTGCAGCTCGGCCATTCGCTGGGCACCTACGACGACGCCGTCGCCGCGCTCAAGCACGGTGCCTGTGGCTTCACACATCTGTTCAACGCGATGTCGCCGCTGCATCACCGTAACCCCGGCCTTGTCGGCGCGGCGCTCGCGCACGCCGAGTTCGCCGAAATCATTCCCGATTTGCTGCACGTCCATCCGGGTGCGATCCGCGCTGCGTTGCGCGCGATTCCGCGTCTGTATGTGGTCACGGACAGCACCTCGGCCACCGGCATGCCGGACGGCGAATACCGCCTCGGCAGCCAGCATGTGACGAAGTGTCTCGGCGGCGTGCGTCTCGCCGATGGCACGCTCGCCGGCAGCACCCTGACGATGGATCAGGCGCTGCGCAATCTCGTGTCGATCGGCTTGCCGATCGCCGATGTGTCAAATCGTTTGTCGCGCTATGCCGCCGACTACCTCGGCATCGAAGACCGCGGCCGCATCGCGCGTGGCGGGTGGGCCGATGTGGTCGTATTCGACCGCGAACTGGCGTTGACCGCGACTTACGTCGAAGGAGAATCGATTGTCGAATATGCTTAACGAAGCGCTGGCGTCCGCTGAAACGGTCGCCGCGCAACTCACGGATACCTCGCGCGTCGAGGCGCTGGCGGCCAGCCTCGCGGCGCAGCCGCGCCATGTTGCGCTGACGGTCGCGCGCGGCAGCTCGGACCATGCGGCGAGCTATTTCGCAAGTCTGACGATGAGCCGCATCGGCGTGCCGGTGGCGTCGCTGCCCATGTCGGTGGCGACCTTGCAGCAGGCGCCGCTGCAGGTGCGCGATCAGCTTGCGCTGGCGTTCTCGCAGTCAGGCAAGAGCCCCGATCTGGTCGGCACGATGCAAGCGCTGCGCAATGCCGGCGCGTTGACCGTCGCCGCGGTGAACGCGCCCAGCTCGCCGTTGGCCGATGCGTGCGAATGGCATCTGCCGCTCGTCGCCGGTCCTGAACTGAGCGTCGCGGCCACCAAGAGCTATATCGCGATGCTGTCGATTTCGGCGCAACTGGTTGCGCACTGGCAGCAGGACGACGCACTGCTCGGCGCGTTGAAGACGCTGCCCGACGCGTTGCGATCCGCAGGCAAGCTCGACTGGTCGAAAGCGATCGACGAATTGCGCGGCATCGAACGGATGATCGTGATCGGCCGTGGTCTGGGTCTAGCAATTGCACAGGAAGCCGCGCTGAAATTGAAGGAAACCTCCGGTATCCAGGCGGAAGCGTTTTCGAGCGCCGAAGTGCGTCATGGTCCGATGGAACTGATCGACCGCGACTATCCGCTGCTGGTATTCGCACCGCGCGGACCGGAACAAGCCGGCTTGCTGCAACTCGCGCGCGACATGCAGGCGCGCGGCGCCCGCGTGCTGCTCGCCGCGCCGGACGACGTGCCCGACGCAAGCTTGCCGCTTGCCGCCACCGCTCATGCGGCGCTCGATCCGATCGCCGCGATCCTGTCCTTTTACGTGATGGCCGCGGGTCTAGCCGCCGCGCGCGGGCGCAATCCCGATGCGCCGCGCCATCTCAACAAAGTCACCGAAACTCACTGATCGAGAAATCAGATGCGACGTGTCGAGGAGTCCCGCTTGATGAGCCATTCTGAAGGCCATATTGTTTTGCTCGCGCCGATGACCGGTCCTGTCGTGCCGCTGGCGAACGTACCCGACCCGGTGTTTTCGGGCGGCATGTTCGGCGACGGCATCGGCGTCGATCCGCTCGAGGGCCGGCTCGTCGCACCGTGCGACGGCACCGTCACCCATCTCGCGCGCACCGGTCACGCGGTGACGCTGGCCACCGCCGAGGGCGCGGAAATTTTGCTGCACGTCGGTATCGATACGGTCGAACTGAACGGCAAGGGTTTTGCGCCGATGGTCGCGCAAGGCGCGCAGGTTCGTACCGGCGACGTGTTGATCGAGTTCGATCAGGACCAGGTTGCGTTGAATGCGCCGAGTCTCGTGTCGGTGATCGCGATTGCCAATTCGGATGCGTTCGAGATCGTCGAGCGCGTCGAAAGCGGCATGCTGAAGGCGGGCGAGACGCCGCTGCTGGTGCTGCGCGCCCGCAGCGGCGTGGCGGCTGAGGCAGCGCGGCAGGCGAGTGCCGCCAACGTGACCGAAGAAGCACGTCAGCAAGTGACGCTGGTCCACGCGGGCGGTCTGCATGCACGGCCGGCTGCGCGTGCTCGTGAAGCCGCGCGCGGTTTCGATGCGCGTGTCGAAGTGCGTTACGAAGGGCGCAAAGCGCCGATCGAAAGCGTGGTCGGTTTGCTCGGTCTGGGTGCGGGGGAGGGCGCGACCGTCGAGTTGCTCGGCGTAGGTCCGCAAGCGGCAGCCGCAATCGAAGCGATTGCCCACGAATTGACGCGCGAAGCGCACGGCGAAGTCGAAGAAAAACCGGCGCGTCAAAGCTCGCCGGCGCCGCAACCGCTCGCGCGCCCAGTGGGCGAACCGCTGGCGCCGAATACGCTCGCGGGCGTGTGCGCGGCGCCGGGCGTTGCGGTGGGCAAGCTGGTGCGTTGGGACGACGCGGATATCGATCCGCCGGAACAAGCGAATGGCACGTCCGCGGCTGAGAGCCGTCTGCTCGACAAGGCCATTGCCACTGTCGATACGGATCTCGGCACGACCGTGCGCGACGCGTCGCAACGCGGCGCGGTCGGCGAGGCGGGCATTTTCGCGGTGCATCGCGTGCTGCTCGAAGACCCCACCTTGCTCGACGCCGCGCGCGATCTGATCAGCCTCGGCAAGAGCGCCGGCTTTGCATGGCGCGAAGCGATCCGCGCACAGATCGGCATCCTGACGAAAATCGAAGACGCGCTGCTGGCCGAACGTGCCGCCGATCTGCGCGACATCGAAAAGCGTGTGCTGCGCGCGTTGGGTTATTCAAACGCGGCAGCGCGCACGTTGCCCGAGGAAGCCGTGCTGGCAGCCGAGGAATTTACGCCGTCGGATCTGTCGTCGCTTGATCGCTCGCGCGTGACCGCGCTGGTGATGGCGCGTGGCGGTGCGACCTCGCACGCGGCGATTCTCGCGCGTCAGGCGGGCATTCCTGCGCTGGTGGCAGTCGGCGATGCATTGGATGCGATTCCCGACGGTACGCAAGTGGTGGTGAACGCCACCAACGGCCGCCTTGAATTCGCACCCACCGAACTCGACCTCGAACGTGCGCGTCTGGAGCGTAGCCGCCTTGCCGACGTGCGCGAAGCGAACCGCCGCACTTCGCAACAAGCCGCAGTCACAGCCGATGGCCGCGCGATCGAAGTCGCCGCCAACATCGCCACGCTCGACGACGCGAAAACCGCCGTCGACAACGGCGCCGATTCCGTCGGCCTGCTGCGTACCGAACTGCTGTTCATTCACCGCGCGCAGGCACCGACTATCGACGAACATCGTCAGAGTTACCAGGCAATCGTCGACGCGTTGAGCGGCCGCACCGCGATCATTCGCACGCTCGACGTCGGCGCCGACAAGGAAGTCGATTACCTGACGCTGCCGCCTGAACCGAATCCGGCGCTTGGGCTGCGCGGCATCCGCCTTGCGCAAGTGCGCCCGGACCTGCTCGACGACCAACTGCGCGGCCTGCTCGCCGTGCAACCGCTCGGCGCCGTGCGCATCCTGCTGCCGATGGTGACCGATGTCGGCGAACTGATCCGCATCCGCAAACGTATCGACGAATTCGCCCGCGAGTTGGGCCGTACCGAACCGATCGAAGTCGGCGTGATGATCGAAGTGCCGTCGGCGGCCTTGCTCGCCGATCAACTGTCGCAACACGCGGACTTCCTGTCGATCGGCACCAACGATCTGACGCAATACACGCTCGCCATGGACCGCTGCCAGGCCGATCTCGCGGCGCAAGCCGACGGCTTGCATCCGGCGGTGCTGCGGCTGATCGCGGCGACCGTGCAGGGCGCCAGCAAGCATGGCAAATGGGTCGGCGTCTGCGGCGCACTGGCGGGCGATCCGCTTGCGATGCCGCTGCTGGTCGGCCTCGGCGTGACCGAACTCTCGGTGGATCCGGTGTCGGTGCCGGGCATCAAGGCGCGGGTGCGCAATCTCGACTATCAGCTGTGCCGTCAACGCGCGCAGGATGCGCTGGCGCTCGAGTCGGCACAGGCGGTAAGAGCAGTGAGCCGCGAAACCTGGCCGCTGGACTGAACCTCACACGGTCCGCAACCAGCTTCGCTCAATAACCACGTAAAGCTAGAACTCGACGACGATCGACGACGAGACAAAGGATTGGAGGTATCAATGGATGGGAATCCGTTTCTGAAGATTCAGCGCCTGGGACGCGCGCTGATGCTGCCGATCGCGGTGCTGCCGGTTGCCGGCCTGCTACTGCGGCTGGGCCAACCCGATGTGTTCAACATCAAGATGATCGCCGACGCCGGCGGCGCGATTTTCGACAACCTGCCGCTCCTGTTCGCGATCGGCGTGGCGGTCGGTTTCGCGAAAGACAACAACGGCGTGGCGGCGCTCGCGGGCGCGATCGGTTACCTGATCGAAATCGCGGTGATGAAGGACATCAACGACAAGCTCAACATGGGCGTGTTGTCCGGGATCGTGGCAGGTATCGTCGCGGGCTTGCTGTACAACAGGTACAAGGACATCAAGCTGCCCGACTACCTCGCGTTCTTCGGAGGGAAACGCTTCGTGCCGATTGTCACGGGCGTCGCGTGTCTCGCGATAGGCATCGTGCTCGGCTATGTCTGGCAGCCTGTGCAGGCCGCCATCGACCTCGCCGGACACTGGCTGACGACCGCAGGCGCGATCGGCGCATTCGTGTTCGGCGTGCTGAACCGCTTGCTGCTCGTGACGGGGCTGCATCACATCCTGAACTCGCTGACGTGGTTCGTGTTCGGCACCTTCACGCCGCCGGGCGGCGCCGCCGTGACGGGCGACCTGCATCGTTTCTTCGCCGGCGACCCGAGCGCGGGCACGTTCATGACGGGCTTCTTCCCGGTCATGATGTTCGGCCTGCCGGCCGCGTGTCTGGCGATGTTTCATGAAGCGCCGAAGGAACGCCGCGCGATCGTCGGCGGCCTGCTGTTCTCGATGGCGCTCACGTCGTTCCTGACGGGCGTGACCGAGCCGATCGAATTCAGCTTCATGTTCCTCGCACCGGTGCTGTACGTGATTCATGCGTTGCTGACCGGCCTGTCGCTCGCGATCTGCTCGGCGCTCGGGATTCACCTCGGCTTCACGTTCTCCGCAGGCGCGATCGATTACGTGCTGAACTACGGCCTGTCGACCAAGGGCTGGTGGGCGATTCCGATCGGCCTCGCGTATGCGGTGGCGTACTACGGTCTGTTCCGCTTCTTCATTCGCAAGTTCAACATGGCGACGCCGGGCCGCGAACCTGCCGGCGCCGATGAACAGGTCGAATCGTTCGCGACCGGCGGTTACGTCTCGCCGGCTGCCGGCGCGGCCGTGCCGCGTGCACAGCGTTATATCGCTGCGCTGGGCGGCGCAGCGAATCTGTCGCTGGTGGATGCCTGCACGACGCGTCTGCGGCTGTCCGTGGTCGATTCCAGCAAGGTCTCGGAAAGCGACCTGAAGACGATCGGCGCGCGTGGTGTGCTCAAGCGCGGCGCGACCAACGTGCAGGTGATCATCGGGCCGGAAGCGGACATCATCGCCGATGAGATTCGTACGGTGATCGCGCAAGGTGGCGGTGATGCCGTGAAGCCGGCTGCTGCTGCCGCATCTGCTGCACCGGCTGCCTCCGCCGCGCCGGTGGTGGCGGCGACGGGTGCTCAAGGCGGTCCGCTCGACCCCGATCCGTTGCGTTGGCTCGCTGTGTTCGGCGGTGCGGGCAACGTGGTGTCGCTGGACGCCGTGGCGGCGACGCGTCTGCGTGTGGAGGTGCGCGATCCGTCGGCGGTCGATCGTCAGCGTCTGGCTGCGCTCGATACCGCATGGGTCTCGGCCGATACGTTCCACATCGTGGTCGGCGACGCCGCATCGCGTTACGCCGAACTGTTGGCGACGCGTCTACCGGCGGTGGGCGGTGCGGCGCCTTTGCCGGCGTGATGCCGTGCTAAGGGAGCGTCCTGCGGCACTTTCCTTCCGGTAACGCTGCAATAAAAAAGCGGCACCTTGAATCAAGGTGCCGCTTTTGCGTTTACCGATGCCCGTATTGCCGGGATATCAGTGCGTCTTGTGCTTTGCCGTTTTCAAAGGCCGGCGCGATTCGAGCCACATCACGTTGATGACACCGAACGCGAGCGCCACCCCAATACCGAGAATCCAGCTGAAATACCACATCGCAAACTCCTGTTAATCGTAACCTTGATCAATACAACGAATGTTTATTCTCTTCGAGTGCCGCAGCGGTCACCTTGCCGCGCATCACGCGATATACCCAGCCCGTATAGAGCAGCACGAGCGGCAGGAAAACGACCACAGCAATCAGCATGATCTGCAGCGTCATGCGGCTCGAGGTCGAATCCCATACCGTCAGACTGCTGCGGCCGTCGAGCGACGAGGGCATGATGAATGGGAACATCGAGAAGCCGGCCGTCAGAATCACGCCGATAATCATCAGCGAGGTCGACAGGAAGGCGCTCTTTTCGAAGCGTGAGCGCGCCAGCAGCAACGCCAGCATACCGCCGACCACACCTGCCACCGGCGCGATCACCATCCACGGATAAGTCGCGTAGTTGGTGAGCCACAATCCCGGTGCGCCGAGCACGTTTTTCAGTAGCGGATTGGCGACCGTATCGAACGGCGCCGCGTCGACGATCTGATAGCCGCCGACCATCGTCGCGATGAGTGCGCCGGCGATCAGGAACAACACCACGCCGACGAGTGAGGCAATGCGTAGCGCGATCGACGCGCGTTGCGCGACGATGCCGTCCGCCTTCATCTTCACGAACGCTGCGCCGTGCGCGGCCAGCATCGACACGCTGACGAGCCCGCACAACACCGCAAACGGGTTGAGCAGCGCGAAGAAACTGCCGTGATACGTGACACGCAGATCGGTGTCGAACGAGAACGGCACGCCTTGCAGCAGGTTGCCGAACGCGACGCCGAACACCAGCGCCGGCACGAAACCGCCGACGAACAACGCCCAGTCCCACGCGCTGCGCCAGCGCGGGTCTTCGCGTTTGCTGCGGTAGTCGAAACCGACCGGCCGGAAGAACAGCGAGAACAGCACCAGCAGCATCGCGAAGTAAAAGCCGGAGAACGACGCCGCATACACTAGCGGCCACGCGGCGAACATCGCGCCGCCCGCCGTGATGAACCACACCTGATTGCCTTCCCATGTCGCGCCGACCGTATTCACGACGATGCGCCGCTCGGCGTCGGTCTTGCCGATGAACGGCAGCAGAATCGCCGCGCCCATGTCGAAGCCATCGGTGAGCGCGAAGCCGATCAGCAGTACGCCGATCAGCACCCACCAGATCAGTTTGAGGGTTGCGTAATCCATGATGATGATTTTTCCCTTAAAACGGCGTGACGGCGAATCATGCGGCCGTGTTGGTCGGCAGCGGCTGATTCAGCGGCTGTTGTTCGTGGTGATAGCGCCCGGTATGCAGCGACGAAGGTCCGAGCCGCGCGTACTTGAACATCAGCATGATTTCGATGATGAACAGCACCGTGTAGAACACCACGAAGCCGGCGATACTCAGGTACAGGTCGGTCGGCGTCAGGCTCGACGCGGATAGTGCAGTTGGCAGAATGCCGGCGATGGTCCACGGTTGACGGCCCAGTTCCGCGACGATCCAGCCGAATTCAGCGGCGAGCCACGGCAGCGGAATCGCCCATACGGCCCAGCGCAGGAACCAGCGGCGCTTGTCCAGCAGCAGCGAGCGTTGCGCGCAGAACCAGAACGCCAGCACGAAGGTCGCGAGGAACAGAATGCCGAGGCCGACCATCAGGCGGAACGAGAAGAACACGGGCGCCACCGGCGGGATCGTCTTCTTGGCGGCCTGGACAATCTGATCCGGCGTTGCATCGGTGACGTTCGCGGTGAACTGCTTGAGCATCAGGCCGTAGCCGAGGTCTTTCTTGTGCGCGTCGAAGGCGGCTTTGGCATCGTCGGTTGCGTCGCCTTGCTTCAGTTTTTGCAGCGCGGCGTAGGCCAGCATGCCGTTCTTGATGCGCACTTCGTTCTGCGCCATCAGGTCTTTCAGGCCGACCACCGGTTCGTCGATCGAGCGTGTTGCGATGAGGCCGAGCGCATACGGAATCCGGATTGCGTAGTCGGTGCGTTCTTCCTTCTGATTCGGAATGCCGAAGATCGTGAATGGTGCGGGGGCGGGCGCCGTCTCCCATTCGGATTCGATCGCGGCCAGCTTCACCTGCTGAACTTCGCCGGTTCGGTAGCCGGATTCGTCGCCGAGCACGATCACGCACAGCGTCGACGCGAGGCCGAAACCCGCGGCGATCGCAAACGAGCGCAACGCGAATTCGGTATCGCGGCGCTTGAGCAGATACCACGACGATACGCCGAGCACGAACATCGACGCCGTCACATAACCGGCCGATACGGTGTGCACGAACTTGACCTGCGCGACCGGGTTGAACAGCACCGAGAAGATGCTGTCGAGTTCCATGCGCATCGTCTGATAGTTGAATTCGGCGCCGACCGGATTGTTCATCCAGCCGTTGGCCACCAGAATCCACAGCGCGGACAGGTTCGAGCCGAGTGCGACGAGGAATGTGACGATCACGTGCTGCACTTTCGAGAGCCGCTTCCAGCCGAAAAAGAACAGTCCGACGAACGTCGACTCGAGGAAGAACGCCATCAGGCCTTCGACAGCCAGCGGCACGCCGAAAATATCGCCGACGTAGTGCGAGTAGTACGACCAGTTGGTGCCGAACTGGAATTCGAGCGTCAGGCCCGTGGTGACGCCCATCGCAAAGTTGATGCCGAACAGTTTCCCCCAGAATTGGGTCATGTCCTTGTAGATTTGCTTGCCGGTCATCACGTAGACCGATTCCATGATCACCAGCAACCAGGACAGGCCGAGCGTGAGCGGCACGAACAGAAAGTGATAAAGCGCCGTGATGGCGAACTGGAGGCGCGACAGTTCTACGACTTCGCTAACGGGCATGTTGTTCACCTTGGGACGGATGCGAGGCAGGCACCGCAAGCAGCGCCTGCGCGACTTGCTCAGGCGGCAGCGACATATGCTCCGCCTGCGGATGATTGAAGAACGTATATTTGAGCGCCATCAGCAATGCGAATTTGATGGCGAGGACGATAGCGATATCCCGCGCCAGCGTCGGACCGCGCACCCAGCCGGCGAGCCGCTTGCGCAGGCTCGGACGGGGGGTGTTATTGCGATTGAGGGCTATGGTCATGATCGGTCGAAAGCGACTTCACGCCGGTGATTCCGGCTGGAACCAGGCCGCTTCCGCGGTCTGGCGAGTGCAACCCGATTCTAGGAGCAGTGACCGTGCACGCGTGAGTCAGCACTGCGGCATTGGGTCGCGAGCATCACCCCATTGAGGCAGTATTGCTATGAGCTTTGTGATACGTCAAGAAAAGCACGCTTGGTGGGCGTGTTCGTTGTGAGTTTGCGCGTGAGTTCGCACGTGAGTTCGCGCGTGGACGAACGCGCCGGCGCGCGGGCAGAAAAAAGCCCTGCCGTCTTGCGAGGGCAGGGCTTTGCGACCAAACATCGCGCCGGGCAAACCGGCGCTCTGAATGTTCTTATGTGTTACGAATATTCGGCCAGTGCACCGCGCATCTTCTTCATTGCGCTCGCCTCGATCTGGCGAATACGTTCCGCCGACACGCCAAATTCGTCTGCCAGTTCGTGCAGCGTCGAGCCACCCGAGCCGTCGTCTTCCACATGCAGCCAGCGTGCCTCGATGATGCGGCGGCTACGGGCGTCCAGCGATTCCAGCGCGCTGGCGATGCCGTCGCTTTGCAGCTTGTCGCGCTGACGCGAAGCCAGCACGGCGGTCGGCTCGCTATGCGAGTCGGCCAGATAGGCGATCGGCGCGTACGACTCTTCACCGTCTTCGACCTGTCCTTCCAGCGCGATATCGCCGCCGGACAGCCGCGTTTCCATCTCGGCGACTTCTTCGCGCTTCACGTTCAGTTCTTTGGCGAGACCTTCGATCTCGTCCGGCGTGAACGCGCCCAAGCCCTGCTTGTGGCTGCGCAGGTTGAAGAACAGCTTGCGCTGCGCTTTGGTGGTGGCGACCTTCACCATGCGCCAGTTGCGCAGAATGTATTCGTGGATCTCGGCCTTGATCCAGTGCATCGCGTACGACACGAGGCGCACGTTCTGCTCCGGGTCGAAGCGCTTCACGGCCTTCATCAGGCCGATATTGCCTTCCTGGATCAGGTCGGCATGCGGCAGGCCATACCCGAGATAGTTGCGCGCGATCGACACGACCAGCCGCAGATGCGACAGGACGAGACGGCGCGCGGACTCGAGATTGTCCTGCTCGCGAAATTCGGTGGCGAACTGGCGTTCTTCCGCCGGCGTCAGCATCGGAATCCGATTTACGGCCTGGATGTAGGCGTCGATATTGCCCAGTTGACCGGGCAGCAGCGAGGAATGCGAGAGCGCCAGTGCACCTGCCGAAGCGGCCTTAGCCGACAACGGGCTCAGAGTATTCGGAAGGGTCATTGCATGGCTCACGTAGAAACTCCTTTGGAATCAGACAAAAGCGTGGTCAGGGATCGACTCCAGCGTTGGATGTTAGCACTCTGAATTCCCGAGTGCTAATACTTAGAGGGCGTAGGGTCATCCAGGTTCCGTATTTTGCTATTGAAGTTTGGAATTCAATAGTCGCGATACGCTTCCGTCTCCGATTGTGTGCAAGCCGTAGAATTTACCTAGCAAGTCGTCTTCATGCTTATAAATGACCGATTTTTTCTCGAATCGAAGTGACTAATTGCAAAAATTTAGGTTTATTCATACGAATTGCTAGATCCGATTTATATTTAGAATAGGCAAAACTGCAAAACATCATCAACGTTCGACCATAGCTTTGGGTGTTCGATGAAAAACAAGAAAAATGCTTTGCGTGGTCTGGTTCTAAAAGTCGCTTCTGCGGCTGCGTTGTTTGGGATGTCGGGATTGGCCGCCGCCGACCAGTTCGGTGTGCAAGTTACCGCGGGCGTGGCAGATAAGCACGTCAAAAAGTTGGATCTCGGCTTCGTCTGGGACCCGAATCTGACGTGGTGGCAGATCGGCGACTGGCACTTCTCGCTGATCGGCGAGGCGCACCTGGCCTGGTGGCATACGAACGAAGGGGACGTCCACAGCGACATCGGCGAAATCGGCGTGAGTCCGATCATACGTTTCATCAAGGGTTCAGGCTCGATCCGCCCTTATATCGAAGTAGGTACCGGCATCCGGTTGCTGTCGAGCCCCAGAACTTCTACATCGTTCAGCCTTGGGACGGCCTTCCAGTTCGCCAACATGGCGGGCGTCGGCGTGCAATTCGGCAGTCACCAGCAGTATCAGGCGGGCTACCGGTTCCAGCATATTTCCAATGGCGGTATCAAAGAGCCGAATCCTGGTATAAATTTCAGCCAGCTATATTTGCAATATAACTTCTGACGACCGTGGCCACGTCCGGCGCGTCGGTGCGAGGGGCTGAGCAATGGCGGCAAAAATGATCGAAGCGATTCGCGGGCTCGAGCGCGAGCGCTTTCGCGCGATGGTCGACGGCGACGGGCCGTTGCTCGATACGCTGCTCGCGGAGAACGTGAGCTATGTCCACACGAACGGCAAGCGCGAAACGAAGCGGCAGTTCATCGACGGCATTACAGCAGGGCGCCGCCGCTATCGGCAGATCGAGGTGCAGTCGCAAGAGGTGCTGCCGGTCGGGCGAGAGACCTGCGTCGTCACCGGGCGGGCGCTGATCGAGATGGAAGCGAATAACGGGGCGTTGCTGTTTCCGATTGCGTACACGGCGATTCATACGCAGGAAGATGGGCAATGGCGCCTGATTGCCTGGCAGGCGACGCGTTGCGCGATCGAGTGAGCCGTCGGGCGAGCCTCGTGAGCTCGCCGCGTTTCGCCGGTTGCGCCTGGTGAGCGGCCGGCAACGAGGCGCGGGTGGGGTGTGCCGCGCCTGGCGCAACGTGAGGCCGTGTCAGGCCGCCACGCAGTGGTCCACTTCCGTCGATAACGCGTGATCCGGGTCCACCGAATCGGGCACGGCCGGCGTGCCTTCCACCATGACAGCTTTCCCTGACTGAACGCCGGCATACGGATGGCGTGGATGCACCGGAATCTGGTTGCAGCGCTCGACCATGCGTCGCAGTGCATCGATATCGGTGAAATCGAGGCCCGGGTCGATGCCTTGCGTATAGAGGTTCATCGCGAGCGTTACGAGATCCACGTTGCCGGTGCGCTCGCCGTTGCCGAACAAACACCCTTCGATGCGGTCCGCACCCGCCAGCAGCGCGAGTTCCGCCGCGGCCACCGCGGTGCCCCGATCGTTATGCGGATGCACCGACAGTACGATGCTGTCGCGGTAGCCGAGGTTGCGGTCCATCCATTCGATCTGATCGGCGAACACGTTCGGCGTCGCGGCTTCGACGCTCGCGGGCAGGTTGACGATCATCTTGTGATCGCGCGTGGGCCGCCACGTCTGCGCCACCGCATCGCACACTTCGCGCGCGAAGGGGAGCTCGGCCATGTTGAAGGTTTCCGGCGAATACTGGAACGTCCAGCGCGTGGCGGGCCGCGCCTGCGCATGCTCTTTGATGACGCGCGTGGCTTCGACGGCCAGCGCCTTGATTTCATCCTTCGACTGGTTGAAGACGATCTTGCGAAACGACGGACAGATTGCGTTGTACAGATGCACGATCGCGCGTGGTGCGCCTTCGAGCGATTCGAATGTCCGCGCGATCAACCCGGCGCGCGCCGGCACGAATACTTCGATGGTCACATCGTCGGGAATGCGCTGTTCGTCGATCAGCGTGCGCACGAAATCGAAGTCGGTTTGCGAGGCCGACGGAAAGCCGACCTCGATTTCCTTGAAGCCGATCGCCACCAGCATGTCGAAGAATTCGAGCTTTTGCGCGGCGTTCATCGGTTCGATCAGCGCTTGATTGCCATCGCGCAGATCGGTGCTCATCCAGATCGGCGCCTGGTTGATCGTGCGGCCAGGCCATTTTCGGCCGGTCAGGCGCACGGCGGGAAAGGGACGGTATTTTTCAGCGGGATTGTGCAACATGATGAGCCTCGTTCGTTTTGCCGTATGCGAAAGGATGTGGCGTCGAGCGGCTGGCGGGCTGCCACAGGTGCACGGGCCGCCAGCCGATCGCTAGCGGCAACAACGAACGGGCGCGAACGAAAAACGTCATGGCGACGACGAAAACGGACGTGGATGATGCCCATGCGGTATGCATTTGACCCTCGCGATTCGTCCGAACGGTAAACGGACGAATGCAAACGACTACTGGTTGTGAAGAACTACGGTCGGGGGTGAAACGGTAACGGCGAGGAACTGCCTTGAAGACCGCGCTTTGAGCAACCTGAGCTGCCAACGCGCGGCGCTATGCCTGACTTACGCTAGACGTAGCGATAGGGGCCGCGCCAGGCGGCCGGAGGTAATTCGGAGGGTGTTCGGAAGGGAACGCATGGGTCGAATGTATGACAGCGGGCAGCACCGTGTCAACCGGCGGTCTTTATGTTTTCCGCAGCGAGAGCCGCTGTAAAGACCACGTCGTGGTCGCGCAACGCCTGTCACACAGGCGTTTTCGCGACGTCCACGATCAGTTCGACTTGCCGCGAAATTGCGCTCGGCACCGGCGCTTCACCACGCAGCACGGCGTCGATCCATGCGGCCGTGGTCGGAGCGTCGCGCGCTTCAGGCAACTCGACTTCAGGCGCATCGGGCGACGAACGCTCGTGCGGCACGCGCGTTTCGCAGATGCCATCGTGCAGCCAGTCGACCTGCACCTGACGCCGCGTGTCGGCTACCGCTTCGCCTTCGGTGCCGCGCGCAAGCAGGGCGCCGCCTGCCGCGGCGTCCGGATGCGTGCTGAACAGTTGCGTCAGACTGTCTCGATACGGCGGATGCGTGTAGTTCACGAGCCGCAGGCCGGCGGGCGCGAACGGCTGCAAGATCTTTACGAGCGTATGCGTCGAATTGCGCACGCCCATCCGGCGACGCAAAGCAAGGAGCCGCGCGAGCTTGGGCGCGAGCACGCCGATCGGCGCGAACGCGAGACGCCGCTCCGCGAGACCATCTTCGATATCCGCGTGGTTTTGCGCGTGCGGAATGTGCAGATGCGTGAAGATCTCAGCGCTCGTCACGCGGCCAGGATCTTCGGTGACGCCGTGCACCAGCACCGGCACGCCTTCGCGCGCCAGCAGCAACGCCAGCAGCGGGACGAGATTCGGCTGTTTGCGCGCGCCGTTGTAAGTCGGGATCGAAACGGGCCGGAACGCGCCGTGCGGCAACTGAATCGGTTCGAACGATGCGTGCGCGCCGGCCAGCATCGCGGCGAGTTCGTCGGCTGTTTCGCCCTTCACGCGATAGGCGAGCAGCACCGCGCCGAGTTCGAGGTCGGACACGCGGCCGTCGAGCATTGCGCCATAGAGCGAGCGGGTATCGTCGGCGCTCAGTGCGCGGGCGCCGTTCGGGCCGCGGCCGATTTCCTTGATGAAGCGGGCGCAGGGGAAGGGGATGGCGGTATCGACGGAGTCAGTCATCGGGCTCAGTGGGACGTGGGGGGGCGTGCCGCGTTAGAGCGGTCGGCCACCGTATTCAAAGGACACTATTCACTGTGAGTATCGCATCTATGACGATCTCGCGAGACGATGCGCCTGCGTTGCCGGTCGTGCGTCTCGACGCGCGCCGGGCTTGCCGGCGCGTTAAACTCAATGCCTTATCGCCGCGCTGGCGGCACAATTCAAAAGACGGAGAACGGGATGAGTTACGTATTTGCACCCGCACCGGCGGTCGCGGTGCCGGTCGTGGGGTCCAGCGAGCAGTTCGCGGTACGTCGCATCTACTGTGTGGGCCGCAACTACGAGGCGCACGCGCGTGAGATGGGACATGACCCCGACCGCGAACCGCCGTTCTTCTTCACCAAGCCGGCCGATGCCGTGCTGTACGTGGCGCCTGGCGCGACCGGCGAATTCCCCTATCCGTCGCAATCGAAGAACGTGCACTTCGAGATGGAACTGGTGGCGGCGATCGGCCAGGGCGGCAAGAACATTCCCGTCGAAAGCGCGCTCGACCACGTCTATGGCTATGCACTGGGGCTCGACATGACGCGCCGCGATTTGCAGGCCGAGGCGAAGAAGCTGGGTCGTCCGTGGGATACCGCAAAGGGCTTCGATCATTCGGCGCCGATCGGTCCGATTCATCCGGCGGCCGCAGTCGGGCATGTCGACAAGGGCGCGATCTGGTTGTCGGTGAATGGCGAGAAAAAACAAAGCTCGGACGTGTCGCAGTTGATCTGGTCGGTGGGCGAGACGATCGCGTATCTGTCGACGTTGTTTGAACTGCAACCGGGCGATCTGATTTTCACCGGCACGCCGGAAGGCGTCGGCGCGGTGGTGCAGGGCGACCTGATGAAGGGTGGCGTGGACGGAATTGGCGAGTTCAGCGTACGCGTGGTCTGAATACGAGCGGAGGAGACACACAACATGAAGCTTTACAGCTATTTCCGTAGCTCGGCGTCCTATCGCGTGCGTATCGCGCTGAACGTGAAGAGCCTGTCGTACGACTACGTGCCCGTGCACCTCGTGCGCGACGGCGGCGAGCAGTTGAAGCCCGAGTATCGCAAGGTGAATGTGGACGGTATCGTGCCGACGTTCGTCGACGGCAACGAAGTGATGCCGCAGTCGCTCGCGATCATCGAATATCTGGAGGAAACGCATCCCGAGCCGCCGCTGCTGCCGGCGGCGCCGGCCGACCGTGCGTATGTGCGTTCGGTGGCGTTGCAGGTCGCGTGCGAGATTCATCCGCTGAACAACCTGCGCGTGCTGAAGTACCTGAAGCACACGTTGTGCCTTGACGACGACGCGAAGGACGCGTGGTACCGGCATTGGGTCGAGGCGGGTTTTACGACGCTCGATGCGCATCTGGCGGGCGATTCGCGCACCGGCAAACTGTGCTTCGGCGATCAGCCGACGTTGGCCGACGCCTGCCTGATCCCGCAGGTGTTCAACGCGCAGCGCTTCAAGGTCGACACTGCGCGGTTCCCGACGATTCAGCGCATCTACGATCACGCGATGCAACTCGATGCGTTCGCGCGTGCGGCGCCTGGTGCGCAGCCGGACGCGGAATAAGGTTGTGTTGCCTGAATGAATAAAGGGCGCTCCGCGGAGCGCCCTTCTGGTGTGTGCCGCCCGGTTGCTCAACCGCCCAGCAACGCGTCCGAAAACTCTTCCGCGCTAAACGGCTGCAAATCCTCGACCTTTTCGCCGACGCCGATGAAGTACACCGGAATCGGACGCTGCCGCGCGATCGCCGCAAGAATGCCGCCTTTGGCCGTGCCGTCGAGCTTGGTCACGATCAGGCCGGTGAGGCCGAGCGCATCGTCGAACGCTTTCACCTGGGCGAGCGCGTTCTGGCCGGTGTTCGCGTCGATCACCAGCAGCACTTCGTGCGGCGCGCCGTCTTGTGCCTTGCCGATCACGCGCTTCACCTTGCGCAGTTCTTCCATGAGATGCAGTTGGGTCGGCAGACGGCCGGCGGTGTCGGCCATCAGCACGTCGATCTTGCGCGCACGCGCGGCGCCGACCGCGTCGAAGATTACCGCGGCCGGATCGCCGCTTTCCTGCGACACCACCGTCACGTTGTTGCGCTGACCCCAGATCGCCAGTTGCTCGCGCGCGGCGGCGCGGAAGGTATCGCCCGCGGCCAGCAGTACCGATTGATCGAAGCTTTGCAGATGCTTGGCGAGTTTGCCGATGCTGGTGGTCTTGCCCGCGCCGTTCACGCCGGCGATCATCATCACGAGCGGTTGCGCGCGGCCGAGCATCAGCGAGCTTTCCAGCGGCTTGAGAAGATCGACCAGCAGCGTGCGCAGCGCCGTTTTTACCTGTTGCGGGTCGGTGAGGCGCTCGGCGCGCACTTTCTCACGCAGCGATTCAAGCAGGAATTCGGTAGCGTCGACACCCGCGTCCGACACCAGCAGCGCGGTTTCCAGTTCTTCGTACAGTTCCTCGTCGATCTTCGTGCCGACGAAAATACCGGTCAGGTTCGAACTCGTCTTCGACAGGCCGGTTTTCAGGCGCGTCAGCCAGGATCGCTTCGCACCCGCGTCCTGTACTGGCGGCGGGACGATTTCGACGATTTCCGGCGTGAACTCGTCGGGCTGCGGCTCGTTTGCCGGCGCAGTGGCTGCCGGCTGCGCTGCGGGCGCTGCTGGCGCCTCGACGACGGTCTCGGGCGCTAAGGCTTGCGGCGCCGTCTGAGATTCTTCCGGCGCGTTATCGGACTCTTTCGAACCCTTGAATCGTTTGAAAAAGCTGAACATGATCTGGCATGGTGAGAGCGCGCGCCGATGCGCGCAGCCGGCACAAAACCGGCAGGAGCGGCAGGCAGCGTTGCGATGCGGGATGCAAGGCGCTGGAAGCCGCATATTTTATCAGGCGCGCCGCTACCCGACGTATAGGCCGAACGGCCGGGCTGGACGCTGCGCGTCCCTGTGGTAACGTTGGCGCTCCGGGCCGCCCGTATCGACGTGGCGGGCGCCTTTTTTACGTAATCGAAACTGCATGCCCCGTTCCGCACCTTCACGCGCCCACGGCGCTTCATCCAAAGGCGGCAAAGCGCACGCTATCCGTATCATCGGCGGCGACTGGAAGCGCACGCCGCTGCCCGTACTCGACCTTGACGGTCTGCGGCCGACGCCCGACCGCGTGCGCGAAACGCTGTTCAACTGGCTCGGTCAACGTCTGGATGGCCAGCGCTGCCTCGATCTGTTTGCCGGCAGTGGCGCGCTGGGCTTCGAAGCGGCCTCGCGCGGCGCGGCACGGGTGTTGATGGTCGAGCGCAATGCGCGGGCCGCCAGCCAGCTGCGCGCGAACCAGGAACGCCTGTCCGCGCGCACGATCGAAATCGCGGAAGCAGACGGCTTGCGGCTTGCCGCGAGTCTCGCACCCGGGTCGTTCGACGTCGTATTTCTCGATCCGCCTTTCGGCGATGATCTGCTCGGCAAGGCGCTCAAGTTGGCCGTGCCGCTGCTAAGCGCGCATGGCTTTCTGTATGTCGAAGCGGGCGCCGCGCTCAAGCTCGATGGGAACGAGGCGCTCGCCGGGTGGGAAATCGTGCGGCAGGGCAAAGCGGGTGCTGTGCACTTTCATTTGCTGCAGCGCGAAAATGAGGAATAATGCGCGTTCCAAAACAAGCGCCGGACAGTTTGCCGTCACGCGCGCGGTCGGTGCCAAACGCGTCGCGTGGACGCTTTGACGTGCCCATTTGTCTGAAGAGAGGAGAAGTCTCATGGTAGTCGCCGTGTACCCGGGCACGTTCGACCCGCTGACGCGCGGTCACGAAGACCTCGTTCGACGCGCGTCGAGCATTTTCGACACACTGGTGGTGGGTGTTGCCGACAGCCGTAACAAAAAGCCGTTCTTCACGCTCGAAGAGCGCCTCGACATCGCCCATGAAGTGCTTGGCCACTACCCGAATGTTCAGGTGATGAGCTTCAAGGGCCTGCTGAAGGATTTCGTCCGCAGTAATAACGCACGGGTGATCGTGCGCGGCCTGCGCGCGGTGTCGGACTTCGAATACGAGTTCCAGATGGCCGGCATGAATCGTTATCTGTTGCCGGATGTCGAAACCATGTTCATGACCCCGTCCGATCAATATCAGTTCATCTCAGGCACGATCGTGCGTGAAATCGCGCAACTGGGCGGCGATGTCAGCAAATTCGTGTTCCCGTCAGTCGAAAAATGGCTGAAGGAAAAAGTTGCCGCGCTGGATCAGGATAACGGCGCTTCCGCGGCGCAGCCGTAACCGGCGTAAACTGTCGGTTCGACGGATGAAAGCCGGCTCCGGCCGGCGCGAAGTGAGAGAAGTATGGCCTTGATGATTACCGACGAGTGCATCAATTGCGACGTGTGCGAGCCCGAGTGCCCGAACGACGCAATTTCGATGGGCCCGGAAATCTACGTGATCGACCCGAAGAAATGCACCGAGTGTGTCGGCCATTTCGACGAGCCGCAATGTATTCAGGTGTGTCCGGTCGAGTGCATTCCGCGCGACCCGCAGCATCTGGAAACGCCGCAAGGGTTGATGGCGAAGTATCACGCGTTGCAGGCCGCGAAGGGCGCGTGATGAACGGCGAGGCATTAGCCTCGCCGCGATTTTTGCGTCGCACTTTGCCCTTCGCCTTTGTTTGGGCGGTGTGTCGTTACCCGACGTAAGCGCTGAAGATGTCGCGCAACGCGTTCAGCAGGATGTCGCATTCGGCGTCGGTGCCGACCGAGATCCGCAAATGCTGGTCGATTCGCGGCGCCTTGAAATGGCGCACGAAAATTTCCTTTTCCCTTAGCCGTGCCGTGAGCGTCGCTGCGTCATAGCCTTTATGGCGCGCGAACAGCAGATTCGCCGCCGACGGCACCACCTCGAAGCCCAGCGCCGTCAACCCCGCGGCCAGCCGCTCACGGCTCGTCACGACCTTGGCGCAATTGCTGCGGAACCAGACATCGTCCTCATAAGCGGCGATGGCGGCAACTTGTGCCAGCCGGTCGAGCGGATACGAGTTAAAGCTGTCCTTCACGCGGGTTAGCGCGTCGATCAACCCCGGATCGCCGAACGCGAAGCCGACACGCATCCCGGCGAGCGAACGCGACTTCGACGCCGTTTGAACCACCAGCAGATGCGGATAGCGGTCAATCAGCTTGATGGCGGATTCGGCGCCGAAATCGACATACGCCTCATCGATCACCACGACCGAATCGGTGTTTCTCGCCACCAGACGCTCTATATCGGCGAGCGGCAGCGGACGTCCCGTCGGTGCATTCGGATTCGGGAACAGCACGCCGCCGTTAGGCGCCGCGTAATCGTCGACATTGATGGCGAAGGCGTCGTCGAGCGCGACCGTCCGATAGTTGACCTCGAACAGCCGCGCGTACGTCGGATAGAAGCTGTACGTGATATCCGGAAACAGCAGCGGCTCATCGTGCTTCAGCAACGCCTGAAAGGTAAGCGCCAGCACTTCGTCCGAACCGTTGCCCGCGAACACCTGCTCCGGGCGAATACCGTGATACGCGGCGACTGTTTCGCGCAGTTTGCGCGCCGTCGGATCGGGGTAGCGCCTTAGCGACTCGCCTGCATCGCCTAGTTCCTCGCGGATCGCTTCGACCACGCGCGGCGACGGCGGGTACGGGTTCTCGTTGGTGTTCAGCTTGACCGGATGCGTGAGCGCGGGCTGCTCGCCCGGCACATACGGCGTCAGACGGTGAACGATGTCACTCCAGTAGCGGCTCAAGCGGATCTCCTGTCGGTAGCTATACGGCGATGGGCGGCAGATGCGGGTGAAGCTGGGTGAGGGCCTCAGGAATTGCGATGCAGCTGCATCATCGCGCGTTCGAGTTCGCCTTTGATTATCTGCGGCATCACGGCAAGCGCACGTTCGACCGCCGCGTCGATCAGGTCCTGTTCTTCGCGCCGCGGCGGTTTCAGCACGTAATTGGCGACATCCGGCTTCGCCCCGGCGCGCGCGCTTTCGGGAATCAGATCGCGCGGATGACCGATACCGATCCGCAGCCGCCAATACTGTTGCGTTGACAGATGGGCGGTGATGTCTTTCAGCCCATTATGACCGCCGCTGCCGCCGCCAAGCTTCAGCTTGACGCTGCCGGGCGGCATATCGAGTTCGTCGTGGGCGACCAGAATCTCGTCGGGGAGGATCTTGAAGAACTGTGCGAGCGCAACGACCGACTGACCCGAGCGGTTCATATACGTCTGCGGTTCCAGCAGATGCACTTCTTCGCCATGAAGCCGCGCTTTCGCGTAGAAACCGTGGAAGCGCCGCTCGTCGCGCAGCGTCGCGCCTGCTTCGCGCGCCAGTTGATCGACCAGCCAGAAGCCGGCATTGTGGCGCGTCGCGGTGTATTCGGCGCCCGGATTGCCGAGCCCGACGATCAGCTTGATCATGATTGCGTGGGTCCATCTGGCCCGGATGCCGAACGCAACCGAGCCGAAAAAAACCGAAAAAAAAACCCGCCGGGGCGAACCTCGGCGGGTCACATCGACCGTTTCATTGAAACGGCTCGAGAGGATTGCTCGCTCAGTGTAGCTTAAGCAGCCGGCGTTTCGCCTTCGCCTGCAGCAGCGGCGTCGCCTTCGGCGATTGCACCAGCCGGGATCGTTGCGGCAGCGATGACCGGGTTTTCAGCTTCAACGTGAGCAACCAGCGCGACGCCTGCCGGCAGGACGATGTCCTTCGCGTGCAGCGAATTACCGGCTTCGATCTTCGCGAGGTCGACTTCGAGGAATTCCGGCAGTGCCGACGGCAGGCACTCGACTTCGATTTCGTTGAGGACGTGCGAGATCACCGCGCTCGACAGCTTCACTGCCGGGTTGGTTTCCTGGTTCATGAAGTGCAGCGGCACCTTGGTGTGCAGCTTCTTCTTCGCGTCGACACGTTGGAAGTCTATGTGCAGCACGAGCTGACGGAACGGGTGGTATTGCACGTCGCGCAGCAGAACCTGCTGCGACTTGCCACCGACTTCCAGGTCGAGAATCGACGAGTGGAAAACTTCTTTCTTCAGCGCATGCCACAGCGCGTTGTGGTCCAGTTCGACCAATTGCGTTTCAGCACCAGCGCCATATACGATGCCCGGGGTCTTGCCCGAGTTACGCAGGCGGCGGCTCGCACCCGTACCTTGCAGGTTACGCTCGAAAGCGACTACTTTCATTTGAATCTCCAATGCACTGCCCGCGACCAGGCAGTAAAAACGGGGCCCGCAAGCCATGATGGCTGAGGCCCCAGAACGGCGGCACGAACCTTCGTTCGTTCATGCCGATTGTGCAAAAGCGCAGCGTGCGATAGTGCAACGCGCTGCGCCCTCGCAAATACTTAACTTTCAGCGAACAGCGACATCACCGAATCGCCGCGGCGAATCCGCGAGAACGTTTCGGCAAGCAGGCCAGCGCTGGTCAACGAACGGATCTTGGGGCACGAGCGGGCTTCGTCGCCGAGCGGGATCGTGTCCGTGACAACGAGTTCGTCGAGTGCCGAAGCTGCGATACGCTCGCCTGCACCGCCCGACAGAACCGGGTGGGTAGCGTAAGCGAACACCTGCTTCGCACCGCGTTCCTTCAAAACCTGAGCTGCCTTGCAGAGCGTGCCGGCGGTGTCGACCATGTCGTCCATGATCACGCAGGTACGGCCTTCGACTTCACCGATGATGTTCATCACTTCGGCAACGTTCGCCTTGGGGCGGCGCTTGTCGATGATCGCGAGATCGCAATTCAGTTGCTTGGCCAATGCCCGGGCACGCACCACGCCGCCGACATCCGGCGACACGACCAGCAGGTTCTCGTAGTTCTGCTTGCGCAGATCGCCGAGCAGCACGGGCGTAGCGTAGATGTTGTCGACCGGGATGTCGAAGAAGCCTTGAATCTGGTCGGCGTGCAGATCCATCGTGATGATCCGCTCGACGCCGGCGATTTCCAGCATATTCGCCACGATCTTCGCCGAGATGGCGACGCGCGCCGAACGGGGGCGTCGATCTTGACGGGCATAACCGAAGTAGGGGATGGCTGCGGTGATCCGGCCAGCGGATGCGCGCTTGAGCGCATCGACCATGATCATCAGTTCCATCAGATTGTCATTCGCCGGCGCGCACGTGGATTGCAGGACGAAGACATCCTTGCCACGCACGTTTTCCTGAATCTCGACCTGGATTTCACCGTCCGAGAAACGGCTAACCATTGCTTTGCCGAGGGGAATACCGAGGATTTTGACGACTTCCTGTGCAAGCGCGGGATTTGCGTTGCCAGTAAAAACCATCAGGCCGTCATGGCTGCTCATCGTGCACCTACTTCAGGCTGGGGGCGAGGGGAAATGCGAGAATTTTTGGCAGGGGAGAAAGGATTCGAACCTTTGCATGCCGGAATCAAAATCCGGTGCCTTAACCAGCTTGGCGACTCCCCTACACTAACTTTAAGCTCCGCCGAACGTGGAGTTTCGTTCGACGATGCAAAACTTATGACGCGAAAGCAAAGAGTGGATGCTGATCGAGGCCGGCAGTCACTGCGCTGTTCCATTCGGCTGGCAGCTTGGCTTGCGCCACTTCTGCTTCAGCTTTACTACGAAACGCTGCAAATACACTTGCACCTGATCCGGACATCCGCGCTGGCGCGATGTTTTCAAACCACCGCAGCACTTGCGCTACTTCCGCGTACTTCCCTACGACAACCTGCTGCATGTCATTCCGGCCGAAGCTTTCCGGCCATTCAGTATTACAGCTAAGTTCTGCAGGAAAGTCCGTAATTCTGAGGGGTTTTGAATCTCTTGTCAACGCTTTTTCGGAAAAAACCGCTGCAGTCGGAACATGAACCTTCGGCGTCACTACCAGGAAATGGCGCGGCGGCAATTGTACAACGTCTAATGCTTCTCCGACACCCTGTGCGAACGCATTTTTCCCAAAAATAAAAAATGGCACGTCGGCGCCGAGCTTCAGCGCCAGTTCCTGCAACGCCAGGCGCGGGAGATTGAGCTTCCACAGGCGGTTCAGTGCAAGCAGCGTGGTGGCCGCGTCGGAACTGCCGCCGCCTAAGCCCGCACCCATCGGCAGGCGCTTCTCGATTTCGATGTCGACGCCCTCCGGCGAGCCCGTATGCGCCTTCAGAAGCGTTGCCGCGCGAACGGTGAGGTCGTGCTCCGGCGGGACCTCGGCGATCTCGGTGCTGCGTGTGATGAGGCCGTCGTTGCGCCGGGTGAAATGGAGTGTGTCGCCCCAGTCGAGCAACTGGAAGACCGTTTGCAGCGTGTGATAACCGTCCGGGCGTCGGCCGGTGATGTGCAGGAAGAGGTTCAGCTTCGCTGGCGCGAGGCAATCGCGCAGCGCGTCGGTTGTTTCGATCATGAGTCTGGGCTACACGCGCCAAAGCGGCGCCAAGGTTGCGCGAACAGGCGCGGCTATTGATCCAGCACGAGCTTGATGTCGAGCGGCGGTTCCGAGCGGCTCAGGTTGACGCGTTTCACGCCGGTGGCCGGCGCGTCGGCATACGCCAGGTAATCGATCGTCCAGCCGTCCTGCGTAATCTGCTTCAGGCGCGACGGCTGTTCAGGATCCTTCTCGGTGCTCGCACGCGAAGTCGGCGCAGGCGATGGCTGCAGCCAATAGCGCAGTCCTTCGACCGGCAGCGCGAAACCGAGTGCATTTTGCATCAGCGTGGAGACGTTGTCGGCGGTGAGCGGCTGACGGTTCGGCAATTCGAGCGTGGCCGCAGCCGGCGATGAAGTCACGATCGCGAGCGTCTGGCCGAGCGGATTGCGTAACTGCAGAGTGACAGTGTCGCCGGTTTCCTGCCAGGCGAAGTTGCCGTACGCGTTGCGCTGCTGGCCGTTCTGATCGTTGTACTGGACCGAGAATCGCCCTTGATAAGAGCGGCTCGTTTGCGCAGCGACGGATGTCGCGGCATTCGACATCGACGGCCCTTGCGGCTTTACCGATGCACAACCAGCCAACACCACGACAGCCGCCGCTGCAAGTCCGAGCGCCGCGCCATGCGGCGCCCGGGAATAAGAAAACAAGCGGGAAAGACGCATCAAAGATCGTTTACCTGGAGACGTTGCAGCGTTTTAACAAGCGTGTCGTTATCCGGCTCGAGCTTGCGAGCATCGCGGAAAGCGGCGCGTGCCTGATCCTGCGCACCCGTTTTCCACAACACTTCACCGAGGTGCGCGCCGATTTCGGCATTCGGCTGGATGTCGTAGGCTTTGCGCAGCAGCTTGATCGCGTCCGACGTGTTGCCCATCCGGTATTTGACCCAGCCGACGCTGTCCATGATGAATGCGTCGTTCGGCGCCAGCGACGAAGCCTTCTCGACCAGCCTGTTCGCTTCCGACAGGCGCTGATTGCGATCGGCCAGCGAATAGCCGAGCGCGTTATACGCCTGAGGATTGTCAGGCTGTGTCTGGATCAACTTGCGCAGTTGCGCTTCCATGATGTCGTAATGGCCGTTCTTTTCGGCGGCCATGGCGTAGTCGTAGGTCAGATCGGGATCGTCCGGGAAATTCGCGGTAGCTTTTTGCAGGCTCGCTTCCGCCTCGGGGTAGCGTTTCGCGTCGAACAGAATTGCCGCATCAGTACGCGCGATCAGCGCCTGGTCACGCGGATCGGGCGCCTGCAGGCCGGCCAGCAGGTTGCGGGCGTCTTCGGTCTTACCTTGCTTGGCGAGCAATTGCGCACGCGTGATCTGGGCCGGCATGTACTGCTGGCTCGACGGGGAAATCCTGTTCAGCCAGTCGCTCGCCGCCGCTTCGTTCCTCTGTTCGAGCGACAGTTGCGCAAGGTAGATGTACGCCTGGCCCGGATCGGCGCCCGGCGTTTTGTCGGCTTGCTGCGCGTACTGGGTGAGGTACGTTTGCGCCTCGGTCAAATTCTTTTGCTGGATCTTGATCAGCGCGAGCGCCATGAGCGGCGTGAGATCCTTCGCGTTGTTCTTGTGCATGATCTCGAACTGCTTCTGCGCGTCATCCAGACGGTCGCTCGCGAGATACATCTGCGCGAGCGCGAGACGCGCGTCATGCGATTTCGGATTCTGCTGCACGTACTTTTCGAGCGACGCGATACCTTCCTTGCGCTCCTCCGGGCCCATCTGCGACAGCGTCAGCGCGGCCGGCAGATAGTCGGGCTTGAGCGTAAGCGCCTGTTCGAGCGATTTGCGCGCGCCCGGCGCGTCGTCCGAAACGAGCTGCTGACGCGCGATGGCCAGTTGAGCTTCGGGCCGGTTCATGTCGTTCTTCAGCAGATCCTGCAGCACATGCAAGCCGCCGATCCGGTTCGGACCGCGCGAGAGCAGCAATTGCAGCGCGAGGATCGCACTGCCGCGATTGTCGGCAGGGATTTTCGCCAGTTCGCTCGCGAGCAGCGGCGCGGCGTCGTCAGGTTTGCCGGACAGCACGAGTAGCGACGCATCGAGTTGCGCGGCGCGTTCCGAACTCGGCGCATACTGCTGCCACAATTGCGCGGCGGCTAAGGCATCCGACGGGCTCTGCGCGGCCAGCGCGATTTCGGTGGCGCGTTGCGCCATGCGCGGATCGTGCGTATCGCGCGCGAGCGCGAGGTAGGTCTGGTAGGCGGGCGCCGGCTGGTCGCGTTGCAACGCGACTTCGGCGGCGAGCACCTGGAATACGATCTGGCTCGACAGTGCGATGTTCGGCAAAGACTTCTGCTCTTCCGCCGACGCAGGGCCGAGCGGGTCCGGCAGGGTGACGGAGGTGTCATCCGAGTCCGGCGAGGGGGCCTGCGCGTACGCGGGCACGGCCGCCAGCGCCCAAACGGCGAGCGCGGCAGCGCCGAGCGTCCGGCGAGCGGAGACAGCGTGCGGCAAGCGCGATGCGTTTGCCGGGCGCTTCGAAAACAGCTTCACGAAGGACAAGTTCATGGAAATCCGTTCAATGTTTCGGACGATTGTAACGCGCTCGCTACAATACGCGCACAACCACTCACGCAAGTTGCAGACCAGTTAGACATGCCAGAGTTGCCAGAAGTTGAGGTTACCCGACGGGGAATCGAACCGTATGTGTGCGGGCGCAAGGTTGAACGCGTCGATGTGCGCACGCCCGCGCTGCGTTGGCCGATTCCGGCGGACCTTGCGAAAACCTTGCGTGGCAGCGTGGTGCGCAAGGTCGAGCGGCGCGGCAAATACCTGCTGTTCGAAATCGACGCCGGATGGTTCATTGTGCACCTGGGCATGAGCGGCACGCTGCGTGTGCTGCGCCACGTGCCGCGCCCGCCGGCCGCGGCGAAACACGATCACATCGACTGGATTTTCGACGAGTTTATTCTGCGCTATCGTGATCCGCGCCGCTTCGGCGCGGTCCTGTGGCATCCGCGCGAAGCCGGCGGCGTGCTCGAGCATCCGCTGCTTGCGAGCCTCGGCGTGGAGCCGTTTTCGCCGGCGTTCTCCGGTGCGCTGATGCATCGGCGCACGCGTGAGCGCAAGGTGTCGGTGAAGCAGGCTTTGCTGGCGGGTGACATCGTAGTGGGCGTGGGCAATATTTACGCGTCCGAGAGCCTTTTTCGCGCCGGCATCCGCCCCACCACGGCGGCAGGCCGTGTCTCGCTGGTTCGATACGATTTGCTGGCGGACGCGGTACGCGTGACGCTCGCCGCCGCGATCGAAAAGGGCGGCAGTACGCTGCGCGATTTCGTCGGCAGCAATGGTGAAAGCGGTTACTTCCAGCTCGACTATTTCGTCTATGATCGCGCGGGGCTGCCATGCCGCGTGTGTGGAACGCCGATCAAACAGATCGTGCAGGGGCAGCGCTCGACTTACTTCTGTCCGACCTGCCAGCGCTAATTTTTCAATGCCCTCTCGTTTAACCCCGTCCGCCGCGCCTGCCGCGTCAAGTTATCCGGCCTTGTCCGATTTCTCCGCCCGCCTGATTGCCTGGCAGCGCCGGCATGGCCGTCACGACCTGCCCTGGCAGAACACCCGCGACCCCTATCGCATCTGGTTGTCGGAAATCATGCTGCAACAGACCCAGGTGTCGACGGTGATTCCGTACTACGCGAAGTTTCTGGCGCGATTTCCGGATGTCGCCGCGCTCGCCGCCGCGCCGCTCGACGACGTGATGGCGTTATGGGCCGGCCTTGGCTACTACTCACGCGCGCGCAATCTGCATCGCTGCGCGCAGGCGGTGGCCGGGCAGCATGGCGGCGCGTTTCCGGCGTCGGTCGACGAACTCGCCGAATTGCCCGGCATCGGCCGCTCGACGGCGGCGGCGATCGCGTCGTTCGCGTTCGGCGCGCGCGCGACGATCCTCGACGGCAACGTGAAGCGCGTCCTGGCGCGCGTATTCGGCGTCGAAGGTTTTCCCGGCGAGAAGAAAGTCGAGAACGCAATGTGGACGCTGGCGGAATCGCTGCTGCCGTCGAATGCGTCCGACGACGATGTCAGCGCCTACACGCAAGGTCTGATGGACCTCGGGGCAACGCTGTGCGTGCGCGGCAAACCGGACTGCTTACGCTGCGCGTTCGCAGTCGACTGCGTGGCGAACGTGACGGGACGGCAGCGCGAGTTGCCCACGGCGCGGCCCAGGAAAACGGTGCCGACGCGCCGCACCTGGATGCTGGTGCTGCGCGACGGCAACGCCGTGATGCTGGAAAAGCGCCCGCCGTCGGGCATCTGGGGCGGCTTGTGGAGCCTGCCTGAAGCTGCCGACGAAGCCGCGCTAGCGGAGCGTGCGCGTGCCTTCGGTAGCGATGGAACGGTCTCGCCGCTCGCGCCGCTCACGCATGTATTTACGCATTTCAGGCTGGATATCGAGCCGCGGCTCGTGGACCTGGGCCGCGCTGTGGGCACGCCGGCCGCGCTAGGCGATGCGGACACCGCGTGGGTCGCGCTAAGCGATCTCGATTCGTTCGGCGTGCCCGCGCCGGTGCGCAAACTGCTGGATGGTTTGCAAGGTTCGCTGCTGTAAAAAATCGGCTGCTAAAGCAGTTGATGCTGCTGCATGTAGTGATGAACCACGTCGATCCGCGCGCCGGCGTCCTGCAATTCCATCAGTTTCTGGCGGGCGCGCAGCGCAATCGGCAGCACTTCGGCGAGACGGTTCGACACCCACGACGGATCGTCGAGCCTGAACGGTTCGGCGAACGGCAAGCTATCCGGATCGCGTTCGCGAATCGTCGCGATGATTCGTTCAAGTACTTCCGCGCAGGCGCCGAATTTGGCCAGACGCTGATTGCCCTCGAGCGGCACGTCGTCGCCGAGCGGCTCGGCCATGCCGACCAGCAAGCCGCTGCTCTCCACGCGATGCGACAGGAGGCGAAAGCGCCTGGTGCCGCGCGCACGAATCAGCAGCATGCCGAAGGCTTCGACATCGCACTCTTCGATTTCGGCGAGACAGCCGATTGCTTCCGGCACCGAAGGCTCCTCGGCGCGCGCCACCTCGGCACCGCTTTTCAGCAGGCACACGCCGAACGGCGTTTTGTCACGCAGACAGTCGCGCGCCATATCGAGGTAGCGCGCCTCGAAGATTTTCAGGGGCAGCAGCCCGTCAGGGAACAGCACCGTATGCAGCGGAAACAGCGGCACATCGGCAAGCACAGCAGAAGTAGAAGACATGGCGCAACGCTTCGAGTTGAGGCCGCGCGATGCGGCCGGTTAAGCCACTAACTTCGATGATTCGCCGATGTCGACCGGCGCATCGCGGTGCCGCACAATCACATTCGCCTGACCTGCGAGACGCGCGGCGAGCGTCTCGGCAATGAACACCGAACGGTGCTGGCCGCCCGTGCAACCGATCGCGACGGTCAGATAACTGCGGTTGTCGTCGCGGAAACGCGGCAGCCATTTGGCGAGAAACGTCTCGATGTCGTCGATCATTTCGTGGACGACCGGCAGCGCATCGAGAAAATCGATCACAGGCTTATCGAGGCCCGTAAGCGGTCGCAATTCATGATCGTAGTACGGGTTCGGCAGCGTGCGTACGTCGAACACGAAATCGGCATCGAGCGGCACGCCGCGTTTGAAGCCGAACGACTCGAACATCAGCACGAGACCGGAATGCTCCTGCTCGATGAAGCGTTTGACCCACGCGCGCAGCACGTTCGCGCGCAGATTGCTGGTGTCGATCTGGTGGCCGAATTCGGCGAGGCCCGCCACGAGTTCGCGTTCGCGTTCGATCGCTTCGGCGAGCGAGGTCAGCAAGCCGACGTCCGCGTCGTGCGCGGTCGAGCCTGACAACGGATGCCGGCGGCGGGTTTCGGAGAAGCGCTGAATCAGCGATTGCGTGCTTGCGTTGAGGAACAGGACGCGCACGTCGTGGGCGCGCGACAGGTCGCGGATCATCGCGGGCATTTCGTCGAGCGAAGCGCTCGAGCGCGCGTCGATGGCAACCGCGAGGCGGTCTTGCCCGTCCTCGGCAAGGTAATTGGCCAGTTGCGGCAGAAAACGCGGCGGCAAATTGTCGACGCAGTAATAGCCCGCGTCTTCAAGCGCGTTCAGGGCAACTGACTTGCCGGAGCCGGAAATACCGGTAATCAGGATTATGCGCATGGAGTCGTGAAATCCGTACATTTCATCATAGCATCTGGTCTCCGTGCGCGCGCCCTGCAGCCCGCCGCTGGCCGCGACGCGAGACGCGGTGGCACGGACTCAGATCAATTTGCCGGGAAACTGGCTATCGGGATCCTGCATCGCCAGGCGCTGACGGTCCATGAAGTCGCGCAACGTATCGATGCCGCGCAGTTGCAGAATCGTGTTGCGTACCGCCGCTTCGACCAGCACCGCGAGGTTGCGGCCGGCCGCCACCTGAATCGTGACTTTGCTGATCGGCAGGCCGAGCACGTCGACGGTTTGGCTTTCGAGCGGCAACCGCTGGAATTCGCCGTCAGGACGGCGCACCAGTTGCACGATCAGCTTCAGCTTCATTTTGCGGCGTACCGCGGTTTCGCCGAAGATCGTCTTGATGTCGAGCAATCCGAGGCCACGCACTTCGAGCAGGTTTTGCAACAGCGGCGGGCAGCGCCCTTCGACGAAATCCGGGCCGAGGCGCACGAAATCCACCGCGTCGTCGGCCACGAGGCCGTGGCCGCGGCTGATCAGTTCCAGCCCGAGTTCGCTCTTGCCGAGGCCCGAATCGCCGGTAAGCAACACGCCCATGCCGAGGATGTCGAGGAATACGCCGTGCAGCGTGGCGCGCGGCGCCAGAATGCGCGACATGTAGAGGCGCAGGCTGTCGATCACCGCAGCGGCGGACATCGGCGTGGTGAAGAGCGGCGTCGACGAGCGCGTGCAGCGCAGCACCAGTTCAGGCGGCGCGGCGACGCCGCCCGCCACCACCAGAAACGGCGGTTCCAGTGCGATCAGCTCGGCCATATTGCGCGAGCGGTCTTCGTCGGTTTGGCGCTTGTAGTAGTCGATTTCGGCTTCGCCGAGCACCTGAATCCGGTTCGGGTGGATCAGGTTCAAGTGGCCGACAAGATCGGCGCTCGACGTGGCATTGGCGACCGATTCCGAAGAAAAGCCGCGCTCCCAGCCTTCATGCCCCGTCAGCCAGCTCAGCTTCAGCGTGGCGGCGTTGTCGTCGAAAATGCTCTGGGCGTTGATGCTGGACGTATCCATGAGTCAGTGACTCCAGTGTGGGCCGCTTGCCCGGCAAGGTATGGCCGCGCTAACGCGGACCGTGCGCCATGCAGGGCTGAACCCGCAAGCTCGCGGGGAACCGGCGTGCGGATAACCGCCGATGCATCAAGGTTGCCACTGAGTGAGCAGGCGATGCAACGATTCGCGATTTTCTTCCGTGTGCAGCCGCTCGCGGGCTTCGCGATCGGAGAGCAACTGGGCGATCTCCGAGAGGATTTCGAGGTGCTGCTGGGTGGCCTGTTCAGGCACCAGCAGGAAGATCAGCAGCGAAACCGGCTGACCGTCGGGCGATTCGAAGGGGATGGCTTCGGCGAGGCGGACGAACGCGGCGAGCGGCTGCTTCAAGCCTTTGATCCGGCCATGCGGAATCGCGACGCCTTCACCAAGCCCCGTCGATCCGAGGCGCTCGCGCGCAAACAGATTGTCAGTGACCGTGCTACGGGCGATGCCGTTCTGGTTCTCGAAGATCAGGCCCGCTTGCTCGAACACACGTTTCTTGCTGGTGACCGATAGACCGACGACGACGTTCTCGAGGGGAAGAAATTTGGCTAAACGATTCATGTTGACAGGCGAAAACGTGGCCTGGGCTCTCCTCGCTGGGGCGTTTGAGTGGTGTTCCATTCGTTTTGATGCTCACGGCGATGTGCATTGGAGTCCGAAAGCGCAGGACTCCGGCCGGCCAACTTCCGTTTGAGCTCGCTCGACCCCGATGCTAACCGGAACATTATAGAACAGGGTAGGCACGGATGGTGCGGCGCGCCATCGATGCGTGACAGGTTTGTTCGATGGGTACAACGGTCGCGACGCCGGAGCAGGAGACGGGGCTCGCACGGTTCAAAAGCGGCCCAAGATCAACCCAGGAGCGGCCCAGAAACGAAAAACCGCCCGGTTTCGGGCGGTTTAGCTGGGTAAGGAAAACGTTCCGGTTTTCCTTATTGCGGCGGCACGTCAACTTGCGGCGCCAGCGGTTGGTACTTGATCGCTTCGTGCTGATGGCCCTGCAGCCGATCTTTGTGGCGTATCACTTGCCGGTCGAGCTTGTCGATCATCAGATCGATCGCAGCGTAGAGGTCGCTGTCACAGCTCTCGACAAAGATATCTTTGCCCTTCAAATGCAGGTTGATTTCAACCTTTTGACGCTTTTCCTTTTCCTTATGGTTGTCGACCGAGAGGACCACACTGCCGTCGATGACCTGATCAAAATGTCTTAGCACCCTATCCAGTTTGGTGATCACGTATTCGCGCAACGCAGGCGTTACTTCGAGGTGGTGTCCACTGATCTGCAGATTCATAGTGCTTCTCCAAGCTAGATGCCGCTTGTTCCGCACGATGACGTAGGTCCGGTCGATTGTCGGCTTGCCTGAGTCGCCCCCCGGTGACTGACTGCTGGCAGGTCGCATCGGCCGGCCTGTCCGCCAACTGCGGAGCGGCCGGTAAATGCCCGCCGCGGGAGGCGACGGGCTACAGAGACTTGCGCAGGTTGACTGCCGGAATCTTGAGCGCTTCGCGATACTTCGCAACGGTACGCCGTGCGACCACGAAGCCCTGTTCCGCCAGCAGTTCGGCTATGCGGCTGTCTGAAAGAGGAGATTTCGGGTTTTCCGCTCCTATCAGTTGCTTGATGAGCGCGCGAATCGCCGTGGAGGAGGCCGCGCCGCCCGTGTCGGTTGAAACGTGTGATCCGAAGAAGTACTTAAATTCAAGCGTCCCGAATGGGGTCAGCATGTATTTACCGGTTGTCACACGCGAGACAGTCGACTCGTGTAGGCCCAGCGTATCAGCAATTTCCCGCAAAACCAAGGGGCGCATGGCAATTTCGCCGTGCACAAAAAAGCTCTTTTGACGCTCGACAATAGCTTGCGCGACCCTCAGGATCGTCTCGAAGCGCTGCTGGATATTCTTGATCAGCCAGCGCGCTTCCTGCAGTTGCTGGCGCAACGATCCGCTGCCCGGATCGCCCCGGTTATTGCGCAGAATATTCGCGTACAGATGGTTGATCCGCAGCTTCGGCACGACTTCCGGGTTCAGTTCCGCCTGCCAGCCCTGTGCCGTTTTGCGCACCATGATGTCCGGCACGACATAGTCCGCTTCCGCCTTGCCGTAAGCCGCGCCGGGAAACGGTTCGAGCGAGCGTATCAACAGATGCGCATCGCGCAGATCGTCGTCGTTAGCCTTCAGATGTTTGCGCAGGCGTGTGAAGTCGCGCGCTGCGAGCAGTTCCAGGTGGTGGGCAACGATGTCGAGTGCGAGCGTGCGGGTAGGCGAGCCGTCGAGCCGCAGCAGTTGCAGCTTGAGACATTCGGACGCGGAGCGCGCGCCGACGCCTGCCGGGTCGAAACTATGCAGCAGCGCGAGTGCGGCGTTCAATTCGTCGAGGTCGACTTCGAGCTCTTCGGGCATGTCGGCCAGCACTTCGTCCAGCGTGGCGGTGAGGTAGCCGTCGTCGTCAAGCGATTCGATCAGGAAGGTGATCAGCGCGCGGTCGCGCTGGCCCGCCTGGGTGACGCGCAATTGCGCCATCAGGTGATCGCGCAGCGAGGTGCTCGATTCGTGGATTTGCAGCGGCGGCAGATCGTCGTCGTCCGACGCGTTGCCGGAGCGGCCGTAGTCGTCGAGATTCCATTGCGAAGCGTCGCCGTTACCCTCTCCCGCGAGGCCGTTATATTCGTCGACGCCCTGCGGCTCGCCGTTCTCGGCACGCTCGCTGCTGCTGGTGGACGAGGACGACGTATTGCCGCCCATCTGGTCGGGCGGCGCGGAGGAGTTGGGTGCCTGGGTGATCAGCGAGCCGTCCGCCGCCACGCGCAGGGGGCTCGCGATCCAGTCATCCTCGTTCTCGAGGAGCGGATTCTGCGAGATCGCCATGGCGACTTCCTGCTGCAGTTCGAGCGTAGACAGCTGAAGCAGCCGGATGGACTGCTGCAGTTGCGGGGTCAGCGCAAGATGCTGCGATAGGCGGAGTTGGAGGCTGGCTTTCATGGCAAGTTGAGATTCATTGTAGAGAGTTTGCCACGACCGCGATACCTTGCGACATTCGCAATAACGCGTGCGCCGGTTTTCGGCGGCGCCGGGCGCGGGACGGCCCAGCTCAAAAGTGCTGATGTGCGGTTCCCGCAAAGGGGTCGGCGGATGAGGCGCGCTCGCTCCGCCGGCAATCCCTTGTGTACTTACATGCGGAAGTGTTCGCCCAGATAGACGCGCCGCACGCTTTCGTTTTCGATGATGTCGCTTGGTGCTCCGGCGGCCAGCACGCTGCCGTCGCTGATGATGTAGGCGTGATCGCAGATGCCGAGCGTTTCGCGCACGTTGTGATCGGTGATGAGCACGCCGATATTACGCTGTTTCAGGAACTTGACGATCTTCTGGATTTCCAGAACCGCAATCGGATCGACGCCGGCGAACGGTTCGTCGAGCAGAATGAAGCTCGGATTGGTGGCCAGCGCGCGCGCAATTTCAACCCGGCGCCGCTCGCCGCCCGACAGCGACAACGCCGGATTCTCGCGTAGAT
Organism: Paraburkholderia sp. SIMBA_030; assembly: GCF_046535245.1. Classification (NCBI taxonomy): domain Bacteria; kingdom Pseudomonadati; phylum Pseudomonadota; class Betaproteobacteria; order Burkholderiales; family Burkholderiaceae; genus Paraburkholderia; species Paraburkholderia sp. SIMBA_030. The sequence continues at coordinate 138,244 of NZ_JAWRXB010000022.1, forward strand.
GAGCGATCTGCAGTTCGTCGAGCAACGCTTCGGTGCGGTTGGTAATGGCGTCTTTCGAGAGCCGCTTGCCGTTGTCTTCGTGCTGCAATTCCAGCACCGCGCGAATGTTTTCTTCGACGCTGAGCTTGCGGAACACCGAAGCTTCCTGCGGCAGATATGACAAACCCAGCGACGCGCGCTTATGAATCGGCAGCAGGCTGATCGACTTGCCGTCCAGATCGATTTCGCCCGCATCGAGCGGCACGAGGCCGACGATCATATAAAACGAGGTGGTTTTGCCGGCGCCGTTGGGGCCAAGCAGACCGACCACTTCGCCGCTTTTGACGTCGAGCGATACGTCTTTGACGACCGTGCGCGAGCCGTAACGCTTTTTCAGGCTGCGCACTACCAGCGAACTGCTGGTGCCGGCCGGCTTGCGATTGGGGAGGGAGGCGGAGGAGTTCACTGGTTCGGCGCTCCCTGGATCGTGGTGGACGGCGCGAGTGTGGCCGATGCGCCGCTCAGCGGCGCGGCGCCGCCGTTGCGCGGCGACAGCATGGCACGCACGCGGCCGCTCGGATTGCCCGGGCCGGCGACGTCCTTGCCCGCCTTCGCGGTGTAGAAGTCGTTCTGGCCGTCATACGTGATGACGCTGCCGTGCACCTGGTCCATGACCGTGGACAGACCTTGCAGGCGTTTCACGGTGGAGTTGGTAGTCAGCGTGGTCAGATCCTGCTTGCCGTCGTAGTCGATGCGAATTGCCGTGCCTTCAATGTATTCGTCGAGGCCTTCGCGTTTCTGGCGGAAATACGACAGATTGCCGCCCGACGACGTGCCGGTGGCGTACTGATAGCCCTGCGGGTCTTGCGTCACTTCGACGCGATCGGCCTTGATCACGATCGTGCCTTTGGTCGCCACCACGTGGCCGGTGAAGATGTTGACCTGCTTCAGGTCGTCGTAAGTCATGTTGTCCGCTTCGATATTCAGCGGCTTGTCCTTGTCAGCGCGATCCGCGTGCGCAAGCGGCGCGAAGCCGGCGAGCGGCAACGCGACAAAGAGCGCAGCGAGTCCGGCGCGGCACGCGGACAGGGTGCGCGTGCGGCCGGTATCAAAACGGGGGAACGATTCGTTCATGCAGTCACGCCTGGAATGGATTACCCGGGTTGCCTAGGCGAGCTGGCGGTGCCTTCGGACGCGGCGATCGCGCCGCGCACGTTGCCGAACAGCTGCATAACCCGGGTGACGTTGTTGTAGTTCATGCCGCTGGCTGTCATCACCGACACGCCGCGCTGAAGTTTAACCGGCTTTTCGGTCTTGATCACATCGTCGTTGACCAGCACCCTAAAATGCTGCGAATCCGCTTGCATCTGCGGATCGCCGTTGCCGGCCGCCCGCAGAATGCGCGCATTGTCGTACAGATCCACGATCGACGCGTCGCCGTTCACCTTGCCGGTGTCGCCGGTCGCGGTGACGATCGGCTTGCCCGGCTGGAACGCGCGCATGGCCGGCTTGACCAGATCGCTCAGTTCGTCGTCTTCGTAATGGATCAGGTGCGTTGCGGTCAGGCGGTATTGCGTCGAGCCTGACTGGTCGAGTTCGGAAACCGAGAAGTTATCCGCGAAGTAGTCGGGCGTATGCTCCTTCGGGCGCACCACGCCTTCGTTTTGCCGCGGCATCGTGGCTTGCAGCAGCCACCACGTGATGCCGGCGAGCGCCGCCATTGCAACGAGCGGAATCAGTGAGGTCAGGCGGAACTGGTTCATCCGACGAGGCCTCGCTGTTCGCCGCTGCAGGCGGCCGCGAGAAGCGCCTCGTATTTGTGCTGCGCGCGCAGCAAGGTGTCGCAGACTTCGCGTGCCGCTCCGTGACCGCCGCGCGCTTCGCTCACCCAGTGGGCGCGGGCGATCACTTCAGGATGCGAATTGGCCGGCGCCGCCGCGAATCCCACTTTCAGCATCACGCCGAGATCGACCCAGTCGTCGCCCATGTAGCCGCATTCTTCCGGCGTCATGCCGGTTTGCTTGAGCAGGTCCGCGAACGCCTGGGGTTTGTCCTGCACGCCCTGATAGACATGGGTGATGTGCATTTCCTTCGCCCGCGCCGCGACGATACCCGACTTGCGGCCGGTGATGATTGCCGTCTCGATGCCGGCTTCGCGCAGCAGTTTCATGCCGTGGCCGTCCATCGAGTTGAACGCCTTCATCGTGTCGCCTTCCGCCGTAAACAGCAGGCCGCCGTCGGTCAGCACGCCGTCGACGTCGAAAATCATCAGCTTGACGCGGCTTGCGCGTTCGGTCGCGGTAAGGGGCGCGGCGGCCATCAGATCACCTTCTTCGAGAACAGGTCGTGCATATTGAGTGCGCCGATCAGCTTGCCTGCCTCGTCGACGACCAGCATCTGATTGATCCGGTGGCGCTCCATCAGTTCCACCGCTTCCACGGCAAGTTGGTCCGGGCCGATAGTGCGCGGGCCGGCGGTCATCACCGAGGCGATCGGCAAATCGCGGAAATCGCCGCTGCGTTCGAGCACGCGGCGCAAGTCGCCGTCGGTGAAAATGCCGGCGACGCGACCTTCGTGATCGATGATCGCCGTCATGCCCATGCGTTTGGCGGTCAACTGGAACAGCGCGTCGCGTACGGTGGCCTCGGGCGTTACCTTCGGCAGCTGGTCGCCGGTGCGCATCACGTCGCGTACGTAAGTGAGCAGGCGCCGGCCGAGCGCGCCGCCCGGATGCGAGCGGGCAAAGTCGTCCGGGCCGAAACCGCGCGCATCCAGCACCGCGAGCGCGAGCGCATCGCCGAGCGCGAGCGCGGCGGTGGTGCTGGCGGTCGGCGCAAGATTCAGCGGACATGCTTCTTTCGACACGCCGGAATTCAGATGCACGTCTGCCACTTGCGCGAGGCTCGACGACGGCCGGCCCGTCATCGCGATCAGTTTTGCGCCCATGCGCTTGATCAGCGGCAGAATGGACACCAGTTCTTCGGTTTCGCCGGAATTCGACAACGCGACGAAGACGTCGTCGGCGGTGATCATGCCGAGATCGCCGTGACTGGCTTCCGCGGGGTGAACGAAGAACGCGGGTGTGCCGGTGCTGGCGAGCGTGGCCGCCAGCTTGCGGGCCACGTGCCCCGATTTGCCGATGCCGGAAACGACTACGCGTCCACGGCAACCCAGAATGAAATCGACCGCCCCGACGAAGCCATCGTCGAGTTGATCGCGAAGCGCGCGCACGGCGTCCGCTTCGATGTCGAGCACGTCACGAGCGAGCGCGAGTGCCCGGTCGCCATTGATTTTCGCTATCATTCGCGGAGTATAGCAAAGGCGCTTGTTCGCCGCGCCGGGCCTGCTGTGCCAAGCCGCTGCCTTCACCGGCCCCTCAACCTTGTCGCACGGCGCTTTGCGTGCGCGGTTCCGCTGACGAACGAGGACGCTTTACCCATGCGTTTTTGCCGATGATTTCCCCACTCGAAATGACGCTGTTCCTGCTGCTGGCTTCAGTAGCGGGTGTGGTGGTGTTTCGTTTTCTGAATCTTCCGCCGATGCTCGGCTATCTGACGGTCGGCATCGTCGTGGGTCCGCACGCATTCGGTCTGATTCCGGATTCGGCCGGCGCGCAGAATCTCGCCGAATTCGGCGTCGTGTTCCTGATGTTCTCGATCGGGCTGGAGTTTTCGTTGGCCAAGCTGCGCTCGATGCGCACGCTGGTATTCGGCCTCGGCCTGTTGCAGGTGATCGGTACGATCGTGGTCGCGGTGACGCTCGGCCTCGTGCTGGAGCGCTGGGTGCACATCACATGGCAGGCGAGTGTGGCGCTGGGCGGCGCGCTGGCGATGTCGTCGACGGCGATCGTCAGCAAGATGCTCGCGGAGCGGCTCGAAATCGAAACCGAGCACGGCCGCAATATCTTCGGCGTGCTGCTGTTCCAGGATCTGGCGGTGGTGCCGTTGTTGATCATCATCTCGGCGTTGGGCGGCGATTCGAAAGACCTCGTCAGCGCGCTCGGGGTGGCGGCGATCAAGATCGTCGTGGCGTTGGCGTTGCTGTTGATCGTGGGGCAGCGCTTCATGACGCGCTGGTTCAACGTGGTGGCGCGGCGCCGCTCTCAGGAATTGTTCATTCTCAATCTGCTGCTGGTGACGCTCGGCGCCGCGTTTATCACGGACAAGTTCGGCCTCTCGCTGGCGCTCGGCGCGTTTATCGCCGGCATGCTGATCGCCGAAACGCCATACCGGCATCAGGTGGAAGAAGACATCAAGCCGTTTCGGGACGTGCTGCTGGGTTTGTTCTTCGTGACCACCGGCATGCTGCTCAACCCGCGCGTGCTCTGGGACCATCCGTTTATCGTGCTCGGCTTCCTGGTCGGGCCGATCCTGCTGAAGGCGGTGATGGTGACGGGGCTGTCGCGCCTCTTCGGCGCGTCGCCGGGCGTCGCGATGCGCACCGGTATCGGCCTCGCGCAGGCCGGCGAATTCGGCTTCGTGCTGTTGAATCTGATTCTCGACAAGCATCTGGTGGACGCAACGCTGCTCCAGGCGATTCTCGCGGCGATGCTGCTGTCGATGCTGGCCGCGCCGTTCCTGATCCAGAACGCGGACCGCATCGTGCTGCGGCTGTCGTCGACTGAATGGATGATGCAATCGTTGCAGATGACGCGTATCGCGACGCAGAGCCTGAAGCAAAGCGGTCACGTGATCATCTGCGGCTATGGCCGGGCCGGGCAGAATCTGGCGCGGATGCTGGAACACGAAGGTCTGTCGTACGTCGCTTTGGACCTGGACCCGGACCGTGTGACAGCTGCGGCCGCCGCCGGCGAATCGGTCGTGTTCGGCGATGCGGGGCGGCGCGAATCGCTGCTCGCTGCCGGTATTCATCGCGCCGCCGCGATCGCGATCACCTACGCGAACACGCCGTCGGCGCTGCGCGTGCTGCATAACATCCACGAACTGGAACCGACGCTGCCGGTGATCGTGCGTACCGTCGACGATGCCGACCTGGAAAAGCTGCTGGCCGCCGGCGCGACCGAAGTGATTCCGGAAATCGTCGAAGGCAGTCTGATGCTGGCCTCGCACACGCTGGTGGTCATGGGCGTGCCGATGCGACGGGTGGTGCGGCGGGTCGAGGAAATGCGCGACGAGCGTTATGCGCTGCTGCGCGGCTATTTCCACGGCGCCGACGACATCGAAGACGACGACGGTCACGAACAGGTGCGGCTACAATCGGTGCCGGTCGATGAAAACTCGGACGCTGTGGGCCGCACGCTGGCGGAACTGGGGCTGTTCGAGATGGGCGTCGACGTGACGGCAATCCGCCGGCACGGCATTCGCGGCGTCGAGCCGGACCCGTCCACCAAGCTGCGCGCAAGCGATATCGTGGTGCTGCGCGGTCTGCCCGAACAGCTGGCCGAAGCCGAGGAGCGGCTCTCGAAGCATCGCCGGGCCGGGGCGGCTGCGGCCTGACAGGCACCGGGTCCGGCCTCGGTGAGTTCATTTACCGATTCATCGGACCTGTCGAGGTCCATCCGGAGTCATCATGTCCAACGCGCTCGCGGGCGCGCCGCTCGATGCGGCCGAGTTCGTCAAAAGCAAGATTCGCACGGTGCCCGACTGGCCGCAGCCGGGCGTGCAGTTTCGCGATATCACGCCGCTGCTGCAATGCCCGAAGTCGCTGCGCGTGCTGATCGACCTGTTCGTGCAGCGCTATATCGACGCGAAGCTCGACTACGTCGCCGGTCTGGATGCGCGCGGTTTCATCATCGGGCCGATCATCGCGCACGAGCTGAACCTCGGCTTCATCCCGATCCGCAAGCAGGGCAAGCTGCCGTACAAGCGCGTGTCGGAGTCGTACGAACTCGAATACGGCACCGCTACCGTCGAGATTCACGAGGATGCCTGCAAGCCGGGCGACCGCATCGTCATCGTCGACGACCTCATCGCCACCGGCGGCACGATGATGGCCGGCAAGATTCTGCTGGAGCGGATCGGCGCGGTGGTGGTCGAAGGCGCGGCGATTATCGATCTGCCCGAACTGGGCGGCTCGGCGCTGTTGCGCAAGGCGGGCCTGCCGCTCTATACGGTGACCGAATTCGGCGGGCATTGAGCGCCGGACGCGAATTTCTGCCTGCACGCAAAGAAGGTAAGAACGATGCCCGATTTCCTGTTGTTTCTCGCCACATCGATTGCCATCACGATGGCGCCCGGTCCTGACAATCTGCAGGTGCTCGCACGCGGTATTTCGCAAGGCCGCGCGGCCGGCCTCGTCGCTGCGCTCGGCTTTGCTGCCGGCATCACGTTTCACACTACATTGGCCGCGCTCGGCGTCGCCGCATTGTTGCGCTCGTCGCCGGTGGCGTTCGAGGCGATCAAGCTGGCCGGCGCCGCCTATCTGACCTGGATCGGCATCAAGGCGTTGCGTAGCCAAGGGCTCGCGACCGCGCATGAGCGCGCGCCGCGACCGTTGATAGCGGTATTTCGCCAAAGCGTGCTCGGCAATCTGCTGAATCCGAAGGTGACGCTGTTCTTCGTCGTGTTCCTGCCGCAGTTCGTGCAACCGCACGGCGCGCAGAGCGTGACGGTCCAAATGCTCGAACTCGGCATGCTGTTCATGCTGCAGACGGTGGTGGTGTTCTCGCTGTTCGGCGTATGCGCGGGGATGATCGGCGGCTGGCTGAAGCGCCGGCCGCGAGTCGGCGTGTGGCTCGATCGCCTCGCCGGTGCAACGTTCATCGCGATCGGGATTCGTGTGGCGTTGCGCGACTGAAGACGGCGGCTGAAGAACAGATTGGAGCTTTAAATGACTTTGCCTTGCATCACCGCCGCGCGCTGTTTCGACGTTCACGCGCATCTGCCGTTCCGGATCGACGCCGAACAGGTCGGCTGGATCCGCTCGACCGACGTGCCGCTGCTGACACGTTGGCCCGACGTATTTGAAATCGACAGCACACGCGTGACGCTGGCCCCGGCCTTCGACACCGTCGATCTGCGCAGCGCGGCACTGGGCTCCGTGATCGGCGCGCTCGCCGCCGAAGGTCGGATTCCCGGCTGGCGCAACGAGACCTACGCGATCCGCAATGCCTTCGACGCGCCGCCGCTCGCGTACATCGAACGCGCGGCATCGCGCTTCTTCGGCACGATGACCTACGCGGTGCATCTGAACGGCGTCGTAGAATACGACGATGGCGCGCCGCAATTGTGGATCGCGCGCCGCAGCGACACCAAGGCGACCGATCCCGGCATGCTCGACAATGTCGTGGCGGGTGGGATCGGTTGGGGCTTCGGCATCGAGGCGACGATCATCAAGGAGTGCTGGGAAGAAGCCGGCATTCCCGAGGAGATCGCCGCGCGTGCCGTGGCGGGCCGCACCGCACATGTGCTGCAATCGTTGCCGGAAGGCACGCAGGCCGAACAGATCTTCGTCTACGACCTCGCGCTGCCGGCCGATTTCGCGCCGCGCAATCAGGACGGCGAAGTGGGTGAGCATCGGCTCGCGCGCATCGACGAAGTCGCGCGCTGGATCGAAGAAGGCGCGATGACCGTGGACGCGAGTCTTGCCACGCTGGATTGCCTGCTGCGCCGCCGCTGGATCGATGAAGACGCGTGTCCGGGAATCGACACATTGTTTGCGCCGCCCGTGCTCGCATAACCTTAAGTAGTTCGCGTTACCGCTTGTATGACGAACGCGCTGCTGCGCGTCGCGCAGGCGCCGTACCGAAGAAACCACGCGAAGAAACCACGCCAACAAATCACGCTTTGAAGAAGGGAGTCACCCAGGTCATGTCGACCGATCACAGCTTTATCCTCAAACTGTCGTGCGCCGACCGGCCCGGCATCGTCCACGCGGTTTCGGGCTTCCTGTTCGAGCGTGGCAGCAATATTCTCGACTCCGCGCAATTCGGCGACAGCGGCACCGGCGAGTTCTTCATGCGCGTGCATTTTCAGCAGGTGGGCGGCGATCCGGGTCTGAGTACGTTGCGCACGTCGTTCGCGACGCTCGCCGAACAGTTCAGCATGCGCTGGGAGTTGCACGATGCGTCGGTGAAACCGCGCGTCGTGATCATGGTGTCGAAGATCGGCCATTGCCTGAACGATCTGCTATTCCGCTACCGCACCGGTCAGTTGGGTATCGAGATTCCGGCGATCATCTCGAACCACAAGGAGTTCTACCAGCTCGCCGCCAGCTACGACATCCCGTTCCATCACTTCCCGCTACTGGGCGGCACGCCCGACGCGAAGGCCGCACAGGAAGCACGCGTACTCGAAGTGATCGACGAGCATCAAGCGGATCTGGTGGTGCTCGCGCGCTACATGCAGATTCTGTCGCCGAAGCTGTGCGAAGCGCTGGCGGGCCGCGCCATCAATATTCACCATTCGTTCCTGCCGAGCTTCAAGGGCGCGAAGCCGTATTACCAGGCGTTCGACCGCGGCGTGAAGCTGATCGGCGCGACTGCGCACTACGTGACGACGGATCTCGACGAAGGTCCGATCATCGAGCAGGAAGTGGAACGGGTCGATCACAGCATGACGCCGGAGCAATTGACGGCAATCGGCCGCGACGTCGAATGCGTGACGCTTGCGCGCGCGGTGAAGTGGCACGTCGAGCATCGCATCGTGTTGAACGGCAGCAAGACGGTGGTGTTTCGCTAGAAGTGCATGATGCGCTTGCAGTTGGCCGGCCGGTCCACGGCCCGGCAGCTCACTGCAAGCGCGCGCCGGACGAAAAAAACGGCACCGAAGTGCCGCTTTATTGCCTGCTTACGCGCCCGGCGATTACACCAGCCGCAGATAAATCAATTCCCGCTTGATATACGCATAGAAAATCGGTGCGGCCACCACGCCGGTGAGACCGAACGCCGCTTCCATCACGAGCATGGCGATCAGCAGTTCCCAGGCGCGCGCCTCGATCTGTCCGCCGACGATGCGCGCGTTCAGGAAGTACTCCAGCTTGTGAATCAGGATCAGGAACACCAGCGACATGACCGCCGCCGGAAAGCTCACCGACAGCGCCACCGCGACGATGATCGTGTTCGAGATCAGATTGCCGATCACCGGCAGCAGGCCGACGATGAACGTCACGAGCACCAGCGTTTTCGACAGCGGCAACTGATCGTGAAAGATCGGCAGCACCGCCAGCAGGAAGATGCCGGTGAAGACCGCATTGATCGCGGAAATCTTCACCTGGGCGAACACGATGCGGCGGAAGGCGTCGGCGAAACGGGCCACGCGCGTGACGAAGGCCGTGGACAGCGGCAGTCGCTGCATATGCTTCTGCGCGCCGACTGCGATGATCGCGCCGATGATCATGCCGATCAGAATGTGCGCGAACACGCGCGCCGCTGTCTTGCCGCTTTGCTGCAGCATGTTGGCGTGCGTTTGCATCAGCTCGGTCGCCTTCGTCTTCATCTGCTCGGTATCGACCGGCAGATAGTTGGCGATGAATTGCGGAATCCGGCCGCGCGCCTGGTCGATCAACTGCATCGCCTGGTCGAGCAGCTTCTGCACGCTCGGCACGTCGTTCTCGAAGTGCTCGATGATGCCGAGCGTCAGCCCCGTCAGCGCACCCACGATCACCACCGAGAGCAGCACCACCGCGAGCCAGCGCGCGCGCTGACTCGACATATGCTGTTCGATGCGCGGCGCGATCGTGTGCACCAGCTGGAACACGAGCAGGCCCGCGAGCAGCGCGCCGAGCAGCCGCAGTTCGATCACCGCCCACATTCCAACCAGCATCAGCACATAACTGCCGATTTCGACTGCCGACAGCTTCGGCAGGCTCATATCGCTCGTCAGCCTGACCGGGCGTGGACGCAGATCCTGCACCTCCCCATCGTCGCGCGCCTGATTCCGCTTGGCCATGGCTTATTCCCGTCCCCAACCCGTGTTGTGCAGCGTTACTTGTTACTAGCCGTGCGTTTCAGCAAAGGCGCCAGATATTTACCGGTAAAACTTGCCTTCGACTTCGCAATCTGCTCCGGCGTACCTTGCGCGATGATTTGACCGCCGCCTGCTCCGCCTTCCGGACCAAGATCGATGACCCAGTCGGCAGTTTTGATTACATCGAGATTATGCTCGATGATCACGACGGTATTACCCTGATCTCGTAGCCGGTGAATAACTTCCAGCAACAGCGAGATATCGTGAAAGTGCAGGCCGGTGGTCGGTTCGTCAAGAATATAGAGCGTGCGACCGGTATCGCGCTTGCTCAGTTCCAAAGATAGTTTGACGCGCTGCGCTTCGCCGCCCGACAACGTGGTGGCCGACTGGCCTAGCCGGATATAGCCCAAGCCCACGTCCAGCAAGGTTTTCAGCTTGCGCGCGACGACCGGAACCGGCTTGAAAAACTCATAAGCATTCTCGACTGTCATATCGAGGACTTCGCTGATGTTCTTGCCTTTGTACTGCACGTCGAGCGTTTCGCGGTTGTAGCGCTTGCCGTGACAGACGTCGCAGGGAACGTACACGTCCGGCAAAAAGTGCATCTCCACTTTCAGCACGCCGTCGCCCTGGCAGGATTCGCAGCGTCCGCCCTTCACGTTGAACGAGAACCGGCCCGGATCGTAGCCGCGCTCCTTCGACGCCGGCACGCCCGAGAACAGTTCGCGGATCGGCGTGAAGAGACCGGTGTACGTGGCCGGATTCGAGCGCGGCGTGCGGCCGATCGGCGACTGGTCGACGTTGATGACCTTGTCGAAGTGCTCCAGGCCCTCGATCGATTCGTACGGCGCCGGCTCGGCGGACGAGCCGTACAGGTGATGCGCGACCGCGTGATACAGCGTGTCGTTGATCAGCGTCGACTTGCCGGAACCGGACACGCCGGTCACGCAGGTCAGCAGACCGACCGGCAGATCGAGCGACACATGCTGCAGATTGTTGCCGTACGCCTCGACGATGCGCAGACGCCGCTCGTCCGGGTCCTTGCGTTCGTCCGGAAATACGATGTTGCGGGCGCCGGACATGTACTGTCCGGTCATCGACGCCGCGTTCGCCTCCACCTGCCTGGGCGTGCCTTCGGCGATCACCATGCCGCCGTGTTCGCCCGCGCCCGGCCCCATGTCGACCACGTAATCGGCCATCCGGATCATGTCTTCATCGTGCTCGACGACGATCACCGAGTTGCCCAGATCGCGCAGATGCTTGAGCGTGGCGATCAGCCGGTCGTTGTCGCGCTGATGCAGACCGATCGACGGCTCGTCCAGCACATACATCACGCCGGTCAAACCCGAGCCGATCTGCGAGGCGAGGCGAATGCGCTGCGCCTCGCCGCCCGACAGCGTTTCCGCGCTGCGTTCGAGCGACAGATAATCGAGCCCGACGTTATTCAGGAACATCAGCCGCGCGACGATTTCCTTGACGACCTTGTCGGCGATCTCGCGCTTCGAGCCTTCGAGCCGCAGCGTCTGGAAATAGCCGAGCGCATCGCGCAGCGGCCAGCCGCTGATTTCGAAGATGCCGCGCGCGTCGCCATTCGCGCCGATCCGCACGAAACGCGCTTCGCGGCGCAGCCGGGTGCCCGCGCATGCTGGGCAGGGCTGGTTGTTCTGGTACTTCGCGAGTTCTTCGCGCACCGCGACCGAATCGGTCTCGCGGTAACGCCGTTCCAGATTCGGAATGATCCCTTCGAACACATGTTCGCGCACCGAGGTGCGGCCGCGTTCGTTGATGTAGGAGAACGGAATCTCCTGCTTGCCCGAACCGAACAGCAGGATTTTGCGGACTTTTTCCGGCAGGTCTTCGACGGCCGTGTCGATGTCGAACTCGTAGAATGCCGCGAGACTTTGCAGCATCTGGAAGTAAAACTGGTTGCGCCGGTCCCAGCCCTTCACCGCGCCGGCCGCGAGCGACAGCGACGGATGCGCGACCACTCGCTTCGGATCGAAGAAAGTGATCTGGCCGAGGCCGTCGCACTCCGGGCACGCGCCCATCGGATTGTTGAACGAGAAGAGGCGCGGCTCCAGCTCCTGCAGCGAATACGAGCAGATCGGGCAGGCGAACTTCGAGCTGAACAGATGCTCCTTGTCCGAGTCCATTTCGAGTGCGATCGCGCGGCCGTCGGCGAGACGCAGCGCCGTTTCGAACGATTCGGCGAGACGCTGCTTCATATCGCCGCGCACCTTCAGGCGGTCGATTACGACGTCGATCGTATGCTTGTCGTTTTTCTTGAGCTTCGGCAGCGAGTCGACTTCATAGATTTTTGCGACGCCTTCGTTCGCGGTGCCGCCGCCCGAACGGACGCGAAAGCGGATAAAACCCTGCGCCTGCATTTCCTCGAATAGTTCGACGTGTTCGCCTTTGCGGTTCGCCACCACGGGCGCGAGGATCATCAATCTGGTCTCTTCCGGCAACGCGAGCGCCGCGTCGACCATCTGCGAGACGCTCTGCGCTTCCAGCGGAATTTCGTGGTCAGGACAGTAGGGCGTGCCGACCCGTGCGAACAGCAGCCGCAAATAGTCGTGAATTTCGGTGACGGTGCCGACCGTGGAGCGCGGATTGTGAGAGGTCGCTTTCTGCTCGATCGAGATCGCCGGGGACAGCCCTTCGATCAGATCGACGTCCGGCTTTTCCATCAATTGCAGGAACTGGCGTGCGTAGGCGGAGAGACTTTCGACGTAACGCCGCTGTCCTTCCGCATAGAGCGTGTCGAACGCAAGCGACGATTTGCCCGAGCCGGATAGGCCCGTTATCACGACAAGCTTGTGACGCGGGAGGTCGAGATTGACGTTCTTCAGGTTGTGGGTGCGAGCCCCACGGATACGGATTTGTTCCACGCGTTATTCCATGACCTGGCGGAAAGAGGAGGAGGCTAAACCTGCTACTATAACGACTTTTCAAGACCGCAGTTACGGCTTCCTGACAGCCCGAACAAGGTGGGAGGCAAGCTGTAAGGCTGCAGTCCGGCGCTGCGGAGGATGGTTCTAACTGGGGCCGTTTTTCGCGAGTACAAGGCACAGCGAGGCACCGGCGGGTGTGCGGCAAGGCCGCCGGTCCGGCGCCGCGCCGCATGCTTTCCGCCGCCTTGCGGTACGCCGCCCGGCTGTGGCCGCATCGCGGGCGGGCCGCTTGCGGTATGCCGTCCAGCTCATTCAAAGAACGCTCCCGATGTCCAATCCGTCCGCTACATCCTCACGCATGAGCGCGCCTGAACTGCGCGCGACCGTGTCGCTTGCCGCCATCTTCGCGCTGCGCATGCTCGGTCTCTTCATGATCATGCCGGTGTTCTCGATCTACGCGAAGACCATCCCGGGCGGCGACAATGTACTGCTGGTCGGCATCGCGCTGGGCGCGTACGGCGTGACGCAGTCGATGCTGTACATCTTCTATGGCTGGGTTTCCGACAAGGTGGGTCGCAAGCCGGTCATTGCGACCGGGTTGTTGATCTTCGCGCTTGGCAGCTTCATCGCGGCAGGCGCGCACGACATGACGTGGATCATCGTCGGGCGGGTGGTTCAGGGGATGGGCGCGGTGTCGTCGGCGGTGCTCGCCTTTATCGCCGATCTCACCGCTGAAGAGCATCGCACCAAGGCGATGGCGATGGTCGGCGGCAGCATTGGCGTTTCCTTCGCGATAGCCATTGTCGGTGCGCCGATCGTATTCCAGTGGCTCGGTATGAGCGGGCTGTTTACGCTGGTCGGCGTTTTCTCGATTCTGGCGGTCGGCGTGGTGCTGTGGGTCGTGCCCGATGCGCCCAAGCCGGTGCACGTGCGCGCGCCGTTCGCCGAAGTGCTGCACAACGTCGAACTGCTGCGCCTGAACTTCGGCGTGCTGGTGCTGCACGCGACCCAAACCGCGTTGTTCCTCGTGGTGCCGCGCATTCTCGAAGCCGGCGGCCTGCCGGTCGCATCGCATTGGAAAGTGTACTTGCCGGTCATGGGCCTCTCATTCGTGATGATGGTCCCGGCGATCATCGCTGCCGAAAAACGCGGGAAAATGAAAATCGTGCTGCTGTCCGCCATCGGTCTTATCCTGATCGGACAGTTGTTGTTGGGCGTCGCACCGCATACGATTCTGAGTGTGGCGGCGATCCTTTTTGTCTACTTTCTCGGCTTCAATATTCTTGAAGCATCGCAGCCTTCGCTGGTGTCGAAACTGGCGCCGGGAACCCGCAAGGGCGCGGCTGCCGGCGTGTACAACACCACGCAGTCGATCGGTCTGGCACTGGGCGGGATGATCGGCGGCTGGCTGCTGAAAGTGGACGGGCAAAGCGCCGTATTCTTTACTTGTTCGGGGCTTGTTTTGTGCTGGCTTATAATCGCCGCAAACATGAAACAGCCGCCTCGCAAGGCGTAGCGGGGTCTAAGGACTCACCCAGAACTCACCCGGCGGCGGGCTGAGGCGCAGTTCTGGTCTCGGGCCTGCCGGCCATGAGACGCGAACCGTGCGTTGCCGCGCCGCCCGCAATGGAATCAACAGGAGAAACTCATGGCATCCGTGAACAAGGTCATTCTCGTCGGCAACCTCGGAGCCGATCCGGAAGTCCGTTATCTTCCGAGCGGCGACGCAGTGGCGAACATCCGCCTTGCGACGACGGATCGGTACAAGGACAAGGCGTCCGGCGAATTCAAGGAAGCTACCGAATGGCACCGCGTGTCGTTTTTCGGCCGCCTTGCTGAAATCGTGTCCGAATATCTGAAGAAGGGCTCGTCGGTGTATCTGGAAGGGCGCATCCGCACCCGTAAGTGGCAGGCGCAGGACGGCACCGACCGTTACTCGACGGAAATCGTCGCCGAGCAGATGCAAATGCTGGGCGGCCGCGGCGGCTCGATGGGCGGCGGCGGTGATGAAGGCGGTTACAGCCGGGGCGAGCCGTCGGAGCGTAGCGGCGGCGGCGGTGGTGGCCGTGCGGCGTCGGGCGGTGGCGCCTCGCGTGGCGGCAGCGGCGGTGGCGGCGGTTCGAGCCGTCCGAGCGCGCCGGCCGGTGGTGGGTTTGATGAGATGGATGACGATATTCCGTTTTGAATCTGATTACGTTGTTTTTTTGTTGACTCAGAGCCCGCACTCCCAGAGGAGGCGGGCTTTTTACACTACCAACACTCCATTGTGTGGTCACGCCCAGACGTATTCGGCGAGGCAGCTTTGTTGAGCGGAAGAATTCCGACCAGGGCGCTGCCTGAAGCAAGTCTCACGGAGCCTTTGAACGCTGCGTCATATTGTCCGCCGGTAACATGCCCGGCAACGCCTCCACAAAGAAATCTGCTTGCAATGCAGCCCCAGCCTGCACGTCGTACTGTGCGAAGTCGCGCACACCGGCTGCCAGCAGGACTTCGTCGTCGAGGAAGAAGTTTCCCGAACACTCCCTGGCTGGGCGCGTCAGGATATAGTGGGCCGCGTCGGCGACTATCTCAGGCTTGCGACACGCCGCAATCATGTCCTTACCGCCAATCTCATTTCGCACAGCAGCGGTCGCGATAGCTGTTCGGGGCCATAGCGAATTGACTGCGACACCTCGGTCTTTGAACTCTCCGGCAAGAGCCAGTGTGAATAGGCTCATCGTGTATTTTGCGATGGTGTATGCCGGAAAATCCTTAAACCACTTCGCGTCCCTGACCAGTGGTGGTGATAGTGTGAGGATGTGCGGGTTCGACGAATTGAGGAGGTGAGGCAGGCACGCTTGCGCGCACACGAACGTGCCTCTGCCATTGACCCCATGCATCAGGTCGTATCGTTTGACGGGGGTGTCTAGCGTGCCAGTCAGTCGAATGGCGCTGGCATTGTTCACGAGGATATCGATGCCACCGAACAACCCAACGGTCTCGGCAACTGCGGCTTTCACGCGTTCTTCGTCGCGAATATCCACAACAAGCGGGAGCGCCTTGCCGCCAGCAGCTACAACAGCGGCAGCCGCCGTATGAATCGTACCCTCGAGACGCGGGTCTGGGTCGGCGGTCTTGGCGGCAATCACTACATTCGCGCCGTCGCGTGCGGCTCTGAGTGCAATCGCGAGTCCGATGCCGCGACTGCCACCGGACATGAATAGTGTCTTGCCAGCAAGGCTCATGGTCGTCTCCTGATGATTTACAGCAGCATACGCTTCTGTAGGCATCGCGGCGCTGGCACCAGCGCAGACGGTATCAATGAAATGACCAGAAGATAGCCAATCGTTGCGGCGAATTGGACGATAAGCATGGCGAGCGACACGCTGCTGTCGATGCGGTGCAAACGCAGCACATTCAGGGCGGCTGCGAGACACGATAAAAACTTGAGCCAGCGACAACGGGAGTCGCATAGCCACTGGGCGAACCGGCGTGTGACTCTCAATCTTAAGCGTGGGTTCCCTTCAACACCAAAATCCGTCCTGCAATAGTGTTTTGCGAAGTTGGACAATGCGGCATCGAGGCAAGCGTAAACGCGGCTCAAACCCAATCCGGATGGACGCCTGACGTCCCGCACGTCGGTCGCGCAATCATCGCCCGCCATGTTCGCCTCACTGAAGGCCACTGCGACTTGCCGCTACGATAATGCCTTCGCTATCCAACGGAAAAATTGTTGTGACACTCGATGAAATCCGCAAGAACGCCTTCGCAATGCCTGTGCACAACCCGGCCTATCCGCGTCCACCATTTCGATTCCTCAACCGCGAATACTTCATCATTTCGTACGAGACCGACATCGACGCGGTTCGCGCGGTCGTGCCGGAGCCTCTGACGGTCGACAATGGTCTGGTCCACTACGAGTTCATCCGGATGCCTGATTCATCCGGATTTGGCGACTACACCGAGAGTGGTCAAGTCATTTCGGTCCTGGATGAAGCCGGCCGGAAGGCCAGCTATACGCACGCGATGTATCTCGATGACGAAGGTCCAATTGCCGGCGGCCGGGAGATTTGGGGTTTCCCGAAAAAGCTCGCTTCACCCCGTTTATCCGTTGACGGAAAGGACACGTTGCTCGGCACACTCGACTATGGGACGCAACGGGTCGCTGCTGGCACGATGGGCTACAAGTACCGCCCGCTCGATATCGAATCTGAACGCAAGAAACTCGCGGACACACCCAATTACCTGTTGAAGGTCATCCCCCACGTCGATGGCTCACCGCGGATTTGTGAACTCGTACGGTTCTACTTGCGCGACGTTTCCGTGCTCGGTGCATGGAAAGGCCCCGCTGCGCTTGAACTGCACGCACATGCGTTGGCGCCGGTCGCTGACCTGCCGGTCAAAAGGGTCGTGGCCGCCAGACACGTCGTTGCAAATCTCACGCTCGATGTGGGCGAAGTCGCTTACGACTACCTCGCCCCGGCGGAAGCACTGAAGCTTGCCGTGAACCAATAATTCAGCAAGGAGCAACTTATGTCGTTGCAAGGAAAAGTCGCGCTCGTGACGGGCGCCGCAAGCGGTATCGGTGAACAATGCGCACGCAAACTGGCTTCGGACGGTGCGGCCGTCGTCATTGCTGACCTGAATCTGGCAAACGCGCAGCAGGTCGCGGACAGTATCGTCGCTGCAGGTGGGAAAGCACTTGCTGTTTCGATGGACGTCACAAGCGAAGAAGCGGTCAACGCAGGTATCGACGAAGCCGTCGGCAAGCTTGGCGGTATCGATGTGTTGGTGTCGAACGCGGGCATTCAGATAGTCAACCCGATTGAAGACTACGCATATTCCGACTGGAAGAAGATGCTTGCCATTCACCTGGATGGCGCATTTCTGACCACGAAGGCTGCTATCAGGCATATGTACGCGTCCGGAAAGGGAGGCGCCATCATCTACATGGGCTCGGTTCATTCACACGAAGCGTCGAAGCTGAAGTCGGCTTACGTCACCGCCAAGCACGGTCTGCTGGGTCTTGCGCGCGTGGTCGCGAAGGAAGGCGGTTCGCGCGGCGTGCGAGCGAATGTTGTATGTCCGGGCTTTGTCCGTACTCCATTGGTCGACAAGCAGATTCCGGAACAGGCGAAAGCGCTCGGTATCTCGGAAGCTCAGGTCGTTAAGGACGTGATGCTGAGGGAAACCGTCGACGGCGAATTTACTACCGTAGCCGACGTTGCCAGAACGGTCGCGTTCCTGGCAGGGTTTGAATCGGCAGCGCTGACCGGACAGTCGATTGTGGTCAGCCACGGTTGGTTCATGCAATGAGGGGCCGACGATGCGCCGCAGTCAACGCAATACATTAAAGCAACCGAATCATCTTGAGCTGCCTTCCTACGACGAAATCGGTTTGGTCCTCCAGGGTGGTGGCGCGTTAGGTTCCTATCAGGCTGGCGTCTATGAGGGGCTTGCAGAAGTGGGTGTTGAACCCACCTGGATTTCAGGCATTTCGATTGGCGCCTTGAATACAGCCATCATCGCCGGCAATGCACCAGAGGACCGCGTAGAGGCATTGCGTGGCTTCTGGAACACCATCTGTCAGCCAACGGACTTGCTGGGGCACGTTGGCGCTTTGGTCCCGGCAGCGTTTGGGTTTCCAAACGTTGGGCGCAAGTGGTCGAGCATGTGGGCTGCAGCTCGCGCTTTGACTGAAGGTCAAAAGGGCTTTTTCGCACCGCGCTTTTCCGTACCCATCGCCGGCGTGGCAAAGAAGCGGCCGCACGAGGTGAGCTATTACGATACGACGGCGTTGCGTGCGACGCTCGTCAAGTACGCCAATTTCGACCGTATTAACGACGGTGACGTTCGCGTCTCTGTCGGTGCGGTCAATGTTCGCACGGGTAATCTGGTGTACTTCGACAACACGCAGACTCGCCTTGAGCCGGAGCACTTTATGGCGTCTGGCGCGTTGCCGCCAGGTTTTCCAGCGGTAGAAATCGACGGAGAATATTACTGGGATGGAGGTCTGGTCTCAAATACGCCGCTTACGGAAATCGTTAGGGAATGCCAGCACAAGGATACGCTGGTCTTCCAGGTTGATCTGTGGAGCGCAGGAGGAACGCTGCCTGGCGATTTCCTTGATGTCGCCGAGCGGGCCAAGGATATTCAATACTCAAGCCGGACCCGCGCCATCACGGCCTTCGTGTCGCAGAGCCAGAAGCATGCTCGCCTGATTAAGGAACTGCTTGAACACATTCCGGAGAAAGTGCGGCGGACACACCCGCTAGTCCGGGCGGCACAGAAAGTCGCAGACGGCGGTGCGGTCAATGTCGTGCACCTTATCTACAAGAACAAGTTTTTTGAAGGTCATTACAAGGACTACGAGTTCAGCAACGACACCATGGGCGAACATTGGGCGAGCGGCCTTGAGGACATCCGCCGCTCGTTCGGTAACCCCGACTGGTTCGAGGTTCCAAGCCATGACCTTGGCTTCGTTACACACGATGTCCATCGCCATGAGGCTGGTCCGGCTCCAGTTTCCGATACATCCGAGCCCGCGCCGAAATCGTCGGAGTTAGTTGACGCGATGGCGAACGCGCCATCAGACGCCCACTAGAGTCGACAAATGAGCGTTACGGGTACACCTATCTCGACTGGTGTTTGCCTTGTTCGCGCGACGCTTACGCCAAGATGAAACATAGCGCGGCGAATCGCTTGTCCTCCTTACAGGGTGGGCAAGCGCTCGAAGATGTCAAAGCGAGGAAACGGTGGCTCCACCTCGGTTACTTGAAGCTCGTCGACCAGCGCAGCGGACATGCCTTCGCTTAGCCAGGCGCACATGGCCGTCAATTGCTCCGGTGAGCCCTGAAGTATCGCCTCGACCGAACCGTCGATGCGATTACGAACCCAGCCGGTGACGGCCAGCGCGTGGGCGCGGCGTACGCAGGCGTCCCGATAGCCGATTCCCTGCACGTCGCCACGTACGCGCACCAGCCGGGTTTCAAGCATCCCATCATTGTCGCCAGTTGCCATATGCGCGGTTCCGAAGAGCGTTGACGTACCTGGCTGTCGCCGATTGTTCGGAGAGTTTAGCGCAGGTCTTTGTCGGCGCCAGCGGTTCAGAGCGCGTGCGCTAAAAGCGGCGCGCTCGGGTGGGTCGGCGATGCTGGATGCCCGCGCTCGACGCGCATGTTACGGCGTCGGTCCGCTTTCTCTGCTAACCACTTTCGTTTATCGTGCCGCGCAGGCTGCCTGGCGCTCAAGGGCAAAATCAGCACGTCTGCTGATTCCGGTATCGATATACAAGCGGGCCATGCAACCAGGACGGCTTGCGCTATTGCGACTCGATAGCGTCGAGGCGCGCCTGCGCCGTCTCATCAGGATACTGACGCTGATACGCGTCGAACAGGTGCGAGCAGAGTCGCGCCAGTGCAGCAAGATGTACAGCCTGGTCCGCATGCTCTACCTCTCTTGCGTTCAGCAAGTCGTCGAGGACTGGAGCGAGACGGCGCAGTTGCCGGAAAGTGGCGTCGTCAAGTTTCATGTTGGACTTCCTGTCTTCAGCCGATACAGCTCATGCCGTACGGAACTGGTTCACGGCTTTCCTTATGCATCCCGTGTCACCGGAGTGACCCGTTGGCCACCCGAAGAAGCTTGTTGATGTCTTTACCCGGAAGGGACGCATAACACCCCGGGCAGGTACAGATAGCGCCGGCGCTCGCAGCGAAGGCTCGCGGCTTGCACGCCAAAAAGCGTTACGGCTTACCAAGGCTGGCGTCACCAAGGTCCGTATGTTTCGGGCTTAACAACCGTTCTGCGAGCGAGCGCATGGTGCTCGTGATGCACCCTGGCGGCCAATGTCTTGTTTGACATCGTAAAGCATCAGAACGAGAGGAGTGAATTGCGATATCCGTCACCTGCCACTGCGCTGCACAACAAATCTGCGAAACCACTTGAGCATTAGACCTTGATTGCCCGCGCTATAGGGATAAAGCGTGCCGGACGATACGGTCAATGCGAAAAAAACGTGTGCCGGATGTGGCGATTACCGTAGTTAAATTTGTGCAATGCACAAAAACAAAACAATTGTCAAGTCGCTCAGGGAGGGTTTACGCTTAGCTGACTTTCTCACGAGATGACTATGGCCACGCCTGCTCTTCTGGACCGCTACGAACTGCTCGCAGCCTGGCGTCGCCTCACGCCGAATACAGAATTTGTCGAGCATTACCGCTATGAGTTGGACGAACTTGGCGAGGCTGTTCTGAATCCTTCCCCGTCTGCCAGGCGCCAGATAGTGCTCACAGATGTCTACTGTCACCTGACCGAATACATGGGTCATCTCGCTGCAATGTCGGTGGCCGTTTTTACCCGGTCATTTGGCATCAGGGTCCCGGACGTCGTATGGATGCCGTGCGACAAGTGGGAAGGTTTCGATCGTGACGACCCGGTGCCATTCGTGCCCGACCTCTGTATCGAGGTGCTCCTCGATAGTGACAGAACCCGTGACATCGACCGGAGGGTCCAGGCCTACCTGGAAGGAGGGGCTGCCGAAGTCATTGTCATCGGCCAGCGTGGAGAGACTGAGTTCTGGGGTCGAAAGGGCCAGCGGCAAGCTTCGATTTTCGGGATAACACTTCAGCTTGACCACATGTACTTCGAGATTGGCGGCGTGGCCGCGGACCGTTCCGTTCGTTTCTGAGGGACGCTGAAGCCCAGAGCAGCCCAACCAGCTTCGACCTTAATTCAATCCCAGTGCTAAAGGCACCCACCGTGCGAGGGAAATCAAGCGGATAGTGCCAACGACGCCGGATGCCTCAACGAACTCCACGTGTCGAGTGATAGTGCCGCTTGCCGCATACCGTTCAGGCTGGAGGATAACGGCGCCATGTCCACTGCTATTGTTCCGGCTGAGCCGATGCTTAGCCGATATTAGAAGGAAGTTATTCGCTATCGCCGTGTTAGTCGCAAGCCATCCCCGGATTTGCATTATTTACGCGTCAAGTTTTTGGGCAGGTTCACCAATAGATCATTCTCTTCCATCTTTTACCAGTTCGACCCCCCGCCTCGCTTGGCGCAGATCCTGTCGGATCGTGTATGCCCATGCTATGTGCACGATTCCACAATTCAATTGGGTTCGGCCTAACAGGCACAGCGAATGCTATTTATCCATCGGTTCTGACAGTGTCTGTCACGAGCGTTTTCATCGCTCAAAGGCTCACGATAGAAAACCTGGTACACCGCTCGCATTGCCGTGGCGAAACCAGGGGCGAACACGCAGAACGGTCAAACGAAACCGCGCGCCGGCCGGTGCGTCACTTGCCAGGTGGTTCCGGCGGCTTCACACACCTGGTTCGGGATCCCGCGGCTCATTTCGATGAGCACTCCGCAAGGGGACGGCACATGAAAGTAGTGAATGGAAGGATCAGACGAAACGATCCGAAGCGTGTTGAAATGTTCAGACAGGCCGAGCTTGCGCATTCGGGTGCAGGTAGCCCCGATGCACACATCAAGGCCGCACTGCCTGCGCGGGGCAGACGCCTTGCGCTTTGGGTTGCGTCGGCAAGCGCATTGGCTGTCGGGGTCATGGGTATCGTCGCGTATGGCGATCGGTTCGACTATGATCAGGCGCTCGGGATCATCGGACCGACGTCGCCAGCGCGACTCACGTCTTGGTCCGGTCATGTCGCACTACCATCGTCGCCTCCCGCTCGCGGAACCGCGGTTGCCAGTGCTGAGCTCGCCCCGCCTGTGTCTTCTGCTCCGTCCGATCACGCTGGACCTACTCCGGATTCTGTTGCGCCGCAGTCGGTTACACGAGGGCCCGGTCAAGCAAGCTATGCCGCCACACAGAATCGCCGCCATTCGGCGCCGCACGTGAGAGCAATCGCGCGGCATGCGCCCGGGATCACCCGACCCACATCGCCAACGCAACAAGCGTCTTCGTCGGGTCATGTCGCGAGATCATCGTCACCTCCTGCCCGGGGAGCTGCAGTTGGCAGTGCTGAGCTCGCCCCACCTGTGTCTTTCGCTTCGCTCGATCACCGCGGTGCACCTTCTCCGAATTCTGCTTCACTGCAGCTGGCTGAAGGACAGCCTGCAGGCGGTCACGGCGGAGGCGGTTCGGGCACGGGCGGTTCAGGCGCAGGCGCGGGCGGTTCAGGCGCAGGCGGTTCGGGCGCGGGCGGTTCGGGTGCAGGCGCAGGCGGTCCGGGCGCAGGCGGTTCAGGCGCAGGCGGTTCGGGTGCAGGCGCAGGCGGTTCGGGCGCAGGCGGTTCAGGCGCAGGCGGTTCGGGTGCAGGCGCAGGCGCAGGCGGTTCGGGCGCGGGCGGTTCGGGTGCAGGCGCAGGCGGTTCGGGCGCAGGCGGTTCAGGCGCAGGCGCAGGCGGTTCGGGCGCAGGCGGTTCAGGCGCAGGCGGTTCGGGTGCAGGCGCAGGCGCAGGCGGTCACGGCGCAGGCGGTTCGGGCGCGGGCGGTTCGGGCGCAGGCGCAGGCGGTTCGGGCGCAGGCGCAGGCGGTTCGGGCGCGGGCGGTTCGGGTGCAGGCGCAGGCGGTTCGGGCGCAGGCGGTTCGGGTGCAGGCGCAGGCGGTCACGGCGCGGGCGGTTCAGGCGCGGGCGGTTCAGGCGCAGGCGGTTCGGGCGCAGGCGGTCACGGCGGGGGCGGTTCGGGCGCAGGCGGGAACGGCGGAGGCGGGAGCGGGTCAAGGTAATCGGCCGCCTTGTTTTCAGCCGCCCTTTCCATGAACCCTCCACATTCGGTCTTTTCAGGATGGCATAGCATCAGTGGTTGGGAGCGGAGCGAGTTGGCG
>NZ_JAWRXB010001497.1:0-241 GCF_046535245.1 Paraburkholderia sp. SIMBA_030
TCTGGCGGCATCATCGAATCACCGATTCGCCCGCTGCCAACTTTGCAACACGCCTTGCAGCAAGCAGCCGGCCTCGCGCCCAGCGGCTCACTCTGGCTCAAGGCCGACAGCGAGCTACCCATCTCTGGCTCGATCAAGGCCCGCGGCGGCATCCACGAAGTGCTCAAGCATGCCGAAGACCTGGCGCTGGCGGCCGGCCTGATCACCCTGCACAGCGATTACCGGGTACTGGCCAGCGACC
>NZ_JAWRXB010001498.1:0-241 GCF_046535245.1 Paraburkholderia sp. SIMBA_030
CGCCAGTGCGTCGTCGAGGTCTTTGGCCTGCTCGTCGACGTAGCGGCTGTTCAAACGGAAATCGATGCTGACCTGTTGGCATTCGATGTTCAGCGAGCAAGCGCCAGCCAGAGTGGCGGCCAGAGGCTGGGCGCCGCCCATGCCGCCCAGACCGGCGGTCAGGACCCAACGACCTTTCAGGTCATCGT
Source organism: Paraburkholderia sp. SIMBA_030 (assembly GCF_046535245.1). NCBI lineage: Bacteria > Pseudomonadati > Pseudomonadota > Betaproteobacteria > Burkholderiales > Burkholderiaceae > Paraburkholderia > Paraburkholderia sp. SIMBA_030. Next base: position 189 of record NZ_JAWRXB010001498.1, read on the forward strand.
TGTAGTGTTGGCGACCGGCTTCGACGAAGGTTTCGTAGGTGCCCTGGACGATG
>NZ_JAWRXB010001499.1:0-241 GCF_046535245.1 Paraburkholderia sp. SIMBA_030
GTGCTAAGGCACAATTAGAGATTATAGAACCGCTTGCCATCGTAACGGCTACTCCCGAAGTTACCAGTAATCCACTGCTGCATCTATCTGATGTTGTCTTACCTTTTGGCATGGCAACTACATTGAGTTTGATCGTGAATAAGGGCGAACGCATTGCCATTACTGGTAAGAATGGTAGTGGCAAATCCACTTTACTAAAAGTAATATCAGGTCAGCTTGAAGCGTTGCGAGGTGAAATAGC
>NZ_JAWRXB010001500.1:0-241 GCF_046535245.1 Paraburkholderia sp. SIMBA_030
CCGCGCGCGAGATATTGCAGCACCTCGACCTCGCGCGGCGACAGCCCGTTGAGCGCGACGTCGCGGCCGCCGCCGCAACTGCCCGCCGGGAAGCAGTCGTAACCGAGCAGCACTGCCTTGACCACGACGCACAGCTCTTCCACGCCCCGGCTCTTGCTCACATAGCCGTTCGCGCCCGCGATGCGCGTGTGGTTCGCCATGACCTGCTCCGGCTTGGCCGACAGCACGATGATGCGCGTGG
>NZ_JAWRXB010001501.1:0-241 GCF_046535245.1 Paraburkholderia sp. SIMBA_030
TGGCTTCACCCCAAGGCACGCTCGAAAGCGACCTAAATTGGGTTCCCCGTCTCTGCCGTGGTTTGTCTGCGAACGGATTCCGGGACTGCGGCAGAGCTAGGCAATCAGTCCGGAAGTGCCCGCTACGTGGAACAGGCACAGTTACAACCGTACGGGATCCTTCCGGCAAAGTCACATTTCTGTAACGGACAGGCTTCCTGCTCAGGATTCCCTACTCAGGCTGGTCGTCGCCGTCTGCCTC
>NZ_JAWRXB010001502.1:0-241 GCF_046535245.1 Paraburkholderia sp. SIMBA_030
GGTACAATATCGCAGGACAACGTCGTCCAGCCAAGGCTTCATCAGGTAAATAAATACTAAACGTCATAGAGGTTTTGGTAGATGTCGACTCGTGACTATAATAATGCTGCTCACCATTAAAACAGCGATTCACGCTTTTTTGGGTAAGCTGCTTATTGGTAGATAAACTATGACTATAGGAATTTTGCATGAGTGATATCCTTTTATTCAAAATAGAACCAATGACGATGTTTAATAAATG
>NZ_JAWRXB010001503.1:0-241 GCF_046535245.1 Paraburkholderia sp. SIMBA_030
TTAACGGACGGTTAAATCGATCTTTGCTATCTATACGTTCGGGCACATATAGGATGCTTCGATTTCGTCAGCCTGCCGGTTCTATATCGGAAGTTTTTTCGCGTCATGTGGCAGCGGCAACCGTGAAATAGGTTTTCCTTAAGGCGTACGCGCTATCCTGGCGAAATGGGAATCAAGAACTGCCGTTCCTTTACGGACGAACCGTGAAGCTAGAAGCCCTGACATGACACACAACAGCCGG
>NZ_JAWRXB010001504.1:0-240 GCF_046535245.1 Paraburkholderia sp. SIMBA_030
ATGGCACAGGCCGCACTGGATGCAGCGGTCCTGATCGATGCGCGCCTTGATGTCGTAGTTCAGGTTCAGGTATTGCCAGTCGGTCACGTTCTGCACGGCGCGGCCGCGGATCGCGTCGAGATTCGCGTAGCCCTTGTCGTCCATCCAGTTCGAGAGGCCGTCGATCATGTCGGAAACGATTCGGAATCCGTAATGCATCGCGGCGGTGCAGACCTGCACGCTGCCCGCGCCGAGCACGAT
>NZ_JAWRXB010001505.1:0-240 GCF_046535245.1 Paraburkholderia sp. SIMBA_030
TTGGCATGACTAACGATGACGCCTTTCGGCGACGCGGTCGAACCGGACGTGTATTGCAGGAACGCAATTCCGTCGGGTTCGGCGCGCTCGATGCAGAAGCCGTCGTCGCTGCTTTCGTCCGGCGACACGAGCGTCGCGCTGTTCAAGCCAATCTCGTGATTCAACGCTGCAAGCGACGCCTGCGATGCGCGCTCGACCACCGCGAGACGCGCCATGCAGTCGCCCGACATGCGCCGCAGC
>NZ_JAWRXB010001506.1:0-240 GCF_046535245.1 Paraburkholderia sp. SIMBA_030
GGTTTCGTTCGGAACGGACGCTGAACCCGGACAGGTGAATCATCTTCTCTGCCAGCTCGACAATCCGCACCGGCTCGCCCATGTCGAGGACGAACACGTCACCGCCCTTGCCCATGGAGCCGGCCTGGATCACCAGCTGCGCGGCTTCGGGGATGGTCATGAAGTAGCGGGTGATTTTCGGGTGGGTAACGGTCAGTGGGCCGCCGGCCTTGATCTGTTTGTGGAACAGCGGGATCACAG
>NZ_JAWRXB010001507.1:0-240 GCF_046535245.1 Paraburkholderia sp. SIMBA_030
TCGATATTGTTGAGGCCGAGCAGGCGGCGGTCGGCGCCCCAGATCGCGCCGTAGCGCGGGCCGTTGACGTTGACGACGGGCGGGCCTTCCTCGCCGAGCGTCTTCCAGACCACGCCGCCCCAGCCTGCCTTGAAGGCGCGCTCGACATTGTAGGCCTTGTCGGTCGGCGGCGCGGAGGCCAGCCAGAACGGGTTCGGAGACTTGATGCCGACGAAATTATTGCGGAGATCAGCCATTGTT
>NZ_JAWRXB010001508.1:0-240 GCF_046535245.1 Paraburkholderia sp. SIMBA_030
CACTGCCGGGCACGCCGTCATGGTCGAGAATCCGTTGCAACCACTCACGGCGCACGTCGCGGTCCGGGCAGTTGGCGAGGATCGCGGCATCCTTGAGCGGAATGTTCACCTGGTAATAGAAGCGATTGGCGACCCAGCCCTGAATCTGCTCGCGGCTCGCGCGGCCGGCGTACATGGCTTGGTGAAACGGGTGATGGATGTGGTAGTAGGCGCCTTTGGCGCGCAGGGCGGCTTCGAATT
>NZ_JAWRXB010001509.1:0-240 GCF_046535245.1 Paraburkholderia sp. SIMBA_030
TGAGGATGTCGCCGTCGCCGATGGAGTGTCGGCGCAAGGACAAGCCGAAAGGGTCGCTGAATTCCGCGGTCACCGGACCGATCCGGAACTGACCGCGCTTGCCGGACCGCAACTGGTATTCGTAGCGGCTGGTCCCGCCTGAGGCGGATCTCGCGGGAAAACGAAAGGCGGGAGGGCTGCCAAACCGCGGAGGTAGTTGCTCCTCCATGGTCACGTGGCCCGAGTCGAACCCGGAGCGGG
>NZ_JAWRXB010001510.1:0-240 GCF_046535245.1 Paraburkholderia sp. SIMBA_030
GGTCCCTTCAGCAGGTAGAAAACGAACTCGTCGGTCAGTTCCCAGGCCTAGCTGCCCTCTACGGATCTGCAGAACGCCAGGCAAGGCTCCTTCCTTACGAGTGGGCCAAAGCCCAGGCCTTCACCAACACAGCTTCGAGCACGCGAAAACCGCTCCCCCGTAATTGGGGGAAAAAGAGTGCACTTATTAACAACACAAGCCCTACCTTAACCACGGGGGGGGCAAGCACAACCAGCGGTG
>NZ_JAWRXB010001511.1:0-240 GCF_046535245.1 Paraburkholderia sp. SIMBA_030
GCTACCGGCCCCCAGACCAGATAATTTTCGCTCATATTTAAGGAATCAACTGCGTCAACAGTTGATCATGACTGACGCCAATCTGAATGCACACTCATCGTCAAAGGACGCTTCGTGACCTGCCAGTAGTCGCAACACTCACAGCGCAACGAGTCACGCCGCTTTATCCGTGAATGAAGTTTGCAGGATAGTGGATCGAATATGCCGGATTTGAAGCAGGACCGCGCGTAACGATCAGCG
>NZ_JAWRXB010001512.1:0-240 GCF_046535245.1 Paraburkholderia sp. SIMBA_030
GACCATTTCTAATTTCCATCCCAGAATTTGTACTTGATAGAACAGGATATTCGTTTTCAGTCTTTGTCTTAATACTAAATTCTTTTAGCTTATCTCCCAACTTTCGTTGTTCCCAAGCATCTGTATATCCTGCGAATCTTATTTGAGGTGATTTTGATATTTTCTCGCTCATTTCTGATCTCCTTTTTGTAGTAGGCTTAATTTTATCACTTGACTATTCTCCCTTCTTAATTTCGTCAG
>NZ_JAWRXB010001513.1:0-240 GCF_046535245.1 Paraburkholderia sp. SIMBA_030
TGGTGAACATGCCTTGGCGGAACAGCAGCTCATTGATTTGCTCGGGCGATCGCTGAATGAACTGAGTTGGAATCTGCAGGCTGATGTCGGCATACAGGGTGTCGACATTACCGCCCATCAGGGGTGCGATTTCTGTTTTCACGGCCGACTTCGATGCCATGGTCGATGTCCAGGTGCTGACGCTGGTCAGGGCCCACTTCTTCGATGCGTAGACCGATACCCCCCTCGGTTTCGCTGATG
>NZ_JAWRXB010001514.1:0-240 GCF_046535245.1 Paraburkholderia sp. SIMBA_030
CTCCCTTCGCCGAATCGTTCGATCTCGAACACGCGTTCGCCGGCGTATCCGAATACTGGTCGCCGAAAGTCGTCGCCCAGGTCAACGATCAATACGTGAAAGTCGCCAAGGTACGCGGTCAACTCGTGTGGCACGACCACACTCACGAAGACGAACTGTTTTACGTCTTACGCGGGCATCTGAAGATCGAATATGAAGGCGGGCGCGTAGTGGATCTGCCCGCCGGTTCGATGCATGTCG
>NZ_JAWRXB010001515.1:0-240 GCF_046535245.1 Paraburkholderia sp. SIMBA_030
GTTACCTTCGATGATCACTTTCAGGTGGGCACGCGGGCTGTCGTCCGTCAGTGCCTGGCGCCGCGCTGCAACGCCTTCGTTGAGCATGCTCATGATGTAACCCATCGTCGCTGCGATCAGGCCGTTCTTGTCCCGAAAGTAGTGACTGATGATGCCGTTCGACACCCCGGCCAACCGGGCAATCAGCGCAATGCTGGCGTCCCCCAGTCCGACCTGATCGACCGCCAACAAGGTGGCTTC
>NZ_JAWRXB010001516.1:0-240 GCF_046535245.1 Paraburkholderia sp. SIMBA_030
GAATTCCTCCCGACGACGAAATGAAGAACGGATGGAGGGTCTTAGCGAGACGGGGCGCCGGAGGCGTGCCGAGGCGAGGAGGGGGAACCGAGGAGGGCGCGAAGGCGAAGCGTAGGACATCGCAGCGCAGGAAGAGCGGCTAACTGTGCCGAGCGACGATCTCTCACCGCTGATCGCCCTGTTGCCACGAATCGTCGTCCTCACCGAATCACACACCGGATGGCGAGTATGCAATCGGTT
>NZ_JAWRXB010001517.1:0-240 GCF_046535245.1 Paraburkholderia sp. SIMBA_030
CGTCGGCTGCTGCGGCATCGAAGGCATCGAAGGCATCGAAGGCATCGAAGGCATCGCAGGCATCGCAGGCATCGCAGGCATCGGGCGCATCGGGCGTGTCGGGCGTGTCGGGGGCGTCGAGTGCATCGGGCGCATCGGGCGTGTCGGGCGCGTCGGGCGCATCGCGCGCGTCGGCCGCCGGCGCGCATGCGCCGTCGTCGCCGACGACCGGCGCCGATCCCGACCCGCGCTGGTGGCGCG
>NZ_JAWRXB010001518.1:0-240 GCF_046535245.1 Paraburkholderia sp. SIMBA_030
GCGATGACGGTGAGGACCGTCAAGATCATGACCGCCCACAGAACCACGGTGAGTTTGCCCAGGGACTCGATGCGGCGCCAGAGGACCACCGTGATGAACACGATGAGGGCCAACCCGATGAGGGTCCCCGTCCCGTCATCCATGCCCGGTGCCAAGTACCCGAGGTACTGCACGAACCCGATCACGCCGGTGGACATCACGAGCGGTATGAAGAGCACGGCCGACCATACGAAGAGGAAG
>NZ_JAWRXB010001519.1:0-240 GCF_046535245.1 Paraburkholderia sp. SIMBA_030
CGGTGACGACCTCGGCAATTGCCGCTGTTCCGCACTCCCACCACCATCTGGATGCGTGCCGCGAATATAGCCCCTACGCCGAAAGAGGCTGCTGACGGCAGCACGATGGAAATCCACGCCGTCTCCCATATGTTCCCCGCAAAGGGAGGCGCCCCATGTCCAGTGACCTGAATTACGATCTCGATCGTTTCATCGACGCACAAAACGGCATTTATGGCCAGGCTCTGTCCGAGCTGAAGG
>NZ_JAWRXB010001520.1:0-240 GCF_046535245.1 Paraburkholderia sp. SIMBA_030
GGTCCGTGTCAGCGGATTGCCACCCTTGCGGTTGAAGTTGTTGTTATTGTTGCTTCCGCCGCCGCCATTGTTGTTGCTGCCACGCCCTCGACCGCGCTTGTTCTGCTGTCCTGGCCTCATCGATCGTTCACCTGAATTCTCTGTTTGTGTGGAGTTAAGGCACCGACCGCAATGCCGGAAACCGGTCAGAGCTTTCGTGCCGCAAGCATGATGCGCCTTCGCGCCGACCTGCCGCTTGTT
>NZ_JAWRXB010001521.1:0-240 GCF_046535245.1 Paraburkholderia sp. SIMBA_030
TCCGCGCTTGGCCGAGCCGCCGGCCGAGTCACCCTCCACCAGGTAGACCTCACAGCGCGAAGGATCCTTGGAGGAGCAGTCAGACAACTTGCCTGGCATGCCGAAGGATTCGAGGGGACTCTTCCGCCGTGCATTGTCGCGCGCCTTCCGGGCAGCCATGCGGGCCTGGGCCGCGGATATGGCCTTGCGGATCACGTCGCGGGCCGGGCCCGGGTTTCGTTCAAGCCAGTCACCAAGTTG
>NZ_JAWRXB010000148.1:0-370 GCF_046535245.1 Paraburkholderia sp. SIMBA_030
CACGCTGGTCGAAGTGTGGCAGGCGAATGCTGCCGGCCGTTATGTGCACAAGAACGACCAGCACGACGCGCCGCTCGACCCGAACTTCCTCGGCGCGGGCCGCTGCCTGACCGACAACGAAGGCCGCTACCGCTTCATGACGATCAAGCCCGGCGCGTATCCGTGGGGCAATCACCCGAACGCGTGGCGTCCGAACCACATTCACTTCTCGCTGTTCGGCGACTACTTCGGCTCGCGTCTGGTCACGCACATGTACTTCCCCGGCGACCCGCTGCTGCAGTACGACCCGATCTTCCAGGGCACGCCCGAAGGCGCGCGCGACCGTCTGATCTCGCGCTTCACGCTCGACGTGACCCAGGAAAACTACGCG
>NZ_JAWRXB010001522.1:0-240 GCF_046535245.1 Paraburkholderia sp. SIMBA_030
GGGCAACGTCGCGAGCCGCGCCGCGAGTCGCGTGGCGAGCCGCACTGCGATCATGCCGCTTCGGGCATGGCGCATGCGCGGCTTCCGGCGCGCCGCTGCCTGCCTATAATGGGGCCTGGCCGTACCGGAAGGGGACGGTCCGCCCGCAGCGGGCGATAGAAGAGGAATCCGATGGCGTCGACTTCACAAACCCGTACTGAACGCACGGCACGTCTGTGCGCCGAAGCCGCGCGCTTCATG
>NZ_JAWRXB010001523.1:0-240 GCF_046535245.1 Paraburkholderia sp. SIMBA_030
GGCACCTGGGCCCGCGAACACCGGTTCTGCGGCAGTTGCGGCCAGGCGATGACGCAAATCCGTTGGGAGCGGGCAATGTATTGCCAGCCGTGCGACCTGCGCAGCTACCCACGCATTTCGCCGAGCATGATCGTGCTGGTCACCCGCGGTGACGAGATTCTGCTGGCGCGCTCGCCGCGTTTTGTCACCGGTGTCTACAGCACCCTGGCGGGCTTTGCCGAGCCAGGCGAGTCGGCCGAG
>NZ_JAWRXB010001524.1:0-240 GCF_046535245.1 Paraburkholderia sp. SIMBA_030
GTCGATGCCGATCCGGCGAGCAACGCGGCCAACTGGCAGTGGGTCGCGGGCTCCGGCGCCGATGCCTCGCCATTCTTCCGCATCTTCAATCCGGTGCTGCAGGGCGAAAAGTTCGATCCCGACGGCACTTATGTGCGCGAATTCATCCCCGAGCTCGCAAAGCTCGACACCAAATACATCCACCGCCCCTTCGATGCACCGGCTGCGGTGCTTGAGAAAGCTGGCATCATTCTTGGTGAC
>NZ_JAWRXB010001525.1:0-240 GCF_046535245.1 Paraburkholderia sp. SIMBA_030
GGTTTTCCGCCTGGAACAGCAAGGCGAGCGGCAGGTTGATGCCCAGCTCAACCTGCAGGCGAGCCATCACCTGGGTCGCCAGCAAGGAGTGGCCACCCAACTCAAAGAAGTTGTCGTAAAGGCCCACGTTGTCCAGCTTCAGCACATCGGCCCAGATCGCCGCAATCCGCTGCTCCAATGCACTTTGCGGCGCAGTGAACTGGCCCTGCAGCAGGCTGGCATCCGGTTGCGGCAGCGCCT
>NZ_JAWRXB010001526.1:0-240 GCF_046535245.1 Paraburkholderia sp. SIMBA_030
CTCAAGCCGATCCATCTCTACGAGCCGCTCCACCGCAAGATCTTCGAGGTCGCGGGTGACATCATCCGCATGGGCAAGATCGCCAATCCGGTGACGATCAAGACCTTCCTGAAGGCCGACGAGAAGGTCGGCGACATGACGGTGTCGGAATATCTGGCCCGCCTCGCCCGCGAAGCCGTGACCATCATCAATGCCGAAGACTACGGCCGCGCCATCTACGACCTGGCGCTGCGCCGCGCG
>NZ_JAWRXB010001527.1:0-240 GCF_046535245.1 Paraburkholderia sp. SIMBA_030
CGGCGCTGGAGTCGGCACCCGGGCGATATGTGATGCAATAAGCCACGAGCCTGTTCGGCGCCTCGCAAGCCCGCTCAGCAAAAAATGGCGGAAGGCAGCCGGAGTCGAACCTGCCCGGGAACGGATGCCGTCCCCAACCGGGTTTGAAGCCCGGCCGCGCCACCGGGCGCGATTGCCTTCCTTGAACTCAGTGGTGGTCTTTTTGCGCCAAGGCACTGTCGAGACGGATCTGGCGTTTGT
>NZ_JAWRXB010001528.1:0-240 GCF_046535245.1 Paraburkholderia sp. SIMBA_030
GTTTTAACCCGGATATAATTCGACAACTTCCTGAACCGGAGATTGTCGTGACCACGTATTCCCGCACCTGTACGGCCTTTGAGGGCCATCGCCTTATCGCTTCCGGCGAATTGCCGCGGGTCGCGCTCGCCGTGAAAGAGGTCCTCGCGCGGGGCGAACAGGCGCCCGTCCTCGTTTTCGACGACGCCAGCGCGGCTCCCGTCGAATTCGATTTGCGCGGCAGTCCGGAGGACATCGTCG
>NZ_JAWRXB010001529.1:0-240 GCF_046535245.1 Paraburkholderia sp. SIMBA_030
GTCTATACCGCATATCACACCTGCTTGCCGCGCCTTGATCTGTAGCTGCGCTTGCATATCGGCTGGGATAGTAGCTTGTGAGGTTACATCACCACGCCTACCCAAATGTTCAGTTAGTGCATTCTCAACCAATGGCTTGAGCAATACGTCATCTAATGCTGGCTCTTTTTCAATTGTCATCTTTGACCCTTATCTAGGCATGATATTGATAGAAACTGCTCGTTATTTAAACTCAAAATG
>NZ_JAWRXB010001530.1:0-239 GCF_046535245.1 Paraburkholderia sp. SIMBA_030
GAGGCGTGGCGCTCACGATAACGGGTCGACACCTGGCTGGCGATGCGCACTTCGAGCTGCTCGGCGCGGAACGGCGCCGCCACTTCCAGCCAGGCCGTGTTGGCCGGCATGCCGAGCAGGTCACTGTAGAAATGCCGTGGGCTCAGCGTGGCGGAAAACAGCGTTACGCTGCGCGCCGCCTGTATGCGAGGCGCCAACAGCCGCGCCGGGGTGATATTGCGCAGGCACAGGGTCGCCAG
>NZ_JAWRXB010001531.1:0-239 GCF_046535245.1 Paraburkholderia sp. SIMBA_030
ATAAAGGACCAGTTGCGGGTATCGTTAATCAGTTGGTTGGTGGCTTACGTTCATCAATGGGTTATACTGGTTCTGCTACGATTGAAGATATGCGTACCAATCCGCAGTTTATCAAAGTAACCTCAGCGGGTATGAAAGAGTCGCATGTGCATGATGTGCAAATCACTAAAGAAGCACCGAACTACCGAGTAAACTAGATCGTTCCGTAAAATGCTTATCTTTTGCAGATTTAAATCGAG
>NZ_JAWRXB010001532.1:0-239 GCF_046535245.1 Paraburkholderia sp. SIMBA_030
GGCGGCGCTCATGCGCTGTGGAAGATCGCGCATCGCCGTCGGTCGGTGAAGCTCGAAGCGCAAGCCAGACTGCCGCGCAATCGTTTGGCACGCTGCATGCGGTCGCCGCAAACGTTCGCGCATGGCATTCATCTGACAAACACATGGCGCATTCGGCAAACTCATACTCGCGCCTTTGCCCCCAATCTGCGCGCGCTTTTTTCATTCGGGTTCGCAATGAAAGCGAACCGCAATGTGCC
>NZ_JAWRXB010001533.1:0-239 GCF_046535245.1 Paraburkholderia sp. SIMBA_030
GTCGTGCTCCTGCAGCAGGTCACGGGTCAGCGAAAGATCCATGACCTTTGGACCGTGCAAGGAGAGTTCGATCAGGTCGAAGCCTGCCGCCTTCGTCTGGGTGATGACCTTGCGCGTCGACTCCGGCGACAGATCCCCTGCCCATACCAACGCGTGGACGCCTAGTTTGTTCATTGCGCTGCGCCTCCCGTCGCGACGGCTACGCCCGTCAAAGACCCATGTCCGCTTTCAGTTCACGC
>NZ_JAWRXB010001534.1:0-239 GCF_046535245.1 Paraburkholderia sp. SIMBA_030
CGATGCCGCGTACGATGGGCGCATAGCCGCGCTGGCTCTCCGGCAGCATGTCCTCGTCGGTGCCGAGCTGGAAGCCCATGAAGGGCACCGAGTCGAACACCTCGGAGGACGTGGTGGCCGCGCCGACGGTCAGTTCCGAGCCGATGCTCGGGAACACGCGCTTGGCGTAATTGTAGACCGACTCAATCTGCATGTCGGCGCTGCTCGAGGATTTGTTCACCGAAGTGAAGTTGCGGATG
>NZ_JAWRXB010001535.1:0-239 GCF_046535245.1 Paraburkholderia sp. SIMBA_030
CGCCTTCGCGTCGAACCACTCGGGACCGCGCACCGAATCGTTGTACGTCGGGCTGCCGAGGTCGTAGCTGCCGGTATCGACGGTGATGCGCGCCGTGCCGCCCGCGGGCTTCGCCGGATCGAAGGCGATCTGCGCGTCGAACTTCATGAAGCGCCCTTCGACCGGCACGTTCATTTGCCGCGAGATCGCCACGAGTGTGCTCCTGTCGGCGTCGATCTGCGCGAACGCCGCGCCGCCGG
>NZ_JAWRXB010001536.1:0-239 GCF_046535245.1 Paraburkholderia sp. SIMBA_030
GTGCCATAAAATAATATCCTTGAGATGAAGAAAAATTCTGATTGTGAGGGGTCAGAACCATAGTATATCAAATTAATATCGCCGAGCGCTGATAGATTCATCGTTATCTTGGCTATCACGGTTTAATTGAAAGTGAATTTACGGTATGTTTTCTACTCACGCTTATTTATATATGACACCCTACTTTAATCAAGAGCGGTCATAGTGATGTCGCGAATCTGCGCATTAGCGACAGGGAT
>NZ_JAWRXB010001537.1:0-239 GCF_046535245.1 Paraburkholderia sp. SIMBA_030
GCATCGCCGTCCCGACGGCCGTGCGTCGTGCGCTTCGCGGAACGCAACGTCCCGGCGGCTGCACCGCCCTTCCGCTCGCCTCCCGACTCGTTGTCACGAAAGAGATTCATGGATTCAGACCTCATGCGTATCGGCCAGCGCATCCGGCGGCTGCGCCGGGAAGCGAAGAAGACGCTGCTGGAAGTCGCGACCGAGGCGAACCTGTCGATCGGATTCCTGTCGCAGGTCGAGCGCAATCT
>NZ_JAWRXB010001538.1:0-239 GCF_046535245.1 Paraburkholderia sp. SIMBA_030
CTCGACGCGCCGTTGTTCGGCGTGCGCTGGCGCTGGAATACCGGTGTCGCCCTGGCCCTGCCGCGCTACAGCGGCGGACGCAAAGTGCCGCCGCAGATCCAGCGAATGAAAAGCGAAGACCTGATCGCCAGCGTCTTCCCCGATCAGATTGCCTGTGTGGAAAACCTCGCCGGCGAGCGCGAAATTCCCGACCATCCGTTGGTGGAACAAACCCTCGACGATTGCCTGCACGAGGCGAT
>NZ_JAWRXB010001539.1:0-239 GCF_046535245.1 Paraburkholderia sp. SIMBA_030
GTATTTGAAGAGGTCCAGGGGCTGCACCGGGACGTCCTCGGCCAGGCCTTCACGGAGCTGCGTGGCCACGGATTCTGCGTGCTCGGCGATCCGGTCCGATACGGCGTCATCCAGCAGGCCTTTGTCCGTGAGATACGCCTTCATCCGTGTCAGCGGGTCCTTGGCCTGCCATTCGGCCACTTCGCTGTCGGGACGGTAGCGGGTGGCGTCGTCGGCGTTGGTGTGGGCCTGCATGCGGT
>NZ_JAWRXB010001540.1:0-239 GCF_046535245.1 Paraburkholderia sp. SIMBA_030
GCGGGCTTGGCGCGGATACCATGACCGGCGGTGATGGCAACGATACCTATGTGGTGGATAACGCTGGGGATGTGGTGATCGAGGCGGCGGCGGGCGGTTCGGATACTGTGCGTACCACGTTAGCCAGCTACAACCTGGGTGCCAACGTCGAGAACCTGACCTATACCGGGGTGGGCAACTTCGTCGGTAGCGGTAACGCGCTGGACAACATCATGGTCGGCGGTGTCGGCAACGACCTG
>NZ_JAWRXB010001541.1:0-239 GCF_046535245.1 Paraburkholderia sp. SIMBA_030
GGCCCACTTGACGGCCGCCGTCACGCCTTCCACGACCGGCGCGCCGATCTGCTGCTCGATCTCGTGCGCGAATTCGGCCATCCCCGCGCAGCCGAGCACGATCGCGTCGGCACCGTCCTCGTCGAGCGCGCGCCGGCATTCGTCGACGATGATCCGCCGCGCGGCCGAGCCTGGCCGGTCGAGCTCGAGCACCGCGACGTCGGTCGCGCGCACGTTGCGGCAGAACCGCTTCATCCCGT
>NZ_JAWRXB010001542.1:0-239 GCF_046535245.1 Paraburkholderia sp. SIMBA_030
GGTGACCGTCTGGTCCCAGCCGGGCCAAGGCTCCACTTTCACTATTCGCCTCCCGGAGATGGAAGGCCAAGAGCCTGACGGTGCAGAGGCACAGGACAGGGAGCACGACGGCGGTCCGCGCACCCAGGAGCCGGGTCGGTCCACCCGCCCGGTGGAGCAAAACCTGCAGCAAAGCCAACAAGGGGGCGCCAGTAGCGCCCAAGAGCAAGGAGCCAGCGCTTGAGCCGGATTTTGATTGT
>NZ_JAWRXB010001543.1:0-239 GCF_046535245.1 Paraburkholderia sp. SIMBA_030
CCGATCGAGGCCGCGGCATCCGCGAACTTCACTTCGTTGCCATCGACGAGAATGCGGCCCGAATCGGGCTGATATTCGCCGCCAAGAATCTTCAGGAGCGTGGACTTGCCCGCTCCGTTTTCGCCCATCAGGCCGTGCACTTCGCCGGCGTTCACCTCGAACGACACGCCGTCGAGCGCGCGCACGCCTGGGAACACCTTGCCGATATTGTCAAAACGCAGTGTCGCTGACACGTCGGT
>NZ_JAWRXB010001544.1:0-239 GCF_046535245.1 Paraburkholderia sp. SIMBA_030
CCCCGCATTTGGCAGAGGTTCACTTCGGTTCCTTTCTCCTGACAACCGACGTATTCTAGCCTATCTCCGAGAACACGGCGACGAGGTTATCCTGTGCGTGGCAAACCTATCGCGGGTACCTCAAGCCGTTGAACTGGACCTCTCGGCCTACGAAGGCCGCGTACCTGTCGAGCTGACCGGCATGTCGCCATTCCCCCCGATCGGACAGCTTACATATCTTCTGACGTTGCCGCCCTATG
>NZ_JAWRXB010001545.1:0-239 GCF_046535245.1 Paraburkholderia sp. SIMBA_030
CTATTTATCCCCAATAACCATCAGGACATTTAGGTAATTCAACCAAAGTGCGACGTAACGCATCTGACCATTGATGACGAATCGTATTAAAGTACTCGTCACGCTCATCAATACGTCGGCCATTGGGCAAAGCTAGGCTGTCATTGTCATAAAGTACAAAATCTATCGGCATACCGACTGATAGATTTGAGTGAATCGTGGAATCAAATGATAGCATCAGCGCACGTGCCGCGTGTCTT
>NZ_JAWRXB010001546.1:0-239 GCF_046535245.1 Paraburkholderia sp. SIMBA_030
GACGTAGATCCACCAGGTGCCGGCGCCGTACAGGCCGAAACCGAAACACCAGCCACGGCCCATGGCCTGGCGCGGGCTGAGCTCGCGCAGGCCAAGGTAGAGCAGGGCGATGGACAAAAGGGCCAGCGGCCAGATGTCGAATGGCGCCAGGGCCAGGAGGGTGGAAGCGCCGGCCGCCATGGCCAGCAGGTTACCGGGCCAGCCGGGGCGGGTGATCCAACGCATGATTGTCCTTAGCG
>NZ_JAWRXB010001547.1:0-239 GCF_046535245.1 Paraburkholderia sp. SIMBA_030
GCACTTCGCGCGCGGCGCGGCCAAGCACTTCCTCCGACCACTGATTCACGCTCTCGCCTGAGACGGCCGCCGCGATGCCAACGCGCGCATGCACATCGGGATCAATGCGTAGCATCAGCTTTCCAGATGCAGGCTTCTGCGGCTTTCGCCCAGCCTGCTCGCAGTCCGTCAGGTAGTGATCGACGGCCGCATGAAAATCGGTCATCAGCTCGTCAACGGTCGAGCCGTGAAAGCTGATC
>NZ_JAWRXB010001548.1:0-239 GCF_046535245.1 Paraburkholderia sp. SIMBA_030
GCGACCACCGGCTCGATCATGGTCTCGAAGGCCGCGCGGCTCAGCTCGCCCTGCCAGGCGCCGTGGCGGACACTGACAACGTCGGCATCGGTCAGGGCTTCCTTGGCGGCGCAGGCGGCCTGCAGCAGCTGGCGCTGGGTGGCCGGGTCCAGATCGGAGGAGAGGCCAGCCTGCTCGATGATCCAGCCAGCAATGGCATGGTCGAAATCATCGCCACCCAAGGCGGTATCGCCGCCGGT
>NZ_JAWRXB010001549.1:0-239 GCF_046535245.1 Paraburkholderia sp. SIMBA_030
CCATCATCACTGATGAAAAACCAAGCTGGATTGAGCGTTGGCAGATAGCTGGCGACATACCGTGATCTTGATGCATTACTACTGGAATATGTGGCCATTCTTCGATCGCAGCGATAATCAAATGACGCAAAAATGCTGACCCTGCATAGTTACGTGCGCCTGCACTGGCTTGGACAATAACGGGTGAATCACAAGCATCCGCAGCCATCATGATTGCACGCATTTGCTCTAAGTTATTG
>NZ_JAWRXB010001550.1:0-239 GCF_046535245.1 Paraburkholderia sp. SIMBA_030
CTGTCACCGGAAAAGTACAGATAAGGCATAAATCCATCGGAATAGCTGGATGATGTACTGAAGTTAGTCGTAGACGTTATACTGCTAGACATTTTATAGTTCACCTGTCCAAAAAGATTGATGCTTCTTCCTGTATTGGTAAGATCCTTTCCTAAATAAGAATTTTTATAGTCCAGATTAAGGTCTTTTATATTGTTTACCTTTTGCAGATAACTTCCGGAGTAAAAGAAAAACGTCTG
>NZ_JAWRXB010001551.1:0-239 GCF_046535245.1 Paraburkholderia sp. SIMBA_030
GCGCAACCCCGTTGGAATCAGACCAGGATCAGACTTGGACCAGACCAGGACCAGATTTGGACCAGACCATGGGCCAGCCCCACTGCGAAGGAGACCCACCCGCCATGACAGCTTGGAACGAAGACCCGGTGGCCCAGGCTTCCGTGCCCGGTGCCGTAACCGTCGTCGAGGGTACTTCCTTCTGTATCTCGGGGCCTTCCGGTGACATCCACGGAGGCGGTGCGCAAGGTGCCTACTAT
>NZ_JAWRXB010001552.1:0-239 GCF_046535245.1 Paraburkholderia sp. SIMBA_030
CCTATGCCGCCGTACTATCGTCAGCGCCAAATACTCAATCTCCACGTGGAGATTAACAGGCGCCATTCGTCAGGAATCTACAGCCACGTCAAAACGAGCGCTAACGCCCGTGCTCGATCCGAACCTGCCGTCAACGCAGCATCCAACGATCAGAAGATCAGGGGAAATAGAGCGGTCGAAATTTACCTATGTATTTTTATTGGGTAAATTTCGCCAGATTTTCTTGCGAGACTGAGCAT
>NZ_JAWRXB010000149.1:0-367 GCF_046535245.1 Paraburkholderia sp. SIMBA_030
GCCGCGCGAGCGCGCTCGTCTGCGACATGCCGAGCCCTTCGGAGTCGATCTCGGAGCGTAGCCGGCGGATCAGCTGGCCGACCGCGAGGGTCAGGTCGGTGGCGACGGTGTCGGCGGATACGCCGGGTGTGCGTGGTGATGTCATGCGAAGGAGCATAGAACACGACAGTTAAACTTGCAAGTTTAGCTGTCGAATTGCGTATGAGGCCGGGATGTGCGGTGCGTTGGCGCGATCGGGTGGGGAACGGCGAGCGTCGGTGCGGCAGCGGCCGGTCCGCTGAACGAGCGGGTGAGCGGGGCGAGCGGGCGAGCAGCGCAGCCTGGCGCTACGCCCGGCGCGGCGACGGAACCGGAACCGTCACGACGT
>NZ_JAWRXB010001553.1:0-239 GCF_046535245.1 Paraburkholderia sp. SIMBA_030
GGGCAGGCCTCGCGCTGCTCGCTGCCGGGCTGTTCGGCGAACTCTGCTATCGCGCCTGGCGGCTCCCGCGCATTTCGGGCTACGCGATCGTTGGCCTGATCGCGGGCGCGGCGGGTTTTGGCGTCATCGACGTCGATACGGCCATGGCCGCGCGGCCGCTGCTCGATGTCGCGCTCGGTCTGCTGCTGTTCGAACTCGGCAGCCGTCTCGACCTGCGCTGGATCCGCCGCAATCCCTGG
>NZ_JAWRXB010001554.1:0-239 GCF_046535245.1 Paraburkholderia sp. SIMBA_030
GCACGCCGCGCTTGCCGGCCACCGGCACTGGCCAGCCGGTCTGCCCGGCCGGCTCGGCCTCGATCGTGCTCACGCCGCCGCCGCTGCCGCTCCACGCGGCTTCGCCGATGTAGTTGCCGGATGTGTCGGTGGACAACGTCGTGCCGCCCACCGCGACCACGTACGGCGATGACGCCGGGTACTCGGTGCCGGTGCCGCTGTCGCCCGACGACGCGACGAACGTGACGCCCGGCACGTTG
>NZ_JAWRXB010001555.1:0-239 GCF_046535245.1 Paraburkholderia sp. SIMBA_030
GCCATTGCTGAAAGACGCCTGGCAGTTGTCGAATCAGAACGGGGAGATCGGCCTGCTGCTGGCAGAAACGCTGATTGCGCTGAACCGTTCTGAAGATGCGGAAGCGGTGCTGAAAACCATTCCGTTGCAGGATCAGGACACCCGCTACCAGGGGCTGGTGGCGCAAATCGAACTGCTGAAGCAGGCGGCTGATACTCCGGAAATTCAACAGTTGCAACAGCAGGTGGCGGAGAATCCAG
>NZ_JAWRXB010001556.1:0-239 GCF_046535245.1 Paraburkholderia sp. SIMBA_030
CCGCGATGGGTTACGGCGGCTGGCAGCACATCATTTTGCCTGCGGTTTCCATTGCCTTTATGTCGCTGGCGATTAACGCGCGTTTACTGCGCGCCAGTATGCTGGACGTCGCCGGTCAGCGTCACGTCACCTGTGCGCGTCTGCGCGGCCTGAACGACAAACAGACCGAACGTCGCCACATCCTGCGCAATGCCTCGCTGCCGATGATCACCGCCGTGGGGATGCACATCGGCGAACTG
>NZ_JAWRXB010001557.1:0-239 GCF_046535245.1 Paraburkholderia sp. SIMBA_030
CTTTTAACTCTTTGATATAACGTGCGATGTTCAGCGGTGGTTTGCCGCTCAACAACAATTGCCCTTCCAGCGTAACAGGCGAGAAGTTTTGCAATCCATCCGCCGGAATCGCCCATGTCTCACCACGCTGTAACGCCGTACCGTAATTATCCGTTTGTGCCGGGAACGCCGGACGGACGCCGATTTTCCACTGCTTATGCTGATCGGCAACGGTTTCACCCGGTAACGCTAACCCGCTA
>NZ_JAWRXB010000150.1:0-367 GCF_046535245.1 Paraburkholderia sp. SIMBA_030
AAGGCCGGCATCGATCCGCAGCGGCGGGCGGAGACACTTTCGGTGGATGAGTTTTGTTTGTTGGCGAATAGCCTGTAAGGGGACTTTCTACGCCGTCCCCTCATCCCTGCGCCCACGGGACATCACAGGGATCCAGTGCGCCCAAGTCCTTGGGCGCAGAAGACACTTCTTCAAACTGGAAATGAGTCATTCATCGCGCAGACGCGCGGTGGCTGGATTCCTGTGACGAGCACAGGAATGAGGGAGGAAGATGGAGTGCCAAACAAAAACGGCCGGGCAATAACCCGGCCGTCTCTCATTCCAATATACTCAAACCCTACCAGCGGTGATGCACATGCGGTGCGATCAGCCGCTCGTAGATCTCGCG
>NZ_JAWRXB010001558.1:0-238 GCF_046535245.1 Paraburkholderia sp. SIMBA_030
GCCTTTGCCGTCATTGCTTAGGAAAACACTGCCATAGAGCAGCGCTATATCAAATTGGTAATACATGAGAGCTTTTAATCTTTTTTCCCGGCTTCCGCTTTTATTAACTACAAAATTGATGGAATTAGGTATAAGTATGTTGATAAAGGCTCTGTATAATATATCTACAGCCATTTCTCGATCTCTGTAAGTTGCCTTATGCATTATCTTAATTTTATAAATATTTTAATATTTTTTT
>NZ_JAWRXB010001559.1:0-238 GCF_046535245.1 Paraburkholderia sp. SIMBA_030
GTGCCATTTTCTTAGGTAGACCACACTGATGTAGACGTAGTGTTGGACCTACAACGATAACCGAACGACCAGAGTAATCGACACGCTTACCAAGTAAGTTTTGACGGAAACGACCTTGCTTACCTTTGATCATATCTGCCAAAGATTTCAATGGACGTTTGTTACTACCAGTGATGGCACGACCGCGACGACCGTTATCAAGCAACGCATCCACTGACTCTTGCAACATACGCTTTTC
>NZ_JAWRXB010001560.1:0-238 GCF_046535245.1 Paraburkholderia sp. SIMBA_030
CACCATTCCAATTTTCGCGAGCTTTGTCGTCTAAATCGGCTGCCGTTTTTGGCTCCCACTTACCATTTTCTTTCCAAGTCGCATCGCCCCAATCTTCATCTTCCGCTTTACTGTCTAAATCTTTGTAGGCCTTGCTAGGATCTATACCGCGGCGTTTCATATCTGCTACTTGCTCTTCTAACGTATGAAACTGATCAGCATCATGCATGGACTTTTCTAGACCATCAATCTCTCTTTT
>NZ_JAWRXB010001561.1:0-238 GCF_046535245.1 Paraburkholderia sp. SIMBA_030
ATAGCACCGCATCACATCAGCGGAACTGATACTCCAACCCTGCCCCGGCATACCACGAGCGCCCAGGCGCAGCTTCGTAGTAACGCGAGTTGCTGTCGCCCACGATCACCGACCCCACGTACTGCCGGTCAAGCAGGTTATCCAAGCGGATCAGCTGATGAAACGTCCAAGGCCCGACGTGCTGCTCAAAGCGCGTTCGCCAGTTGAACACGGCATAGGCAGGCGCCGGCTTGGCGTT
>NZ_JAWRXB010001562.1:0-238 GCF_046535245.1 Paraburkholderia sp. SIMBA_030
CCGAAAGAGTCGCCCGCGCCCGTGGAAGAGGCAAGGACGAGCGCTGCCGGCAAAATGCCCGAGACGTCCCGTTCGAGCAGCCCACTGCTGCTCGATAAGGAAACCCCTAAACCCGCGAAAACCGCCAAGAGCGACGTCGAGCAGAAAACCGTGATGACGCGCCCTCACCTCGTCGCGCACGACATCGATAGTCAGGAGCCCGAAAGCCCGCCCGAAGCAAGCGTTTCGAGCTCGTCGT
>NZ_JAWRXB010001563.1:0-238 GCF_046535245.1 Paraburkholderia sp. SIMBA_030
TGTCAGACAGTTCCCTGGTTTGCTGGCACGCCCGTCCTAGAGCAAGCGCTCGGGACAATCCACAGATCCTGTGGATAACTCGGTGGACAACCCCCTTCGGTGGCCCCAAAACCCCCGTGAATTGGGGGCTCCAGTCAAACTGACGATTTTTTCACCAGCAAAAATTAGTGTTTTTTTTCATTGACTTAGCCCCCCAGTCAAGTCATTGGCGAGGCTCTCGGCGCCTGTTGCCGCCGTT
>NZ_JAWRXB010001564.1:0-238 GCF_046535245.1 Paraburkholderia sp. SIMBA_030
CCTGGGCAGCGGGCGAGGACTTCACGCTCGCGGACTGCGCGGCCGCGCCTTCGCTCTTTTACGCCGACTGGACGCATCGTATTCCGGAGCGCTTCGGCGCGCTGCGGGCGTATCGCGCGCGGTTGCTCGCACGCCCTTCGTTTGCGCGCGCGGTGGAGGAAGCGCGACCGTATCGGCACCTGCTTCCGCTGGGCGCGCCTGATCGCGATTGAGCATTTCGCCGCTTTGATTTAATCGG
>NZ_JAWRXB010001565.1:0-238 GCF_046535245.1 Paraburkholderia sp. SIMBA_030
TGATGCGATTGATGCGACTAGTGCCGCCGCAGCTAGTAGTGCGATTCGCTCTCTAAGCGGTGAGTTTTCACAAAAAATTAACCAGCTATTAGAACAACTCATTCATCTTCGTTTACATGTTGAAGCAGCGATTGATTTCCCTGATGAAGAGGATGTGGACTTTTTGTCTGATGGCGTCATACAAAGCAAACTCGAGCAAACGCAAGATAAGATACAACAAGTCTTAGCAACGGCAAAG
>NZ_JAWRXB010000151.1:0-366 GCF_046535245.1 Paraburkholderia sp. SIMBA_030
GTGATGGCGTTGCCGCCCTTCGAGATGTCTTCGCCGGCTCCGGCGATGGTGTTGCAGGCGGCGAGGGTGACGGCGAACAGCGCAAGGGCAAAAGCAAGGTAACGGCTCATGTCGGCTCTCCTTGTGATGGATTCCCTGATCGCGGTGCACAACGGCGTGCGGTAAGGCGATGGCCGGCACCGGGCAGCCATCCGGTAAATTGTACCCGCACGGCGGGGCGCAGCGGGGCCATCTGTACGCGGAGGATGCGCGGCGGGTGCGGCACTTGCGCCGCTCGCCGCCGCTGCCACTGCCGTCGCCGCTTCAGGTCCGGCGCTGCTTGCGCACCACGAGCCACTTCGGCGAGCGAAAGCGCACGATGCTCAC
>NZ_JAWRXB010000023.1:0-146627 GCF_046535245.1 Paraburkholderia sp. SIMBA_030
TCGGAGAAAACGAGTGTGCAAGTCCCGTTTTACTCCAGTCGGGCTTTCTGTCGCTGCCCTCCCACATAGCATCTAGGCCAAGCAGGATTCCAAGACACGAAGTACAGGACATGAAAACCGGCGCGAAGAACATCAGTGTCGCAAGGATGTTGCAGAATGCCCTGACCGGACGGGGGAGGCACGCATGGTCCGGATGGATGAAGGAAAACAGTGACGGTTGCTGCTGATCGTTTTGCATGTGAAGCTCCGTGTAGGTAATGAACTGGATCTGTCGGTCCCGTCGCGACGGCTCGTCGTGCGGAACAGATCCAGGTTCCCATGGACCAGAGGGAAAGCAAGTTGATGCGGACTAGCGAAGCACAATGAGTGGGCGACCTCGTCTGGGTAGCCACTGACGAGGTGCCGGATGCCGACGGCGCGTACATTTGCGCGTCGGCCTGGTTGTGCGACGCCGGTTCTGCCGCAGCATGCGTCGCGAGTGCGCGATAGGGTGCCTGAGGTCGGCACTCAGTCGCCGGTACCAGGCTTCAATCGCTTCGGGCGGGATGCTTGCGTCGATATACCCGGTGACGCCCGAGTCGGTCACAACTTTGATGACCTCGCGGCCGTTGGCCGCGGTGAAGCGTGTGGTATCCAACTGGTATCCCCTTGTGCCGTTGACATGTCACTTGCGCGTGCGGCGTCGTAACCACCGCGCGAGGAGGATGAATGGCGAGAAGTATTCAATAAAGCACTGTCTGCATTCCTCAACGAATACCTGCCAGAGATTCTTTTGCGGATTGCCCATGGGGATCCTTGAATAAGTTGGTTTACCGGAGTAATCCGGTTTGGGAAACGGAAGCCGTCCGACCGCTGGCCTCGCACGTTGATGCTGTGTGAGGGCAAGTCCAGAATCACACGGAATTCCGGAGATGCAAGTTAGGGCGCGTGGCACCAATACGCCTCATAAGCGCGCCGCCACCCCAGAGCGGGCCACTTTCGGACCGTAAGTAATTGAGTGCAGCAGGGCGGATCGGAGTCGATCAGGTAAGAGGAGAGCTAGAGCAGAGCTAGAGCTTGCTGCTGCAATGGGGGACTTTCACGCTGATTTATGGGACATCTGTGTGACAGCAGGCAGAAGGGCTTTGAACGCTCCTGGTGAGCTGCTGTCGGATGTATTGAAGTAAGGCGTCCCGCTATGAAGTGCGGAAACGATGCGAATATCCGCGACACACGCAACGGTCGATGCATAGACGGCAATTCTGGTGGACCCGTGGGCTCGGCTGTTTGCGCGTTCGCTGACGTTCCTGCACTGGTTGCAAAGCGTTCCGCCCTACGACATGTTGCTTGATGGCTCGACCGCAAAGACGCGGGTCATAGAGCCGCGAGAGTATCCATACCAAGGTCCCAGGGGTTGTCTCGGCGATCGTTGGTGACAAGGAGCAGGTTCAGAAGGCAACGAACTACGCTGTCGCAGCGAAAGCGCTTGCGCTCCGATCAGGAGCTGTGATAGCTTTCGAATCACGCCGCCCTGCGTGCGGCATGCTGTTTCAAATGCGGTAGGGATCCGCCTGCAGATTTTGACGTTCAAGTCGTCAATTCTGTTCGGGTTTCATTCGCGACTCTCCCAGAAAGTCTCCCCCTGCTTCGTGTGCCGTCGGCTGCGAAGCAGCGGCAATCAATCTCAAGCTCCAGGTCTCAGCTCTGCGCACTGGCTTCGGCCTAGGCTCGCGTGTCCACTGTACGCCGAGCGCATGAACTTGTCAGGCAGTGACACCTGATACCAGTCTTGGCTGGTGTCTGGTTTATTCACCATTTGCATTACAACGGGTTTCGTAGCTAGCCCTGCCCGCGCCTCGAAGTGGCGAAGCGCGGATCCTGCAGCGCCCCTTATGGCCGCGTGCAGGAGATCGCTACACGTTCAATCGCATTCCTAATTGATGGGTGCGGTTGGCTTTGCCACCGTGGGTCGCCGATTGGGGCGACCTGACCGCCTTCGATTCGAGGCGGGAAGACAAACCAGGAGAACGGAATGGAAAAGAAGATGGATGATGCAGTCGAAGTGCCGATTGCCGCCTCGCTGCCTCAGCGGCCGACGAGCTACTCGGGTTGGGACCTGATCCGCGCGCGTCTCGACAAGGTAACTGCAGATGACGTTGAGGAGTGCCGTGCGCTGTATGACATGCTTGAGCACGTGCGTCAGTGCGCCCGGCTGGAGCATTGGCGCTCGCTGCAGGGCTATTTCGGGTCAATTCCGCGCTGCGTGAAGGCGGTGGGCGGGAAGGGGCGTTAGGCCACGCCGGGGAGCCCCGTACCCGTGCAGGCTCCGAAAGTGTGAAGTGGACTGAATTGCTAACCGAGATCGCGGGCGCTGGTTAGCGCCCGTGGTTTCTTTGCAGCGCCGGGAGGGCCAATGGGTAGTGATCTGAAACGACAACTGCGCCTGCTGATTGGGCAGTTTGACGGCGACCGTGATAGCTACAGCTATAAGGTGCATCACTACGTTCTGCCGCGTTTGGCGGATATTCTGTATGAACGCGGATTCAAGCTGGGCCGGGCGGAGAACCTCGCACAGCGGCACGTCGACGTCATTCTTCGTGCCGTCTTCGAGCAGGGGCTGCCGCAGGAAACGGTGCGTCTGGTCTGGAGCGAGCTCGGCCATTGGGCGCGGTGGGTGAGAAAGGGGCATCTCGTGCTGCCGCTTGAGGCCTGCTGGCAGAAATACCATGCGCCCATCAACGAGGTTCCATGCGATTTGCCCCGTCGCGCCTGACGCGGAGGTCGTGGGTAACCAGGTCGCCGAGATGGAGGGAAGGGGGCGGCTCGTGGCGTTCGCCGCGAGCCCCACCAGATAACATGCGTTTAGCCTGACGCCCCCCGAGCAGTCGCGAGCACGCCGCAAGGCGATGTTCGTCTCCTGCTCTCGTCAATCGCGTCGATCACACTCCTGACGACAGTGGATTCACCGCGGAGCTTGCGCGGGCGGATCCGTAATATACCGTCACGCGGATTTCAGGATCGTCACGTTGTGGGCGTCCACGCGCGTGAGCAGATCGAGCCGATCGCCAAGCTTGCGCCACGCCTCCATCTGCTCCTCTTTCTTGACGGCGCGCTGGTACACCCGCCTCATGCGGTTCTCATCCAGGTGGTTTAGGCACTTCTCGATGACATCGGGACGCACGCCCAGTTCTCCCATGAGCGTGGCACCGGTACGGCGCAGGTCGTGGGGCGTCCAGTTACCGCCCGGCAGCATCAGGGCGTTGGTCAGCTTGGTCCCATTGGTCTTTTCCTTGCCACGTTGGCGATCATGCAATTGCTTGGTGATCGATTTGGGTGTCACGGTGCCTTCAATCCGATGAGACGGAAAGAGGCGCACCGGATCGGCCGACGACGCCAGTAATGCCTGCAGGTGGCGCTTCGCACAGTCGCTGAGATAGATCGTGTGGGGCTTGCTGTTCTTCGTCTCGGGCAGAACCCAGACGCCGGCCCGGAGGTCGATATCGGTCTTCGCCGCTCCGGTAAGTTCACCAATGCGGCAGCAGGTCGAGAGCATGACCCACACCGCGTGAGTTGTGGAATCCAGCAGATTGGCGGCGGCAAGCCGGCCTGGCAGCAGGCGGATTTCGTCTTCCGACAGGACCCGGTCGCGCTCAGTCTCCTTGCCGCCCACGTCGCGTTTCTTGATGCCGAAGGTCGGGTCCACCAGCACGATCTCGCGCACCAGCGCAAAGCCGAACATCTGGCGCAGCTCAGACAGCAGTCGGTTAGCAAGGCGATTGGCACCACGCGCTTTCACCGTGTCGAGGATATCCATGACGTCGCGGCGCCTGATGTCATCCGCGTACCGGTTGCCGATTGATGGCAGCACGTCCTTTTCCAGTCCGCGCCGCGTTTCCGCGCCGCGGTCCTTGCGGCCCGCGAGTTCGAGCTCGGCCCAGCGCTCGAAGAGAGCCCGGACGGTCAGGCGCCGCTCGCGTGCCGCCAGCGCTTCACGCTCGCGCTGCTGCGCGTCTGCCGCAGCTACGCGGGCGTCCTCGATCTGTTTCTGGATGTCGATACCGCTGCGTGCGAGCGCGCGGATCTCGGCAGCCCGCTCGCGCGCCGTCGCCAACGAGCAGTACCCTTTGCCAGTCCCGTAGGGCTCGGGCAGGCGGTATTCGCGCTCACGTCCTTCGATCATGTAGAGGACGCACCAGACCGCAGTGCCGGTGGGGGCGATGCGCAGCCGCAATCCAGTGTCGGCGGTCAGCTTGCGTGGCTTGCCGTCGCTCACACGCTGCGCCGCAATCGCGGCCTCGATATCCCGCACGGTCAGTTTTGTCATGTTGGTATCCCTGGTCCGGATCCGGACGTGCGCCGCCCGTACCCGAAATCTACCCGAAAATGCGCCGGCTCACACCATGATTTTGCGAACTTTGGCGAACGACGAAAACGCATTTAAGTTATACAAATCAATGGGTTGCATGATATGCCGAACGCTCGCGGACGCCGGCGAACGTGCATACACCGTTATGGGGTGCAGGTGGTCGGAGGTTCAAATCCTCTCGCCCCGACCAAAGAAATCAAGGCCTTATGGATGTTTGTCCATAAGGCCTTTTTCGTTTGGCGCGGATTTTGCCCCCACGTTTGCCGCCACACGATGGACGGCTCTCGCGGGAACAAGGCAGAACTTTCGGCGGTACGCATTCGTTGCGTAGGAGTTTGGGCGATTGCTCGGGCGTAAAGGTGCGCCCATTGCGGCGAGCTGTACTGAACGCGCTGCCAACGCGGTTGTTTGCGAGGGTCGGTCAGCGGCTCAAAGTAGGTCGACGATACGAATGATGCCTGCGGAGTAGGCGCAGCACGGTTACCAAGTCAACCACTCCGTCATTTGCGGCATAACGGGGGCGGGCAAACGTAGCGTCACGTTAATATGTACCGCGACATAAATTCCAAAGTTCGAGAGTTCGGTCGACGTAGGCGACCACAATGGCAGCAGCGCGCCAAAGGGTCTCGTAGCTGCGGTGATGCGGCTGATGCGGCACTTCGTTGTCCGACGACGGATCTGTGCATCAAATCCCTAGCCGATTTGGTTTTTGCTCAGAGAACAAAATTGGCGCAGATTGGGGTTGTTGTCTTCAACGGCCAAAGTTGAATAGGGCATTCATTACCGGCGACTCATTGAGGCTAGGGACGCTCGTCACAACGATGCCTACCGAAGCGATTCGTTTGCCTGGCTCTGGCGACGCGATTTCCGTGTTCGCTTGGACGGCCAGCTCGGCCCTGCAATGAAGGTTGAGCATTCGGCCGGCCGATCGTCCAGACAAACAAGACCGACGCGGCAGATGCGCGGGCTATCTGGACGGCGGTTCAGCAGCCGGGGATGCGAACCGTGGCGGCAAAGACAGAAGACCAGCAGGCGATGCTTGGATTGCACCGGATGCGTTCGCTGCTGATCACGTTCCTCGCCATGGAGTGCCCGCAAGACCCGGATGCATCGCTCCAGCGTGCGGCGCACGCCGCGCGACAGATGCGGATGGCGCCGAAGCATCTCTTCTAGTACCGCAACAGGCCGGATGCCCGGAGCGGACTGCAGCAGCGGAACTATCTCAGCGTCGAAAATCATCTCAGCGTCGAAGATCTCATCCAGCGGATCCGCGCGTCGGCGCTCGCGCGGCGCCTTCTTCTGCGATGGTAATCGTGGATCCTCTTCGATGCGGTAGGCCGTGGCGACGCTGAACCCGGCGCGCGCAGCCGCACTGGGCGGCCCTTCCTTGAGTCTGTGCTTCATGTAAAGCCTCATCTGGTGGTCGTTGACGTGTCGTCCGGGCACCGCGGTCTCCCTGGCATGGAAGGCTCGTTGATATCCGATCCACCGCGACCACCGACAAAGCCCTTCATTTGCGGGAGCCTCAACGGCGCGGCGTGGCGGCAGCGGTTCCGGGCTACGCCCGTCCCCGCTGACGCCACGCCAGTACTCTCATCCTGATTGACGCGCGGCACCCGCGTCCGCGGCAAGCTGCCCGCGAGTTGACAGTGCCCGGGCGGGATGCAGCGGGTTGCCCCTAACTCGCTGTCGGTTGTTGCACACCTGAACTGAAGTCGCAGCAACGCCGTGCAACGTCGGCAACCATGTGCCCCAGCGCGGAATGTGATTGCTTCAGGAAAATCGCGTCGTAGCGAACCATCGGTGCAGGAGGGTTGGTCATCACGATCTGCATGAGCCGGTTCTGGATTTGCTGCCTGAAAAGGTCGACCGGCAGCAAGCTCACGCCAACCCCGGCCGCCACGAGGCCGCCTACTACCACCGCATTGTTGCCACCGCAAATACGCTCAGGGTCGACGCCCGCACTTTCGAAACTCCTGGAACTCAGAATCGTGATGATGGATGCGGGAATCTGCTCGATGACCGGAGCGGTGCCCAGTTCGTGCAGCCGCACTGTGCGCTTGCTGTCGAACGCACCGGGACGGCAGAACCAGGCGAAGCGGGCGTTCCCGAGCATTACGCGCTCGACTGATGCGGGCAGCTCTGCCTCGGGCAAAATCGCGAAGTCGAGGCGTCCATCGATCACCCGCTCTTGCAGCGGCCCGGACATGTCGACATGGGGTTGCAGGATGAGATTTGGAAAAAGCCCGCGCATCTGCTGGAGGAACGTTGGGAACCACGTCAACGCAACCAGTTCGGTCAGACCGATGTGTAGCACGCGGGCCATATGCCGGTCGGCGTCCTGATACGCTTCGAGTCGCTCAATGCTGTCCAGCAAGCCTTCGCACAGCGTGAACATCTCGTGCCCTTTCGCGGACAACCTTGCTTTCTTGCCGCTCCCTTCGAACAAACGTGCTGCGGACTTCGCTTCGACATCCTGCAGGCGCTTGGTCGCCGCGGACTGCGTGATATGGAGCTTGTCGGCCGCCCGCTGAACGGTGCCGAGCTTCGCTACCCAGTAGAACGTCTCGATCTGCTTGATGGTCAGCATCGTTATTTGGCCTCGTTGACGAGCGATTCGCGTGCGCGTGCGTCCTGATAGCGCATTCCATAATTACACGTCACGCGCGCGAGGGTAATGACCTTGCGGTGGAACGGTGTCAGCGCGTCTTGCCGCGCAACGGCGACATAGCGCACCGGCGGCATCACCGGTGTCACATGGACTGCACGCAACATACCCAGTGTTACGAGTTCACCGGAGATGGCGTCTGGCAGACAGGCGATACCCAAACCCGCGCTCGCCATGCCGCCAAGCGCCGCGAAGTTGTTGCAGGTCAGGATGCTGCGCGGTTGCACACCGTTGCGCTCGAGCCATTTGCTCATGACATGTCCGACCGCAGAGTCGGCAGACTGGGACAGCAACGTCAACTGGCCGAGTTCCGACACGGCGAGCCTGCGCCGCTTGAGGCTGAACGTCGGACTGCAGAACCAGCCGTTACGCACGTTGGCGAGCGGGAACCGCACTATGTCCGCCCAGCGTGGCGTGTCGGGCACGATGGCCAGATCCAGCTGCGCCTGTCTGAGCTTTTCGTAGAGTTCCACCGCGACGCCACCCACCTCCAGTTCGACGTCCACCAGCGGAAAGGTAGAACGCAATGCATCAATGAAGCCAGGTAACCAGGTTAGCGCCGCGAGCTCGGTCACGCCGAGCCTCAACGAGCGCCGCAATACTTTCTCGCTCGCATACTGACTTAACAGGGCGTCGCGTTGCTGAAGAATCGTGCGCGCCTGCGACAGTATTTCGAGTCCGTCGACGGTAAGCCGTGCCGATCGCGAACCGCGGTCGAATAGCGGTTTCGGGAACTGACTCTCCAGCTCGCGAACGTGGCGCGATACGCCGGACTGAACGCTGCCGAGTTTGCGCCCAGCCGCTTCGAACGAACCCATATCCGCGATTGCAACCAGTGCCTCGAGTTGCAGAAAAGTGATCTGGCGTGCCACGTAGTCCCTCTCCAATCAATCTCATTTTGGAATGGATAAGTATGCGCAAATATCTCTTTGTTTGGGATTTTTTTCCACCAAGAATATGACCTCCAAGTCCCCTGCAATGCAGATCGAGCACATCAAGAGCTCGCGGCGCTTTGAAACACCCTGTCTACGGAGATCGCATGAAATCGTCTAACAAACTGATCGCGGCATTGCTGGGGTTCACCCTGGCCGTGCTTGCGGGTACCGCACAGGCAGACCAGCTCGCGGACATCAAGGCGCGTGGAACGCTGGTGTGCGGAGTACTGGCCAACTTCGAGCCATTTGGCTTTCAGGATCCGGCATCACGGGAGATCGTCGGTTACGACGTCGACTACTGCAAGGGCGTCGCCAAGGCTCTGGGCGTCAAGCCCGTGTTGCAGGTGGTGTCGATGGAGGCACGTATTCCGGAACTGCTGCAAGGCCGTGTCGATGTGCTCGCCGCGGTGCTCGGCTACTCGCCGGCGCGCGCCGAACAGCTCACATTCACGCATCAGTATTACGTCGCCAAGCAGGTCATTGCAGTGAAGACCGCTGGCCCGTTCAAAGCTCGGGACGATCTCAACGGCAAGCGCGTCAGTACAATCAAAGGCTCCAGCAATATCGCAATCATGGGTCAGGTCATGCCGAGCGTGCAGCTCGTCAGCTATGACGACTCGCCATCCGCTTTCCTGGCCATGGTGCAGGGCAAGGTCAATGGGTTTGTCGTCTCCGAACCCATCATGCATCGCTTTGCCGCCAAACTCGGTCATGACACCACTGTTGGAGCGCTGTCGCCGCCGGTGGGTCTCGAATACTGGGGACTCGGTATCAAGAAGGGCGATCCGGCATTACTCGACGCGGTGAATAACGCGCTGGACGGGATGGAAAAATCAGGCGAGGCCCAGCAGATTTTCGACAAATGGCTCGGCCCCAATACGATCTATCAGATGCATCGCGATTTCAGGATCGGGCCGATCAAGGGCTGACCTCCATACCGTTTTGTGTGGTGAGGATTACTCATGTTAACGCATCTCAACTTTTCGAGCATCTTCACAGATCAGAATCTGAAGCATCTCATGTGGGGAGTTCAGTACACCGTGCTGCTCACGCTGACGAGCTGGGTACTAGCGGTCGCGCTCGGTACGGTGCTGGCGATGTTGCGTGCGATAGGTAACCCGTTCATCGAGAGGATCGTCGCCGGCTACGTTGCCTACCATCAGAACGTGCCGATGCTCGCGCAACTGTTCCTCTGGTATTTCGGGTTCCCAACGCTGTTGCCGGAAAGCGCGCAAGGATGGATCAACGCCCATGGGGGCGAATTCATCTTCGCGTCGATTGCCATTGGTCTGTGCATGGCGGCGTACTTCTCGGAGGATATTAGAAGTGGCCTGCGGGCGGTATCGTCAGGTCAACTTGAGGCTGCGCGCTCGCTGGGTTTGAGCTTTCCGAAGTCGATGTGTTACGTGATCCTGCCACAAGGCTTTCGCATCGCAATGCCGCCGTTCATCAACCATACGGTGGTGCTTTTCAAGAATACCAGTCTGGCGATGGCCATCGGCGTTGCGGAGCTGACATACACAGTGCGCGACATTGAGAACCAGACTTTTCAAACCTTTGAAATCTATCTCGTTGGAACGGTCATCTACCTGGCCATTTCATTGGGTCTGATGGGGGTGGGCGCGGCGGTCACGCGCCGCACCCGCATCCTGGCGAAATAAGCGATGCTCGACATACTCATCCACAACGCGCATTTCCTGCTGCTCGGCCAATACCCGAACGGACCGGTCGGCGGTCTCACGCTCACGCTGATTCTCGCGCTGCTCGGTCTCGCTTTAGCGTTTCCGCTTGGCGTGCTGTTGGCATTATGCCGGGTCTCGCCCTACAAGGTATTGAGCATGCCCTCGACGGTGCTCGTCTATATCGTGCGCGGTGTGCCGCTCGTAATGCTGGTGTTCTGGAGTTATTTCCTCGTGCCGGGCCTGATCGGCCATCTGGTGAGCGCATTCACGACCATGGTCGTCACGCTGGTGATTTATCAGGCGGCTTACCTGAGTGAGATTGTCCGTGCCGGCATCGAGTCCTTGCCCAAAGGGCAGACCGAGTCCGCACGCTCCCTCGGGATGAGTTACGGCGCGACGATGCGTCACGTGATTCTGCCGCAGGCGCTGTACAACATGCTGCCGAGCATTCTCAGCCAATGCGTATCGACGGTGAAGGACACATCGATAGGTTATGTGATCAGCGTCCAGGAACTGACGTTTTCGGCTCAGCAGATTAACGCCAGTCTTCTAACACAGCCATTTCAGGTTTTCTTCATTCTCGCTTTGACCTACTTCGTGGTGTGCTACACGCTCACCCAATGCGCGCATGTCATAGAACGGCGCATCGCACATCGGCGTGCCTCAGGAAAGATGCAAAAACTCAGGAGTGTCATCAATGATTCAATTCTCCAAAGTTAACAAGTGGTACGGCGAGTATCAAGCACTCGTCGACGTTACCGCCGAGGTGAAGCGAGGCGAGGTGGTGGTCGTGTGCGGCCCTTCCGGATCAGGCAAGTCCACGCTGATCCGTACCGTCAACCGCCTCGAGGAGATTCACGGTGGCGGGATCACGGTCGACGGAACGAGCGTCCATCAGGCGTCGTTGAACCTGAACCGGTTTCGCACCCGTGTCGGCTTCGTGTTTCAGCAGTTCAACCTGTTTCCTCATCTGTCTGCGCTCGACAACGTGTGCCTGGCGCCGATGAAGGCGGCAGGGAAAAACCGTGCGGATGTGAAGCGACAGGCATTGGCGCTCCTCGATCGCGTGGGTCTCGCCAGCAAGGCGAACTCCTATCCGCAGCAGTTGTCTGGAGGACAGCAGCAACGCGTTGCGATCGCGCGCGCGTTGGCAATGGAGCCACCGGTGATGCTGTTCGACGAGCCGACGAGCGCGCTTGATCCTGAGATGGTTGGCGAAGTGCTCAGCGTCATGAAATCGCTTGCCAGAGATGGGATGACGATGATGTGCGTGACCCACGAGATGGGATTCGCGCGCGAGGTGAGCGACAGCGTCTGGTTCATGGATCGCGGCGCGATTCTCGAGGTAGCCGATCCGCAAACGTTCTTTCGATCGCCGCAGCACCCGCGCGCGCAGGCATTCCTGTCCGACTTACGTCACTAGCCACGCATCATCGATGTGAAGCCGCTCGCCGACGAGATTCATGCCGGTGAAGCGACTCCGACACTCCGAACTATGACTCTATGACAAGAAGCAACATGATTAATCCAATTGCCGCGGACTTGGTGCCGGCGGTCGCAACACCTTGCTTTGTGGTGATGGAAGACCGCGTTCTGCACAATCTGGCGGTCACCGCACTTGCGTGCGGCGGAGTTGAGCGTCTGATGCCGCACGTGAAGACTCACCGCGCGGCGTGGCTCGTTTCGTTGCTGCTGGCCAATGGCGTCCTCGCTTTCAAAGCCAGTACTCTCGCCGAAGTCGAAATGGTGCTGACCGCGGGCGCCACACGCGTCACCTGGGCGTTTCCCACCGTCAATCCGCAAAACATCGGCCGCTTCATCGAGTTGGCCCGGGCATTTCCGAAGGCCGAACTCACGGGCCTGATCGATTCCCGCGAGGGACTGGACGTATGGGCGCGGCTACTCGACGGCGCTTCGCCTTCGATTCGCCTGCGAATCGATCTCGATCCCGGGATGGGGCGCACAGGCCTCACGATGGACGAGGCGGCGCTCGAACTGGCGCGTGGGGTGGAGCGGCTTGGTCGGCTTGCGGGGTGGCATGTTTACGACGGCCACATCCGGGGGGCGTATGACGAGCGCAAAGCTGAAGTGGAAAAACTTGCCGGCACGGTGGAGGTTCTGCAGTCTAGCCTGCGCGGAGACGGCATCGATGTCGACGTCGTCGGCGCATGCAGCTATACGTTCGACCTGTGGCCGCGCTCTGTGATGCAGTACGTGTCGCCGGGTACCTGGGTGTATTCGAACGCCCAGCACCAGAGGGAGCTATCGCATCACAACTGGGTTGCGGCCGGATTTGTGTTGACAACGGTTGTTTCAACGCGCAATGGCACGTCGACACTGGACGCCGGCAGCAAGGCGATCTCGCCGGACAAACCGCTGCGGGAGCGTTTTGCCGGTGCCGGCGAGATCGTGATGATGAACGAAGAGCACACCGTGATCCGCAGCGACGCACTTCGCACCGGCGACAGGCTGTTACTGATCCCAGAGCACACGTGTACCACCGCCTACCTGTACAGCAATGCGCTGGTTCGATCTCTCGACGGACAGTGGGAATACCGCGATCAACTCGGCAACGAACGTTCTGTTGTCGCGTTGACGCGGTGACTGCCAAAGGGCGAGTACATGCGGACCCTGTTCATACTCCTTCCAACTTGAGACTTCACACATGACCGAATCGAGCAAGCAACCGTCCACAGGCGGTCACTACAGCCTATGGCGCCGCGCAGGCGGACTGATTTTTGTGGCAGGTCAGGTTCCGAGAGATCCTGAGCGAAACATTATTGGCGCCACGATCGAAGAGCAAACGACCGCGGTGCTCAACAATTTGCGTTTTGTCCTGGAAGACGCCGGCACTGATTTCAGCCGGCTTGTTCGCATCCAGGCGTATCTGTCGGACATCAGCGAATTCCCACGCTTTAACGCCGTATACGCCAAAGTGATGGGCGCTGCTGCTCCCGTACGAACCACTATCGGGTGCGCGTTGAATGGCGTGCGTATCGAAATTGATGCTGTTGCGGAACCTGGTGATGCGCCGTTCCGCCCAGCAGTAAATAGCTAACCAGCTTCTCACAGGGAAAGACGATGGACCTACAGCTAAAAGATAAGACCGCCCTCGTGCTTGGCGGTGGTGGCGGTCTTGGTGGCGTCATCTCGCGAACGCTTGCGGCCGAGGGCGTTCGCGTTGCCGTTGCCGATATTGATCTGGCGGCAGCCGAAAGGACCGCAAAAGCAGTGAGAGAGGCGGGCTCCCATGCCATTGCGCTTCAGTGGGATCTTGGAGATATGTCTACCGTGGACAGTCATGTCGCACGGATCGAGGACGAACTGGGCTCCATCGACGTATTGGTGAACAATACCGGAGGCCCCCCGCCGACGCCAGCGCATGGACAGGATGCAGCACTGTGGCGCAAGCATTTCGAGAGCATGGTCTTGTCAGTGGTATCCATCACCGACCGGGTGCTTCCGGGAATGCGCGAACGTGGTTTCGGCAGGGTGATCACCAGCACCTCATCGGGTGTTGTCTCGCCTATACCGAATCTCGGGCTGTCGAACGCACTGCGCATGTCTCTCGTCGGCTGGTCGAAAACACTGGCGCGGGAAGTCGGTCGCGATGGCGTTACCTGCAACATCGTGCTGCCCGGACGTATTGCCACCGATCGCATACGCTTCCTTGACGAGGCCAAAGCCAGGCGCGAAGGACGATCAGTCGAGGACGTTGCTGCCGAGAGCACCGGGTCGATTCCGGTGGGGCGCTACGGCGAGCCGCAAGAGTACGCAGATGTGGTGACCTTCCTTGCGAGTCCTCGAGCTTCATACATTACTGGCTCGACAGTCCGGATCGACGGTGGCCTGATCGCCAGCATCTGATCACTTTTTCCTGGGAAGCGCCAAACCATGACCATCGACTCACTTCCGCTCGACGAAAAGAACGTTGCAGCCCTCTCGGGCGTATCTACGGCCACGCTTACGACGGTCCTGCTCAAGCATGGTCTTCGCAACGTGTGGCTTCGCGGCACACGACCGATAGCGGAAGGTCAGCCGCGGCTCGTCGGCCGTGCATTCACACTCCGTTTCGTGCCGGCCCGGGAAGACCTTGCGACCCCCGCTTCGTGGGGCTCGCCCATTTCAACCCGTGCGGCGATTGAAGCGATGCCAGGTGGCTGTATTGCCGTAGTGGGCGCGCTGGGCGTAACCGATGCGGGAATCTTCGGCGACATTCTCTGCGCACGGATGCACAAGCGCGGAGTCGCAGCGCTTGTCACGGACGGCGTGGTTCGGGATATTGCGGGCGTGCTGAATACCGGCCTTCCTGTATGGTGTCAGGGTACCGCATCACCACCCTCAGTGGCCGGCCTGACGTTTGTCGGCTGGCAGGAACCTATCGACTGTGGCGGCGTCGCGGTATTTCCAAACGACGTAATCGTGGTCGACCGGGATGGCGCTGTGCTTATTCCGGCCGCGCTTCTTGACGAGGTTGTTGTCGCGTCGGTTGAACAGGAGCGACTGGAAAACTGGATCATGAGCGAGGTCGCAAACGGCGCTGCTTTGCCAGGCCTCTATCCGCCGAATGAGGTAAACCGGACTCGCTATGAAGCGGCGAATCGTTCCTTGGGTGGTGCGTCGAAGGTAGATGTGTGACCGCGGATCTGTTGCAGTAAGGCGCTCCGTTATGATGTGCGGAACGACGCGAACAACTGAAAGCTCGATGAAGACGTTGAATCCGGCAGTGGCCCGAGTGCTCAAACGCCTGCATTATCCACTCGACGTAATTCTGACCTGCGTGTGTTGGTACGTGGCCTATCCGCTGAGCCTGCGGCACCTCGAAGACATGATGGCTGAGCGCGGCGTTTCGGTCGATCATTCGACTGGGCACCGCTGGGCCGTCAAGCTGTTGCGATCTCGCCCGCCCCTCGATTCTTACCGCGACAAAGCCATCCTGCTCGAGACGCTTGGACATCCGCTCGGCTTTTGGACAAGTCTGGTCGGGCCGCAGAACCAGTTCACCCACCTGTGGGGTATGACGATCTGGCAGACTACGAGCGACGATGCCTTGCACGCGATACGCATCCGGATTTCCCGGCCTATCTCAAGGCATCGGGT
Source organism: Paraburkholderia sp. SIMBA_030 (assembly GCF_046535245.1). Classification (NCBI taxonomy): domain Bacteria; kingdom Pseudomonadati; phylum Pseudomonadota; class Betaproteobacteria; order Burkholderiales; family Burkholderiaceae; genus Paraburkholderia; species Paraburkholderia sp. SIMBA_030. The sequence goes on from NZ_JAWRXB010000023.1 coordinate 14,731, forward strand.
CATCTGATCACGGCACAGGAGACACGGCTCATTCGTGCCGCCGCGCTGGATAGTGTCGCAGAATAAGCCGATGCTCGAGAGTTTTGCTGTTAGTCGACAGGCGAGCGTCGGATCGCGCCGGTCTTTGGTTGCCACAGAGATTGGAACGATAGTGTGTCGGATGCGGTGAGCAGGCGAACAAGCATTGCGGGTCCGTGTCGGCGAGGAGCCCGCTAATGGGTGTCGACGATCTGGGCAGCACAGTCGACCGTCTCTTCTTGGGCGGTTTCTGCCTGGCTCAACCAAGCCATGCATAGGCCTGCGCCACCGACTTTGCGAACCAGTGCGCGGCCCCCATATCGTTCTGTTCAACGCTATCCCCGCGCATTCGTCGTCCTGATTCTCGTTTTTGCAACGTTTTAGGCGCTCGCGACAATGTCGCTGATGAACACCCCCTCACGCGCCCACAGCAATAGAAACGCATTGTTGGAGCGTCGAAGTCGACCGGTTTGGCACCGCCGCTTTCGCTCAGGAGCGTTACAGGATTGAAACCGTTTGTGCCGGCGTGGAGCGTTGGAGAAACCGCCGCCGCATCTGCCTCAAATGCTCGCCTTGGGAAATCAGGGATGGCCCGCTAATTGCCTCGGCATGTTACAGACCATCAAGACGCTGCATCAAGCAAATTCAATACCGCAGCACAAGCACTAAAAAGGCAATACGCGAACCGGGGGAAAACTATGTCCATACACGCCGACTGCCGTCATGGCGGTTCAGCTATCCGTTTCTTATCGCCGGCGTCAGACCGCAGACGCAACAAACCCGTTCGACGACGCTCCGGATGAACGCGTCGCCAGGTCGGCAACATGTCATTCGCATTTCCCGCAGGACGGGAAACGAAAATACGTCCTGCGTCCTCAACGTGATCCTTGTCATTTAGTCTCTCGCATCACGCGCGACGATCGAAAGGCAACAACCGCGAGCGCTATCAGCGCGGCGTGATCGCAGTCGACATTGGCGAGGATGGTGTGACGCGCTAGGGGTATCAGGATAGTGCTGCGCAGGGTTGCGTTATTTCGAGCGCGCGCCCCTCACCGGTGGCGAATGAACGGTTGGCTTCTATCCTGCAATCAATTGCAACGGGGGAAAACGATGGAATTCTTACTTGGCTTGGGCGTGGGGGGATCCTTTGGCGCGTGCTTTGGTGTGCTGGTCGCAGCAATGCTTCGAGCAAGCAAGGACGACGCCTTGGAGGCACGGTTCACGGAGCCCGACGGAGCAGCGCAGCGCGGGCCAGCAGAGTCGCCGGAGGACAGCCGAATCCTGTGCTGAGCACAGGCATGAGGCTAGTCATTCTGAAACGGCAACGTCAGCCTGGACTGTCACATGGCGGTGACCGCGCGGATGTGATGGAGGACGTTCGGAGGTCGGCCGGCGAGTAGTCGATCGCATTCGACCGCAGTACGATCGTCTTCACTCAGATTGTGCTTCGGTCGCTGGCCGTTCTGACCACGCCAGCCGCATAGACAACAAAGTGGTCGCGGGCTCCCTCGCCAGCGTTATCTCAGCGGCGTAACCCTGCGAGCAACCCCTGGAGTGCGTTTGCGAGGTGCTGGACCGCCTCGGGTTCGGGAATGGGTATCTTCAGGTAGGTCTTACCGGATTGGCGGTCGGTTTCTAGCCATGTCGGTGTCTGCGTACCGGCCGTCCCAGATTGATTAGCGGCAAGGCTTTCGACCAATTTCAGGCCGGCATCGAGCAGCGGCGCCCAGGGGTTGGCCAGAGCACCAGGCGCGTGCTCTGCGCCGGCTGCGGCCTGTGGTGCAGCTGAGAGCAGCAGAACGTCGTTTTCTTCGGCGCCGCTCGCATGGGGTCCGCCTGCGGGTTCCTGCCGTCGTGGCGCTTCTTGGTCTTGCGGGCATGCGCTCGTCGGTGGCTCTTCGGGTGCTTCGGCTTCGCCCACCGCCGCGGTAACCTGCTCGACGCTCTCCATGAATTTCGATAGCCGCGTGCCATGCAGGAAGATTTCGCTCTCGCCGCCGTCGAGGACCCCCCCGAAGAGCGATTTCTTGAAGGCGAGCACCGACAGCATGCCCTCCTCGATAGTACCTTGGGCGACGAAGTTCACCACCTGCACGCCACGGGTCTGGCCCAGTCGGTGTACGCGGCCGATGCGCTGTTCGAGCACGGCCGGATTCCAAGGCAGGTCCATGTTGACAACGGTCGCCGCGGCATGCTGCAGATTAAGGCCGACGCCGCCTGCGTCCGTAGACAGGAAAACGCGGCAATCTGGATCGTTATGGAAGCGATCCACCAGCGCACCGCGCTTGTCGCCCGGCACACCACCATGGAACAGGACATGGCCCCAGCCACGGGCGTCCAGGCGACGGATGACGAGTTCGAGAGTGCGCACCCACTGGCTGAATACCACCACCTTGGCGTCAGGCTGCTCGAACAAATCTTCCATGAGCGTCACCAACTCATCGGCCTTCGCGCCGTCGTCGGTCTCCCGGTCCAGCAGGTATGAGCTGTTACACGCCATGCGCATATTTTGCAAACAACAAGTCAGCCGGCGTTGATCGGCTTCGGACAAATAGCCGGTGCGTCGCCAGCGCTTGACGATGCGCGCGACGATGTCGCCGTTTTCATCATGAAGCGTGCGTTGCAAAGGCGTCATCGCAACGAATAGCGTGTTGTCCACCCGCGGCGGCAGTTGTTCCAGTACCTCGGTCTTACGCCGACGCAGCATGATCTCGGACAGGGCCGCGCCCACCTTGTCCAGTGCCTTGTAACCGATGACGCGACCGTGGTCGTCGCGCTGCTGGTGCTCGTGCAGTAAGCGCCAGGTCGGGCCCAGCCGATGCTGGTCGACGAACTGGACGATCGAGATCAGTTCCTCGAGTCGGTTTTCCAGTGGCGTGCCCGTGAGGACCACGGCATAGGGACTGGCGATGCGCTTTAGGGCCCGGGCGGCCGCCGTGTTCCAGTTCTTGATGCGCTGGGCCTCGTCGACGATGACCACATCGGGCGCCCAGGCCTGAATCAGATCCATATCGCGCGCCAGCGTTTCGTAGTTGGCGATTTTGCAGAAACTGTCGTTTCGGTACATCGCTTGGCGCGCCGGGCGCAAGCCGCCGATGACCTCGGACGAACGATCGGTGAAGCGGCTGAATTCGCGCTGCCACTGATGCTTGAGCGAGGTGGGGCAGACCACCAGTATCCGCTCGGCACCGAAATGCCGAGCAAAAAGTTCGACGGCGCCGATTGCCTGAATGGTCTTGCCGAGACCCATTTCATCACCGATCAGCGCGCGGCCAGCGCGGGCGGCAAACAACGCGCCTTGGATCTGATAGGGATACAGGGGAACCTTCAGCAAATTCGCCAGTTGCGGGGTGTCGGCGCCTCGCGGGTAGGCGTCGGCCAGGACGAACTGGCGAGCTTTCGCATCGCGGATTTCGGCGACGAAGGCGAGGGCATCATCGTAGCAGCGCACTTCATGACCGAGTCTGGCGGCCGCGGCGACGAAGGTTTCAAGATCCGCATAGCGTTGCAGCGCGAGGCGCCAACCGTTTGCCGGCTCAAACAAGGTGGCCGCCTGCTTCTGCAAACGGCGCGGGCAGTCAAGGCCGCTACGCCAGCGAACGCTGCGTTGGCCGGCGTAATCGAGGAATATCTCGCTATAGGATGGCTGGAAGCCACGCTTTAACGCAGCGTTTCCACCTCGTTTTGCAGCGAGGCGGCCGAGCGTGAATTCGATATGTTTGCAGGTGCCGAGGTCGTTCGTGGCGAAATCGGGACACGAACAATAACTTTCGCCCGGGTGGGCGCCGCGTATGGCGACCCGGTAGCGCCCCCCGCTTGCCGGATTGGTCACGGCGAATTCCGAGAACACTGGATCGTTGCCCAAATTTTCCAGCAGGAAAGTCTGTTCTCGGCCAAACTGGCGGCGCAACTGGGTCTGCCACTCCTCAACCGAAAGTGCCTCGGGGCGACGTTGCCGGGAAAGTCGCGGTTCAGCACTCGTCTTGCGTGTAGCCGGTTTCCGGGCGCTGGCGCGGCCCGAGGCGTCCTTGGCGGTCGGCATGCAGTTCCTTGGCGGAAACGGAAAAGACGAACTTTAGCATTGGTCCGTGGCCACGCTGACTCGCTCCGCGATAAGTCGCCTCCTTTCCGCGTGCACGTCCTGATGAAACGCGCAATGCTGCATATGGAGCAGAGACCATCCGGGATCAAATGCGCCATCGGCGTCTCCACTGCTCTCCTGTCCGACGTCGGCTCCTTGTGTTCGTCCCGCCTGAATGACAGCGAGGCGCGCGGTGTCTGGTCGAATGCGCGGTACGCCGGCGTGACAGCCCCAGCCCCAGCGACCAAACCGACGCTTCTTTAGAAATGACAATTAATTGGTTCGGGTTCGGCCACGTCTCTTTCATAGTGTCTCCTGATGGCTGTAGGCGCCTGCCTGCGCGAAGCGGCACGACCTGAACCTTCCGCGAATCACAGCCAACACCGGAACATATCGTCATGACGAAGCAGATTCTGCTGAACGCGTTCAACATGAATTGCGTGGGCCATATCAATCACGGATTGTGGACGCATCCGCGCGATCGGTCGGTGGACTACAAGACGCTGTCGTACTGGACCGATCTCGCGAAGCTGCTCGAGCGCGGTTTATTCGATGGCCTGTTCATCGCGGATATCGTCGGCGTGTACGACGTATATCAGCAATCGGTCGAACTGCCGCTGAAGGAGTCGATCCAGTTGCCGGTCAACGATCCCTTGCTGACCGTGCCGGCGATGGCCGCCGTCACGCAGCATCTCGGCTTCGGCGTGACTGTCAACCTGACTTATGAATTGCCGTATCTGCTCGCGCGCCGCTTCTCCACGCTCGATCATCTGAGCGGCGGCCGGGTCGGCTGGAACGTCGTCACCGGTTACCTCGAAAGCGCGGCCCGGGCGATGGGACTCGGCCAGCAGATCGCGCATGACGAGCGCTACGATCGCGCCGACGAATTCCTCGAAGTCGCCTATAAGCTGTGGGAAGGCAGTTGGGAGGAGGGCGCGGTGCGAGCCGACCGCGAGGCCCGCATCTATGCGGATCCAGCCAAGGTGCATCGGATAGAGCATCGCGGGCAGTACTACAACGTCGACGGTTATCACCTGTCCGAGCCGTCCCCGCAACGCACGCCAGTCATTTTTCAGGCGGGCTCGTCGGGGCGCGGTCAGCAGTTCGCGGCGCGCCATGCGGAGTGCGTGTTCGTTTCGCAGCAGAGGCCGGCCGCGCTGAAGCAACTGGTGGCCGACGTGCGCGCCGCAGTACGCAACGAAGGACGCAATCCCGAGGACATCAAGTTCTTCATGGGTCTGTCCGTCATCGTCGCACCGACCGAAGAAGAAGCGCGTGAAAAGTACGCTGAATACGTGCGCTACGCGAGCCCGGAAGCAGGTCTTGTGCACTATGCCAGTTCGAGCGGCATCGATTTTTCTCGCTACGCGCCGGACGAGCCGATTCGCTACGCAAAAAACAACGCAATCGAATCGGTGATGAAGAATCTCACCGGCGCGGGCAAGGAGCGCACTGTCGCGCAGATTCTGCACGAAGAACTGCAATTAGGCGGCCGCTATCCGGTGATTGTCGGCACTCCTACGCAGGTTGCCGGTGAGCTGATCGGGTGGATCGAGCAAACCGATATCGACGGTTTTAACCTGGCACGGACCGTCACGCCGGAATGCTATAGCGACTTCATCGATCTGGTGATTCCCGAGTTGCAGGAACGCGGTGCGTACAAGACCGCCTACGCCGAAGGCACGTTGCGCGAAAAACTGTTCGGCAGCGGGCGAGCGCATCTGTCGGACGAGCATGTCGGTGCGGCTTTGAGGCGGGGCTTGCCGGTTTGATGGAGACACACAGAACAACAAACAGCACACCTCACCCACACCCAAGCGAAATATACCGTTCAAGATGATGATCCTCATCCCCAAGCTGATGATCGATCATCACCAACCGTTTGGCATAGTGGGCAAGCGGCAACTCCCACGTCATACCGATACCGCCATGCAACTGAATACACTCTTCGGCAACCAGCCTGCCAATCCGCCCAATACTAAATTTGGCCGCAGAAAGCGCCCGCTCCCGCACCTTGCGCTCAGCCGCGAGCCCTGCAGCGGCATTGATCACCGCTGAGCGCGCCTGTTCGATCTCGAGCAGCAGATCAGCCATCCGATGTTGCAACGCCTGGAAGCTTCCGATCGGTACACCGAACTGCTTACGGGTACGCAGATACTCGAGCGTGTACTCCTTGGCGACATCCATCGCGCCGACGGCTTCGGAACACAACGCCAGCACGCCGCAGCCAATGCCGTATTCGAGCGTCGCAAAGCCTTCGCCGGCCACGCCGAGCAACGCGTCATCATCGAGCACGACATTGTCGAACATGACTTCAGCCGCGCGTCCTCCGTCGATCTTGCCGTAGCCGCGCACGCTCACGCCTGCTGCATCGCGAGGCACGAGAAACAGCGTGACGCCGTCTTCGGCGTCGTCCGCGCCGTGGGTGCGCGCGGAGACCAGATACGACCCGGCACGCTCGCCGTGCTGAACCACGGCTTTCGCGCCGTTCAGCTGCCATGCTTCGCCGCTGCGCGCCGCACGGGTCGTCACGCGTGACAGTTCATAGTGACTATCAGGCTCGCCATGCGCGAGTGCGACGATCCGCGAGCCGTCGATCAACGCGGCAAGCGCAGCTTTCTGCGTATCGTTGCCGCTGCGTACGATGGCCTGGCCGACGATCAGCGTGTCGAGAAACGGCTCGACCACGAGGCCACGGCCGAGGCTCTCGAACACCACGGCGATATCGAAACCGCCGCCGCCAAAACCGCTATGCGCTTCATCGAACAACGCACCGATAATGCCAAGTTCTGCGAAGCGATTCCACAGTTCGGTACTGAATCCTTCCGCCGAGCGCGCGATCTTGTCGCGCGTCTCGAAACCGTATTGGTCGCTGACGAAGCGATCAAGCGTATCCGCCAGCATGCGGCGGTCTTCGGTGTGCTGGAAATTCATGAGGTGCGCCCCTTACAATCCCAGAATCATTTTGGAAATGATGTTCTTCTGGATTTCGTTGGAGCCGCCGAAGATCGACAGCTTGCGGTTATTGAAGTAGAGCGAAGCGGCGCTGGCGGCCTCGTCGGGGCCGACGGGCGTGCCCGCGAAACCGTCGTGCAATGCTTCCTCGATGAAGGGTTGCGCGTACGGTCCCATCGCTCGTCGCGTAAGCGACGAGATCTCCTGGCGAATCTCGGTGCCGCGAATCTTCAGCATCGAACTCTCCGCGCCCGGCACGCCGCCGCCGGCCACCGCCGCGATCACGCGCAGGTTGGTGGTCTTCATGTTCTCCAGATCGATCTCGACGCGCGCCATGCGGGCCGCGAACTGCGGGTCTTCCGCAAGCGGCCGGCCGTGGCGCAACTGCTTCGCGGCGATCTTGCGCAGTCGATTGAACGCGGCGACCGAGAAGCCGACGCCCGCGATATTGGTACGCTCGTACGTGAGCAGGTACTTGGCGTAAGTCCAGCCCTTGTTCTCTTCGCCGACGAGGTTCTCAACCGGCACGCGCACGTCGGTGAAGAACACCTCGTTGACTTCGTGCTCGCCGTCGAGCGTGATGATCGGCCGCACGTCGACGCCAGGCGTATTCATGTCGATCAGCAGGAAGCTGATGCCTTCCTGCTTGCGCACGTCGGTGGCGCTGCGCACCAGGCAGAAGATCATGTTCGCGTAGTGGCCGAGCGTGGTCCACGTCTTCTGGCCGTTGACGATGTAGTGCTCGCCTTGCGCATCGGCGCCGCGCACGGCGGTGGTCTTGACCGAGGCGAGATCGGAGCCGGCACCGGGTTCCGAGTAGCCCTGGCACCACCAGTCGGAGCCGTCGAGAATGCGCGGCAGCCAGTAGCGCTTTTGCGCCTCGTTGCCGTATTTGATCAGCACCGGCCCGAGCATGTTGACGCCGAACGGCACGACGCGCGGCGCGCCCGCCAGCGCGCATTCGTTCTCGAAGATGAATTTCTGCACCGCATTCCAACCCGGGCCGCCGTACTCTTTCGGCCAGTGATTGGCGAGCCAGCCTTGCGCGTTGAGGATCGCGTGCCATTCGGCCATGTCGGCGCGCGTCAGGCGGCGGCCGCCGTGCACCTTGTCGGCGAGACGCCGCGGGCGTTTGTCGCGCAGGAAGCCGAGTACTTCAGCGCGGAAGGCTTCTTCTTCAGGGGTCAAGTTCAGATCCATAGCGGTTTCTTCCGTAGATATCGAACGGACAGACGGCGAGCGCGTCGCGCCCTGTCGATGTGCTGTCAACGACGCGCCGTCTTGACAAGCCGTCTCAAACTGTCTGATTGAGGCTCGCGAAATCGGCGCCGCGTTCGACCAGTTCCACGAGCAACGGCGACGGTTGCCAGAACAGCGGGTCTTCTTTGGCGAACTCGCGGATGTCGGCGAGGATCGTCGGTAGACCCACCATGTCCGCGTATTTCATCGGGCCGCCGCGATAACGCGGAAAACCGTAGCCGTACAGGAAAGTGACGTCCACGTCGAGCGGCCGTAGCGCGATGCCTTCATGCACGACGTTGGCGCCTTCGTTGATCATCGCGGCCATATAGCGGCGCATGATTTCTTCGTCGGTGAAGCTGCGCGGCGTGACGCCGGTGCGTTTGCGTTCGGCGTCGATGATCGCTTCGACTTCAGGATCGGGCATGCCGCCGCGTGAACCTTCGGCATACAGATAAAAACCGCGGCCGGTCTTCTGACCGAACCAGCCGCGTTCGCACAGACGGTCGGCGATCTGCACGTAGCGAGCATCAGGATTGCGGGTGGCGGCGCGGCGCTTGCGCGTGGCCCAACCGATGTCGCCGCCCGCCAGATCGACCACCTGAAACGGTCCCATCGGGAAGCCGAAGTCGCGCACGGCCTGGTCGATCTGATAGGGCGACGCACCGTCTTCCATCATCGCGTCGGCGGCGGCACGATACACGGCGAGCACGCGGTTGCCGATGAATCCGTCGCACACGCCCGCGCGCACCGGCGTCTTGCGCAGCCTTTTCGCGAGTTCGAACGCGGTGGCGACCACGTCCGCGCTGACTTGTCCCGGCACGACCACTTCCAGCAGCTTCATGATGTTGGCGGGGGAGAAAAAGTGCAGACCGATCACGTCCGCGGGACGCGAGATGCTGGCGGCGAGCGCGTCGATGTCGAGGTACGACGTGTTCGTTGCAAGCACAGCACCGGCTTTGCAAACGCGGTCGAGTTCGGCGAACACGGCCTGTTTGACCGACATGTCTTCGAAGACGGCTTCGATCGCCAGATCGGCGTCGGCGAGCGCGTCGTATGAAGTGCTGCCGCTCCAGCGCGTCATCACGTCCGCTTTCGCCGCGGCATTCATACGACCTTTGGCAATCAGACCGTCGTAGACTTTTTCGATGTGCGCGCGGCCACGCGCTAGCGACGCGTCGTCGCGTTCGATCATCGTCACCGGCAAGCCGGCGTCGAGTACCGCGACCGCGATGCCCGCGCCCATCGTGCCGCCGCCCACCACGCCGATCTTGCCGAGTGCGCGCGGTTTCGCGTCGCGGGTTTCCGGTGCCTTGAGCACTTCGCGTTCGGCAAAGAACGCGTGGATCAGCCCCGCGCGTTGCGGGCTGTCGATGCACTGCAGAAAGAGTTGGCGTTCAAGGCGCAGGCCGGCTTCGAAAGGCTGTTCGATGGCGGCTTCGATCGCGTCGACGATTTTCATCGGTGAGAACAGGCCGCGCGACTTCTTTGCCGTTTCCGCACGTGCCGTGGCAATTGCGGCGAGGCTGGCGGCGCGGTCCGTCAGCGCGTTGGCGTCTCGCGTGCGTCGTACCGGCGCGTGCGCGGCCAGCAGTTCGTGCGCATAGGCGAGCCCCTCGGCGAGGATGTCGCCGCCGCTGCCGAGGCGGTCGATCAGACCCAGCGCGTGCGCTTCTTTCGCGCCGATGTGCCGGCCGCTCAAAATCAGATCGAGCGCGGCCTGTGCGCCCACCAGACGCGGCGTGCGTTGCGTGCCGCCCGCGCCGGGCAGCAGACCGAGTTGCACTTCCGGCAAACCGAGCTTCGCGCCTTCGACGGCGAGCCGATAGTGGGCTGCCAGCGCCACCTCCAGGCCGCCGCCGAGCGCGGCGCCGTGAATCGCCGCCACGACCGGCTTGCTGCATGCTTCGATCCTGTTGCACACGTCCGGCAGCGAGGGCGGAACCGGCGGCTTGCCGAACTCGCGAATATCCGCGCCGGCGATGAAGTTGCGGCCGGCGCCGACGATCAGCACCGCCTCGACGGCCTGGTCGGCATCCGCTGCTTCAATCGCGGCGAGCAGGCCGCGCCGCACATCGGTGCTGAGGGCATTGACCGGCGCGTGGTCGATCGTCACCAGCAGCACCTTGCCGCGCATTGCGCGCGTCACGACGTCGGCCGAAGGGTTGAGGGTCATGACCTTGTCTCCTGACGGTTATCCGGACATACCGGTCTGGCGAATTCTCTGATTGTCCTGATTGTCGGTTGGACAAGGTTTATTGACAATTACATGGGTCGTTGACAGACTGTCAAAATTATTTTGACAAAGGCATCGTCATGGACGTCAATTCGTTGACCTTGCTGGTGGACATCCTCGACGCGGGCAATCTCAGTGAAGCCGCGCGCCGTCTGAAGATGAGCCGCGCGAACGTGAGTTACCACCTGAACCAGCTCGAACGCTCGATCGGACTGCAACTGGTGAGGCGCACCACGCGGCGGGTCGAGCCGACTGAAATCGGTCTGCAGTTGTACGAGCACGGCCGCACGATTCAGAACGCGCTGCTGGCTGCGCGCGAATCGGTGACTACGCTCGGGCAAAGCTTGCAGGGGCGGGTGCGGTTGAGCGTGCCGAGCGGTTATGGGCAACTGGTGATGTCGGACTGGTTGATTGCGTTCAAGCGTCTTTATCCGGGCATCGTGCTGGATGTGATGTTCGAGAATCGCGTCGAGGATTTGATGCGCGACGAGGTCGATATCGCGGTAAGGGTGATGTCGGAGCCGCCGCAGAATCTGGTCGCGCGGGATATGGGGTCGGTGAGTTATGTCGCTTGTGCTTCGCCGGCTTTTGCTCAGAGCCATGGCATGCCGGAGAAGCTTGACGAACTGCGGACCGCGCCGCTGATCACCGCGGCAGTGGTCGGAAGGCAGTTGCGCGTGGCCGCCTATCTGCGCGATGAGCGGCACGAGGTGCTGCTGGAGCCTGCGATTATTTCGGAGAATTTTTTGTTTTTACGGCAGGCTGTGCTTGCTGGTCTCGGTGTGGGGCTCGTGCCCGATTATGTGGTGCAGGAGGATTTGCGGCGTGGTGATGTGGTGACTGCACTCGATGAGTGGCGGCTTAGTATCTTTGGCACGCATATGTACATGCTGTATATGCCGAATCGGCATCACACTCGGGCAGCGTCCACGTTCATCGAGTTCGTGCTCGAGCAGGCGAGGGGGAGCGGGAGAGGAGGACTGCTTGAGCCGCAGTGAAGGAGTTCTTTTGTTTGCCTGCGCGGCGCTCATGTCTGTGTGCCTGCGGTGTTGGCCTTTCCTTGAATTGATATTGGTTTATTAGCGTTCCCCCTGTGCGGGGGCACCTACTTTTCTTTGCCGGCCGCAAAGAAAAGTAGGCAAAAGAAAGCGGCTTCACACCGCTAACCCTTAAGCGGGTCCCCTGGCTTGGAGGCGGCAGTGGAGCATCTGGAATCTGTGCCCTCGCGCATTCCATGCTGGTGACAAGGCCGTCATTCTTCCGGCGGCGCTGCGCGCGCCGAAGGGTACTTCCAAAACCGTTGGGTGTTCTGGGACAGTCTGGTTTCCCCGACTGCACCGGGTGCGTCGCGCACAGGTATGCTTGGGCGACTAGCGGGGCTTTCGGCGGGCCAGTTCGAGGTAATACTTCAGAACACTTCAGAACTTTCGGGGAGGTGGGGGCGATGAAATTGATGATCGGATTTCTAGCGATGCTCGCACTAGCCGTCGTCGTTGTGCTGGTCTCCCGCCTACCCAGCGAAGACGCCATTCGGCTCGCCGGCTATGCGGTTACCGCCGCGTTCGCGGCTCTCGTCGGATTGCTCATTCGGTGGCGCGCCGGTCGGGCCCAACGGAATAAGCGCGCAGGGTGAACGAGCAGGCTGCCATCGACGCCCTACAGTCGGCATATCGCATATCCTTCGGCGCAACAGTGGCGTGCCAGGTGACATGTGCGACAGTTCCCGCATGCTACGATGCTCCGCACTTTGCGCAGAACATCGGAGACATAGATGAGTCCAGAAAGCGCCGCCCAGTTCGATCAACAGTTCGCACCTCGTATTGCCGAGGCGATCGCGGCCTGTTTCGCCACGACCGTGCACACCGAGGTGCTGCCTTATCGCGGGCATGGACACCCGACGCGCGTGCGCATTCACGCCGCACCGCTCGAAGGCCCGCGCCGCTATCCTCATCCGCTGGACCTGTACTTGACCTGGGATAGCGACGAGATCGAACGGCTGATGGGGGCGGGAGGGCAGGCGCGCTTCGCCGGCTATCTGGCGGCGCTGCCGCACAAGCTCGAAGCATGGCGCCACGCGCGCGAACTGGATTTTCTCTCGCATACGCAGGCTGAAGCCGTGGCGTTGATCGGCGGACTCGACTTCGAGTCGTAAGCGCCGTGCGAGCAACACACGGCGCTCGAGCCTTTATGCACTTACTCTCTTAGACCGCCGCGCCGAGCCGGAAGAAGCTCACGCTCTGCACCAGACCCGCCGCTTTGCCCTGCACCGCGTCAGCCGCCGCGGCGGCTTGCTCGACGAGTGCCGCATTGCTCTGCGTTACCTGGTCCATCTGCGTGAGCGCATCGTTGACTTCGGCAATGCCGGCCGCCTGATCGACGCTGGCAGTCGCAATGGCCTCGACGATGCGCGTCACGCTGCCGGCGCTTTCTACCACGCCGTCCATCGTGTGGCTCGCGTGGTTGATCAGTTGCGTGCCGGCGTCGATCGTCGCAACCGACTCGCGAATCAGCGCCTTGATTTCGCGCGCGGCATCGGCCGAACGTTGCGCGAGACTGCGCACTTCGCTCGCGACCACCGCGAAGCCGCGCCCCTGGGAGCCGGCACGAGCGGCTTCAACCGCTGCGTTGAGCGCCAGAATATTGGTCTGCGCGGCGATCGCCTCGACCACGGCGATGATATCGACGATGCGTTTGGAGGCGGCGTCGATCTGTCCCATCGTGCGCACCGCGTCGGTCATCACCGCGCCACCGTCACGGGCCGCTTGCGCGGCGGTCCGGGCGAGCGTGGTGGCTTCATGGGCGTTGCTGGCGTTGCGCTGGACCGAGCCGGTGAAATGCTGCATCGACGCGGCGGTTTCTTCGAGCGAGGCTGCCTGCTGTTCGGTGCGCGCCGACAAGTCGAGGTTGCCCGCGGCGATCTCCTGCGTCGCCGACGAAATCGTGGTCGCGCCTTCGCGGATTTCGCTGACGATATGGCGCAAGCGCTGGTTCATTTCGTTGAGGGCGACGAGCAGTTGACCGGTTTCATCGCGGCTCACGACGCTCACATCGGCGCGCAGATCGCCCGCGGCGACCGCTTGCGCGACGCCCACCGCCTGCCTGACCGGCACCGTGATGCTGCGGCTCAGGAACCAGATCGCGAACGTGCCCACGCCGAGCGCGCCGAGCACGACGGTCAACAACAGCACACAGGCCAGCGTGTACGACTGCTCGGCGGCGGCGCTCGTGCGCACGCTGGAGTCTTGCGCTTGCTGCATCACCGAGGCGACGATCTCGTCGATGGCGGCGGTCGGCGCGCGATCGATACCTTTGACCAGGCCGTCGACGGTATGCGCGCTGCCCGGGTCGGCCGCGTCATAGTGCGCGAGCGCGTCGAGGTAGCGGTCTTGCAACGAAGCGTGGGTGGCGAGCGCCTTGTCGACGCCGTCGAGGTTCACGCCCAATGCGCCCAACTGATCCTTGAGCCGCAGCAGCGCGGCGTGCGTCGTGCCGCTTTCCTTGTTGAAGGCGTCACGGTATTTGGCGAACGCAGCCGGATCCGCGCCGCGCAGCAACAGGTCCTTCCACTCCTGCACCTGCTTCTTGAACTCGACCTGCGCGACGCGTGCGGTGTCGGCAGCCTGCGCGTACTGGCTGAGCGTTTGCGCCGACTGGATCTGCAATGTGTGCGTGTTCGACAGCGCATGCCAGCCTTCCAGACCTACCACGATCGTTGCGGCAAGCAGCACCGCGCCGAGCAACGCCAACTTGATGGCGATCTTCAGATTTCTATAAAACGACACAGAGATTCCTTTGGCTTGCGCTCAATTCAGCTTGAATTGCGTCACCGCGCTCGCGAGACTTAGCGATGCGACGACGTAGTTGAGAACCGCGTTGGCCGCGGGCGCGACCACAACGATGGCGACGCACAGGGCGACGATGCGCGCGCGAATGGAGGAGAACATGTCGGGAGTTTTTCGGAGTAAGCGATGAGCCGGAGTCGGCGAGGCGGGGGCCTCACTTGAGACGTATACGGCGGCGCCGGGCCGAACTTGAGCGCACGACGCTTACCGCGGCTGACAAACGCCGCGTAAGCCGCGCGTGGTGGCGTGCCGCGTTGCTGCAAGATTTTTCACCCGATGCGGCGTCTTCAATGAATGCCGAAACAGCACATGCACAGGGGCATGCATGGAGCGGGACAAGCGCTGTATTCGTCTGACGATAAGGTTGCCAGACGCTAGCGTTGGATCGTCTTACATCACCGGCGAATGCAGATGATGCGGATGGTCGAGCGTTTCGCCCACGATGCGCAGCGCCTCTTCGCACTCGTCGCGCGTCTTCGAGCCGCCGAGACACACGCGCATGGCGTTGGGCGGATTGCCATCGGTGGAAAACGCCGCGCCCGCGACCGCGGCAATGCCCTGATTGCGCAGTTGCAACGCGAGTTCGGAAGCGCTCCAACCGCTTTCGACCGGCACCGGCAACCAGAGATGAAAGCCGTCTGGATGCGCTTCGTAAGGCCATGCTTCGAGCATGCGCGAAGCAATCGCCTGGCGTGCGCGCGATTCGTTGCGGATCGCGTTGAGCATATCCAGCGCGGTGCCGTCGGCGAGCCATTGCGTCGCGAGCGTGACGGTGAATGGGCTCGCCATCACCGTCGTCGCACGCAACGCACCGGCCAGACGCTGCGTCCGGCGCGGTGTCGGCGCATGCAGATGCGCAACCCGCAAACCGGCGCCGAGACTCTTCGATAAACCCGTTACGTAGTACGTGAGTTCGGGCGCGAAGCTCGCGAGCGCATCGGGTGCGCTCTGCGGCAGCATCGCGTAGGCGTCGTCTTCGATGATCGGGACGCTGTAGCGCAACGCGACATCGGCGAGCGCTTCGCGGCGTTTATGCGTGAGCGTCAGCGTGCTTGGGTTTTGCAGTGTCGGATTGCAATAGAACGCGCTCGGCTTGTCGGTCTTGCAGAGCGCTTCGAATGCATGCGCGAGCGGGCCTTCGTCGTCGCGCGGCAAGGCTTGCAGGCGCACACCGAGTTGCGCGGCGATTGCCTTGATGCCGGGATAGGCGAGCGTGTCGAGGCAGATCGTGGCGCCGGGCCGTGCGAGCTGCGAGACGAGCGCCACCAGCGCGCTGTGGATGCCGGGGCACACCAGCACGTTCTGCGCATCGCAATGCGGCACGCGCCGCTTCAGCCATTCGGCGCCGGCGTCCTTGTCGGCGGGCGAGCCGCCGAAGTCCTGATAGCGCAGCAACTGATACGGATCGCTGTCGGTCATCAGTTTCGCTGCCGAGTCGCGCAAACGCGCGGCATAGTCGGGCGGTTCGGGCGGCGTATTCATCGACATCTCGATGCTGCTTCCGCCGGTCAGCGGCAAGGTGGCCGTGCGGCCGCGCACGAAAGTGCCACTGCCGGCGCGCGAGTCGAGCAGGCCGCGCTTTCTCGCTTCGGCATACGCGCGCGCCACGGTGGTGTAGTTCAGCGCGAGTTCCAGCGCGAGATCGCGCAAACCCGGCAGACGGTCGCGCGGACGCAGACGGCCGGTGGCGAGATCTTCTTCGATCAGATCGGGAATCGCGAGGTAAGCCGGTTTGCGGATATCGGCGAGGCGTTTGATCCAATGGTGTGTCGGGCTGTTCATTTTCGGCTTCGGCTGGAGGTCGATAAAAGTGATCGCATGTCGAGGCGATCAATGATCGGATTGATCGTCCGTGGTGAATGGGTGCACCACGCCGACACGTTCGCCCCGGAAAACCGCACCCGGCTGGTGCGATGGCGCGGTGCAGGCGTCGTTGCTCGCGACGCCTCGGCTCTATGCAAGCTTCGCGCCAAAAAAATTTTCGAGTCGCACTTCGAATCGAGGCGGAATTGATTGCCGATTGATCGCATTGGCGTGGCCGATCAATGGCACGGGCGTTGCATCAGGAGAAGCGCGCACAGCTTGAATGGCGCGTCATCCTTTACTTAGCAAACCTGATCGGAGAGTGTCATGCCAGCCGTCAACAAACCGCTGCATCAGAAAGGCGATTACCTTGTCGACTACGAAGAGAAAGTCTTCGAAGACGTGAAGGCCGAGCCCGGCGAGAAGGCGCTCGTCACGTTTCACACGGTCGCCTTCGAAGGCTCGATCGGCTTCGTCAATCTGTTGCAGGCCACGCGTTTGCAACGCAAGGGCTTCGAGACTTCAGTGCTGCTGTATGGGCCGGGCGTCACACTCGGTCTGCAACGCGGCTTTCCGACGCTCGGCGACGAAGCGTTTCCCGGCCATCTGAACTTCAACAAGCAGTTGATGAAGTTCATGGAAGAGGGCGGCAAGGTGTACGCATGCCGCTTCGCGCTGCAAGCGTTGTACGGGCACGGCGAGGCGTCGCTGATCGAAGGGATCCGGCCGATCAGTCCGCTCGACGTGCTCGACATCCAGCTTCTTCATCGCAAGGACAACGCGCTGATCATCCACACGTGGACGGTTTGACGAGAGGCGGGTGACCACTATGTCCGACCAACGCATCGTGCGTGCCGCCGCGGTCCAGATCGCACCGGACTTCGAACGCAGCGGCGGCACCCTCGACAAGGTGTGCGAGGCCATCGAGCAGGCGGCGCGCGAAGGCGTGCAACTGATCGTCTTCCCCGAGACCTTCGTGCCGTACTACCCGTACTTCTCTTTTGTGCGGCCGCCGGTCGCCTCCGGCGCCGATCACATGAAGCTTTATGAGGAAGCCGTGATCGTGCCGGGTCCGGTGACGCAAGCGGTGGCCGAACGGGCGCGTTTGCACCGGATGGTGGTCGTGCTCGGTGTCAACGAGCGCGATCACGGCAGCCTCTACAACACGCAACTGATTTTCGATGTGGATGGCCAGCTGCTGCTCAAGCGCCGCAAGATCACGCCGACATTTCATGAACGGATGATCTGGGGCCAGGGCGACGCAGCCGGTTTGCAAGTGGCGCACACGGCGGTGGCGCGCGTCGGCGCGCTGGCCTGCTGGGAGCATTACAACCCGCTCGCCCGCTATGCATTGATGACGCAGCACGAAGAGATTCATTGCAGCCAGTTTCCCGGTTCGCTGGTGGGGCCGATCTTCGCCGAGCAGATCGAGGTGACGATCCGGCATCACGCGTTGGAGTCGGGCTGCTTCGTGGTCAATGCAACGGGCTGGCTCAGCGAAGCGCAGATCGCGTCGGTCACGGCAGACCCGAATCTGCAAAAGGCGCTGCGCGGCGGCTGCAATACCGCGATCGTTTCGCCGGAGGGGCAGCATCTGGCCGAACCGCTGCGCGAAGGCGAGGGCATGGTGATTGCCGATCTCGACATGAGCCTGATCACCAAGCGCAAACGCATGATGGATTCGGTCGGCCATTACGCGCGGCCCGAATTGCTGAGCCTTGCGATCAACCGGCGGCCTGCGGAAACCGTGGCGCCGATGCCGTCGTGGACCGCTGCTTCGAACACCGATTTCAACTCAACCGTGGGATGGCGCGATGAACTCCAGCGAGACGCTGTCGGCAGCGAGCCGGCAATTGATGACTGAATTGCAGTCGGCGGGTTTGCGGCTGGCCGCGCCGGATGCGGGCGCCGCGAGCCGGCGCGGCGGCGCCGGGCCGTCGGATCACAAAGCGGTGACGGTGGACGGCGTGACGATCATGGTGCCGGTGCATACCAGTACCGCCTGGCACTCGCCGTTCGTCGCGCAGACGCCGGACGCGAATGGTTCGAGCGCGTTGCTACGCGGCACGATCCCGATTGCCAACATCAACTTTACAAAAGCACCGCGCTTTTACGGCATGCAGACGCTCGACGGCGTGCCGTATTCGCACATCGCCGCGCTGCATGGCGCGGACGTGCTCGCCACCACGGTGCTGCAAACCTGCATCCGCTACGAGAGCCGTCGCAAGAGCTGCAAGTTCTGCGCGATCGGTCAATCGTTGGCGGCGGGACGCACGATCGCGCGCAAAACGCCGGAGCAACTGGCCGAGGTGGCGCGTGCGGCGGTGCTGCTCGATGGCGTCAAGCATATGGTGCTGACCACCGGCACGCCCCCCACGCCCGATCGCGGCGCGCGGATCCTCTGCGAAAGCGCCTTTGCGATCAAGGCCGCGGTCGATCTGCCGATCCAGGCGCAATGCGAGCCGCCCGACGACGACCGCTGGTTCGCGCGCATGAAGGCGAGCGGCATCGATACGCTGGGCATGCATCTCGAAGTGGTGACGCCCGCGCTGCGCGAACGTGTCATGCCAGGCAAAGCGAGCGTGCCGCTGTCGCGCTACATGGAAGCGTTCAAGGCCGCGGTTGCCGTGTTCGGACGTGGACAGGTCAGCACGTACATCCTCGCGGGGCTGGGCGATAGCGCGGCGGCGATCCTTGCGATGTCACGCGAGCTGATCGAACTCGGCGTGTATCCGTTCGTGGTGCCGTTCGTGCCGATCAGCGGTACGCCGCTCGAAGACCATCCGGCGCCGACACCGGAATTTATGAAAGCGGTCTTGCAACCGCTCGGCGCGATGCTCAACGCCGCCGCGATGCGCTCGAGCGATATCAAGGCGGGCTGCGGCAAATGCGGTGCGTGTTCGTCGCTGTCATCGTACGAGGAGTGATCATGTTCGGCGAAGCGATTGCGGGCGTTGCAGTGGCTGGCGAGGTCATTGCCACGCCGTATGCGCCCAGCGAATTCCGCATCAAGTGGACCACGCTGGATTGGGAAGCCGACGAAGCGTACAAGCTGCGGCGCGCGGTGTTCTGCATCGAGCAGGGCATTTTCGTCGGCGACGATCGCGACGACAAAGATGAACATGCGCAACAACTGGTGGCCGTGAGTTGCGTGGCCGGCATGCCGGAGCAGGTGGTCGGCACCGTGCGGATTCATCGCGACGAAGGCAGCGTGTGGTTTGGCTCGCGGCTCGCGGTGCACGCCGCCTTTCGCCGCCACGGCAAGATTGGCGCGACGCTGATTCGTCTCGCCGTGAGCAGCGCGCACGCGCTTGGCTGTGAGACTTTTCTCGCGCACGTGCAGAGCCAGAATGTGCCGTTGTTTCGCGCAATGCATTGGGACGTGCTCGCTGAAGAAATGTTGCTCGGGCGCCCGCACCATCTGATGCAGGCGCAACTGGCCTGGTATCCGCCTTGTACCGCGCCATGCAGCGGTTTTGTTACGCATGCACACGCTTCGGCGCGGAGTGCGGCATGAGCGTGGCCGATCTTGTCGCCAGCTTGCGCGCGAGCCGAGGGTTTCTGCACAAGACCGATATCGTCGATGTCGTCAGCTCGCTGGCGCGGCGTTTGCCCGGCGGCACCCGCGATCTTGCGCAGGCGGTCGCGCTCGGCGACGATTGCGCGGCGCTCGCCGATGGCGACGGCTATTTGCTGTTCGCGATCGAAGGCATGGTCAGCGATTTCGTGAGCGCGATGCCGTGGTTCGCAGGCTACAGCAGCGTGATGGTCAACGTCAGCGATATCTATGCGATGGGCGGCCGGCCGTTGGCGGTGGTCGATGCGCTATGGAGTCAGGGAATCGAGCCGGCGCATGAGGTTCTTGCCGGCATGGCGGCGGCTTCGGTTGCCTATGGCGTGCCGATTGTCGGCGGTCATACGAATACGCGCAGCGATGCGGCGCAACTGGCGGTGTCGATTGTGGGGCGCGCGAAAGCGTTGCTGTCGAGCTTCAACGCGAAACCGGGCGACCGCCTGATGATGGCGGTCGATTTGCGCGGTCGTTTCGAAGAACCCTATCCGTTCTGGAATGCGTCGGTGGATGCGCCGGGTGAGCGTTTAAGGGCCGATCTCGAACGCTTGCCGCAGTTGGCGGAAAGCGGGCTATGCGACGCCGCGAAGGATATCAGCATGGCCGGCACGCTCGGCACCGCGTTGATGTTGCTCGAGTGCTCGCAAGTCGGCGCTCGGATCGATCTCGACCGTATTCCGAAACCCGCCGACGTGCCGTTGGAACGCTGGGTCACCGCGTTTCCCAGCTTCGGCTATTTGCTGTCAGTGCGCTCGGAACACGTCGAAGCGGTGCAGGCGCTATTCGACTCGCGCTCGCTGGCCTGTGCGGTGATCGGCTCGATCGATGCGACGCGGCAGGCGGTCGTGCACCAGCGCGATGACGCAGCGATGTTGTGGGACTTCAATCGCGAACCGTTCATCGTCGCGAATGGCGGTGCGCGATGAACATTTTGCGTATCGCCTTGCTGACGCATTCAGTCAACCCGCGCGGCGGGGTGGTGCATACGCTTGAACTGGCGACGGCGCTTACCGCGCTCGGGCATGACGTCACCGTGTTCGCCCCGGCCGTGCCGGGTGAAACGCTATTTCGTTTGCCGCCATGCCACGTGATTTATGCGCCGATCACGCTTTCACAGGCCAATACGGTGGCCATGATGGAAGCGCGGATTCATGCATTCAGGCATGCATTGATCGAGCACGACGCGGCGTCGTTCGATGTGCTGCATGCGCAGGACAGCATCAGCGGCAACGCGCTCGCCGAACTCAAGGCGCAAGGGCGCATTCACGGCTTCATGCGCACGGCGCACCATCTCGATCATTTCGACGATCCGCGTTTGGCTGCGTGGCAGCGGCGCGCGTATCAGGACGCGGACCAGGTGCTTTGCGTGAGCGAGATGTGGACGCGCGACATGCATTTGAGCCACGGCATCGATGCGATGACGGTGCCGAATGGCGTCGACGTGGCACGCTTCACGCCCCGCGCGGATACGCACGATGTGCAACTGAAGCAGCGCTTCGGCATCGACGGTGGTCCGATCGTGCTGTCGGTCGGCGGTATCGAAGCACGCAAGAACACGCTGGCTTTGCTCGAAGCATTTGCTTCCGTGCGTCGTACGTTGCCGCAGGCGCAACTCGTGATCGCCGGCGGCGCAAGCCTGCTCGACCATGACGTATACACCCGCCGTCTGCTTCAGCGAGCGACGGAACTGGGGCTGTCTGTCGGTCCGAATGAAAGTGTGGTGGTCACCGGGCCGCTCGAAGACGCCGTCATGCCCGCGCTGTTTCGCAGCGCCGATGTGTTGTCGATGGTGTCGTTGCGCGAGGGCTTCGGCCTCGTCGTGCTGGAAGCGCTTGCGAGCGGCGCGCCGGTTGTGGCGTCGGCGATCGCACCGTTCACCGAATACCTCGACGGCACCACCTGCTGCTGGGCCGTGCCGACTGAGATCGAGTCGATCGCGTCGGCGTTGCTGCGCGCGCTGGCTGGAGGTGACGTCGATTTCGAGCACGCCGTGCCGGCCTTGCTCGCGCGCTTCAGCTGGCCGGCGAGCGCGCGGCGTCACGTCGACGCATACCGCCGCTTCCTCGCGAAGCGCGCGCTGGTTTTTCATTGATTGGGGATTGGCGATGCCTGTCATGCACTTTCGGATTCAATGGCCCGATGGCGACGAAGCGAACTGTTATTCGCCCTCGCTCGTCATCGGCGATTTCTTCACACCCGGCGAGGCCTATGCGCTAGGCGATTTCGTCGAACGTTCGAGGCAGGCGTTAGGCATCGCGTCGGAGCGCGTGCGCGAAAAATACGGCTTTGCCTGCTCGGCGGCGATGGATCAGCTCGCGCAGATCGAGCGTGACGCCGAGCGGTTTCGCAATCAGCCTGAGGCGACCGTCAAGGTTATCGAATTCAGCTAACCGCTTAGCTTTTACAGAGGATGCGTCATGTCGAATCCAACACCTCACGCGAGGATTGATGGGCACTATGGCGTGCTCATCGTCGGCGGCGGGCAGGCGGGCTTGTCGGTCAGTTACTACCTCAAGCAAGCCGGCATCGACCATCTGGTTCTGGAGAAGAACACCGTGACGCACACATGGCGCCAGCAACGCTGGGATGCGTTCTGTCTCGTGACGCCGAATTGGCAATGCACATTGCCCGACTACTCGTACCGTGGCGACGATCCACACGGCTTTATGAAAAAGGACGAAATCGTCGAGTACCTCGACGGCTTTATCGCGCATGTCGGTGCGCCGGTTATCGAGCATGCGGAAGTTAAACGCGTGAAGCAGCGCGACGATGGCATCTATGCGATTGCGACGACGCAAGGCGACTTCACTGCCGATCAGGTGGTGGTCGCCTCGGGCGGTTATCACACGCCGATCGTGCCGCGCCTGGCCGAGCGTTTGCCCGCGCGGATCCTGCAGTTGCAATCGTCCGCGTACCGTAATCCCCAGGCGTTGCCCGAAGGCGCGGTACTCGTCGTCGGCACCGGGCAATCCGGCGCGCAGATCGCAGAGGATCTGCATCTCGCCGGACGCAAAGTGATCCTCGCCGTAGGCGAGGCGCCGCGTTGCGCGCGCTTCTATCGGGGCCGCGATGTGGTGGACTGGCTCGCCGACATGCAGTATTACGACATGCCGGTCGAAAAGCATCCGTTGCGTGAAGGCGTGCGCGACAACACCAATCACTACGTAACCGGCCGCGATGGTGGGCGCGATATCGATCTGCGCAAGTTCGCCGCCGAAGGTATGGAACTGTATGGCAGGCTCGACGATCTGCGCGACGGTCAATTACGCTTTGCGCCGACGCTCGCCGCCAGTCTCGACGCCGCGGACGATACGTATAACCGGATCAACGCCAGCATCGACGGCTTTATCGAAAGGCACGGTATCGACGCACCGGCCGGCGGTGTCTATGAACCGCTATGGCAGCCGGCGGAGGAACGTACGACGCTCGATGTCGACGCGAGCGGCATTTCGTCGATCATCTGGTGCATCGGTTTTACGCCGGATTTCAGCTGGCTCGACGCCCCGGTGTTCAACGGCCGCGGATATCCGGCGCATACGCGCGGCATTACGCCGATCGACGGCTTGTATTTCGTCGGCTTGCCGTGGCTGCATACGTGGGGATCCGGGCGCTTCTCCGGCGTCGCGCGCGATGCCGAGTACATCGTGCAGGCGATTCGCGCGAAGGAGATGCAACGTGCGTCGATGACTGCGGCTGTGGCCGCTTGAGGCGGATGCCCGACAGCGCATGGTGAGTGAATAGAAAAACGGCCGTTGCTGTGAATCGCAACGGCCGTTCCTTTCGCAGACGCGTCTTGCTGAAGCTTAACCGCCCAGTGCCGGATCGCTCATGCTGCTATTGCCGGTTTCAACGTGTCCGGCGAGGCGCCGCGCGAACCTCGGATCCGTGTCGACCGTGATCGCCAGGTCGTACCAGCCATGCGCATTGCGCAGATCGAGGTACAACTGTTCGGTATCGCCGCCGCGCACCGAATGCCTGATCACGTTGCTCGCGTCATACGCGTTGACGATGCTGAACACGCAACGCTCGCTGCCCACATTCTTCAGACGCAGTTGCAGATTCCCGTTCGCGACGTCGTAGCCTTCGGCGACTTCGGGCCGCGCGATACTGGGGCCGTTCCACCAGCTTCTGGCAACTGGCATGCCCGAGAAGCGCCGCAAAAAGCCGTTCGGGCCGTACACCGTGAAGTCGTACGAGCCGTCGAGGTTCAGCGGCAACTGATCCTGCAGGCGTTTGCCCGCTTCGACCGTATAGGTGCGCGGCGCGTCGAGACTATGGGCGGTGTAGACGAGAAACACCGCGCCGGCGCGGCCCGTGTTGACGAAACGCATCGCCAGCTGGCCGGCCGCGCCCTCGCCGTGCACGCGCACGAACCTGTGTAATTTTTGTGAAGGTGCATTGAGGCGTCAGTGTGGAGAGGATGCGCCGTCAATCCTGGATCGCGACGATCGCCTCGATCTCGACCGTGATGTTGCCCGGCAACGAACCGACCCCAACCGCCGAACGTGAGTGGCGCCCGGCATCGCCGAATACATCGACGAACAGGTCCGAGCAGCCGTTGATCACGTGCGGATGCTCGGTGAAATCCGGCACCGCGTTGACCATGCCAAGCAGCTTGACGACGCGCTTCACGCGCCGTAAATCGCCCAGCTCGTTATGCAGTACGGCCAGCAGATTCAGGCCGACCATCTGCGCATGCCGATACGCTTCGTCCGCGCTCACGGTTGCGCCGACCTTGCCGGTCATCAGCGAACCGCTTTCGTCGAGCGGACCCTGGCCTGACAGGAACAGCAGATTGCCCTCGCGCGTGCAGTGCCTGAAATTGCCGATCGGTGTCGGCACTTGCGGGAGCTTGAGGCCGCGCGTGTGCAGCCGGTCATAGCAGTTCATCGATAGGAAAGTGATGGTAGGCGGTCTGTAGGAATTGAGCGATGCGGCGGAAATCATCGGCAAACATTAGCGCGCGGTGGTTTTATGCAGCCGGTTCCTGCTCGCGATGCCGCCAGCCGAGCCGCGCTTCGATGCGCGCCGCGACCGCTTGTACGGCCTGCGCGAAACGCTCGGTGCCGAGCGCGGCTTTCGCCTCGGGCATCACGATCGAAATGGTGAAGACGCACGTGCCGGTGTTATCGAGCACTGGCGCAGCGAGGCACGCCACCGACGCATCCGATTCGCCGATCTGGATCGACAGCCGCGCATCGAGCGCCTCACGCGCGATTTGCGCGAGCACTTGCGGCCGCGTTTCCGCGCGGCCGGTAGGTGAGCCTTGCGCGTGCTGCGCAAAAAAAGCAATTCGTTCCGCATCCGGCAGGTGCCCGACCAGCAAACGGCCGGACGCGGTCCAGTTGAGCGGCACGCGGCTGCCGACACGCGAGGTCACGCGAAAATGGCCCGGCCCTTCGGCCATTTGCTGAACCACCATCATGCCGTCTTCGAGTCCGCAGACCTGCACGGTCTCTTCGACTTCAGCCGAGAGCCGCTGCATCTCTTCATGAGCGACCGCGAGGTAGTCGAGCGAGCTGGCGTACGTCAATCCATAACCATACAGACGCGAGCCGAGCCAGATCGCGCCGTCCAGGCGCCGCGCCAGCAGATTCTTCTCGACCAGATCGTTGATGATCGAATACACGGTCGACAACGGCGCGCCCACCATGCGTGCGACTTCATACGCGGTGGCGGGGCGGTTCGCTTGCTGGAGCGCATCGAGAATCTGCACGGCACGATCGATCGCGCTGGTGCGGGTGCGCGGCGCGGCTGTCTCCGCGCCGGTATCGACACTGGCGCTTGCCGCTGCGGATGCCGATTCGGACGTGGAAGGTCGGGACGTGCGAGCCATCTTGCTCCTCTGACGCTGTATGTTTTTGTCCAGTTGACGCAAGGATATTGTATGCTAGACTGATCCGTAATTACAACACATATTCCATAATTAAGAAATAACCGGTTGGAGATGCTTGATGGACATTCGCTCTCGTTTTGGCTTACGCCCTGTCATAAATGCGTCGGGCACGATGACAAGCCTGGGCGCCTCCATTGTCAGCGCGCCGGTGATCGACGCGGCGGCGCAGATGTTGCGGCAATTCGTCGAGATCGACGACCTGCAACGCAAAGCCTCGGCGGTCATCGCGCAGGCATGCGGGAGTGAAGCCGGTTATATCACCGCATCGTGCTCGGCGGCGATCACGCTCGGCATAGCCGCAACCATGACGGGCGACGATCACGGCCTGATCGAGCGATTGCCGGACACGAGCGGCATGCCGGGCACGCGCAACGAGGTCGTGATCCAGACCGGCCACCTTGTCAATTATGGCGCACCGGTGGACCAGGCGATCCGTCTGTGCGGCGCGCGTGTCGTGCCGGTGGGCGCGGCGACCGAAGCGCACGGCTACCAACTGAATACTGCCATCACCGAACGCACTACCGCGGCGCTTTACGTGGTGTCGCATCACACGGTGCAGTTCGGCATGATCCCGCTCGAAGAATTCATCGCCGTCGCGCATGCGAAGGGCGTGCCGGTGATTGTCGATGCGGCGTCCGAATACGACCTCAAACGCTTTATCGAAGCCGGTGCGGATCTCGCGCTCTATTCGGCGCATAAATTTCTCGGCGGCCTGACGGCAGGCATCGTCGCGGGCAAGAAAGCACTGGTGCGTGCCGCGTATTTCCAGAACGGCGGCATTGGCCGCGGCATGAAAGTCGGTAAAGAAGGCATCGTCGGCGCGATTGCCGCGCTCGAACAATGGCAGCGCCGCGACCCTGTCGCGATCCGCGCTCGCGAACGCGGCTATCTGACGTTGTGGCGCGAAACCTTGAACCGTTGCAACGGCGTCTGGGCCGAGATCGACGCCGATCCGACCGGCAACCCGCTCGACCGTTTGAAACTGCATATCGATCCGAAGCAGGCCCGCATCACCGCCTGGGATCTCGCCGATGCGCTGGCGCGCCCGCCCGCAGGCGAGGCGCCGGTGATCGTGCGCGACCACGAAGCGGAGCTGCATTTCTTTTTCCTCGACCCGTGCAATCTGCACCCGGGCGAAGAGCAGATCGTGCTGGCGCGGCTGATCGCAGAACTCGAACGCGCGCAACAGTCGCCCGAACCCATCGTGACGTCGTTTTACCTGCGCGACGCCCGCCGCATCGCTGCGCGCCGCAACTGGCCGGATTAATCCTTTCCCGATTCGTATCGTTTCGTCGATGACCGTTGTTTGACCGCAGCGCCGCACGCCGTTCCCGTGCTGCTTTGACTTGCCAGCTTAGTACTACTTATATCGCCGGAACATCTCCGTGTAACCGGCGCGCTGTTTTTTCTTTCAATTTGAGGAAACCATGAAGCACAAACAGATTCTTCGTACAGCCATCGCGTTCGCTGCCGTCGGACTTGCCGCGCAAGCCGCCAACGCGCAAAGCAGCGTGACGCTGTACGGTATCGTCGATGCCGGTTTTACCTTCACGAACAATCAGAAGGGTGAAAAGGCTTATCAGGCGACGCAGGGCAATGTGCAGGGCTCGCGTTGGGGCCTGCTCGGCAGCGAGGATCTGGGCGGCGGCAACAAGGTTTTGTTCAAGCTCGAAAACGGTTTCAGCCTGGAGACCGGCGCGGCGGGCCAGGGCGGCCGGATGTTCGGCCGCAGCGCATGGATCGCGCTGACCAACAACAAGGCCGGCACGATCACGCTCGGCCGTCAGTACAACAGCGTGCAGGACTACCTGTCGAACATGCAGATCAACGGCGTCGGTGCAATGAGCCAGTACGGCAATGCGATCTACGACAACGACGATATCAACAACACGTATCGCACCAGCAACGCGATCAAATACACCACGCCGACTTACGCCGGTTTCACCGCCAACGCGATGTACGCGTTCTCGAACACCGCGGGCCAGTTCGCCAACAACCGCGCATGGAGCGTCGGCGCCGACTACGTGAACGGCCCGCTGCGGCTGGATGCGGCCTACTCGCTGGTCAATCAGCCGGCCACCAGCACCACGGGCGCGGCGCCTTCGGACAACTACTACAACACCGGTTCGTCGATCATCAGCGGCGTGAAGCGCAATCAGGTGTGGGGCGCGGGCGGTTCCTACGTGTTCGGCCCGGCCACGGTCGCGCTGCTGTACACGAACTCGCAATTCCAGTTGCTCACGGGTGGCAGCCTGCGCTTTGCCAACTATGAAGCCAGCCTGAAGTATCAGTTCACGCCGGCCACGCTGCTCGCGCTCGGCTACATCTACACGACGCAGAACACCAGCGGGAGCACGGCCGCTAACGCCCACTACAACCAGTTGAGCGTGGGCGGCGAGTACTTCCTGTCGAAGACCACCGACCTCTATCTGAACGGCATTTATCAACGCGCTTCCGGCTCGCGTGCATGGATCGAAGGCATTTCGAATCCGTCGAGCAACAGCGGCCAGTTCGTGACCGTCGCCGGCATCCGCCACAAGTTCTAAGCACGCCGCCTGCGCCGTCGCTCATGTCGAATAGCGCATAACAAAGCGGCGGCGCCGATCTTTCTTATCAGGAGCACTCATGGCGACCGTTCAAGGAAGTCTGTTACTCGTCTATGCATTGATCGCCATCATCGCGCTGGTCGTATTGATCGCGCGCTTCAAGATGAATCCGTTCATCACGTTGATGATGGTGTCGGTGGCGCTGGCGCTGGCCGTCGGTATGCCGGCGACGTCCATTCTCAAGTCGTTCGAAACCGGTGTGGGCGGCACGCTCGGACACATTGCGATCGTGGTCGGCCTCGGTACGATGCTCGGCAAGATGATGGCCGAGTCGGGCGGGGCTGAGCGCATCGCGCGCACGCTGATCGGCCTGTTCGGGCCGAAGAACGTGCACTGGGCGATGATGTGCATCGCGTTTCTCGTCGGTCTGCCGGTGTTCTTCGAAGTCGGCTTCGTGCTGCTGATTCCAATCGCTTTCAACGTCGCACAGCGTACGGGCACCTCGATGATTCGCGTCGGCATTCCGATGGTCGCGGGTCTGTCGGTCGTGCACGGTTTGATTCCGCCGCATCCGGCTGCGTTGCTTGCGGTTACCGCATATAACGCGGATATCGGTCACACGATTTTCTACGCGCTGATCGTCGGTATTCCGACCGCGGCGATTGCCGGTCCGCTGTTCTCGAAGCTGATTTCGCGTTTTGTCGTGCTCGACGGCATCAATCCGATGGCGCAGCAGTTCATCGAACAGGATGCGAAGCGCGCGCATCAGGAACTGCCGGGCTTCGGCATCACGTTATTGACGGTGCTGTTGCCGGTGTTGCTGATGCTGGTGGGCAGTTGGGCCGATCTGATCGTGCCGGCCAAATCGACAGCGAACAACGCGCTGCGCCTGATCGGTCATCCCGATATGGCGCTGCTGCTGGCCGTGCTGTTGAGCTTCTGGACCTTCGGCAAGACGCGTGGCTTTAATCGTGAGCAGATCCTCAAGTTCACCAACGAGTGTCTCGCGCCGACCGCGAGCATCACGCTGGTGGTGGGGGCGGGCGCCGGCTTCGGCCGCATTCTGATCGACAGCGGTGCGTCGAAAGCAATCGTCGATGTCGCGACCGGCGCGCATGTGCCGTTGCTGATTCTCGCGTGGCTGGTAGCGGCACTGATTCGCGTGGCGACCGGTTCGGCGACGGTGGCCATGGCAACGGCCGCCGGCATCGTCGCGCCGATCGCTGCAGCGGCGGCCGGCACGGTGGGCGGCGTGCGTCCCGAATTTCTGGTGCTGGCGACCGGCGCGGGTTCGTTGATCCTGTCGCACGTGAACGACGGCGGCTTCTGGCTGGTGAAGGAGTACTTCGGCATGACCGTGCCGCAGACCTTCAAAACGTGGACGGTTTGCGAAACGATTATTTCGGTGACGGCGCTGGCGTTTACGCTGGGGCTCTCGACCGTGATTTAAGCCGGCTCGGGTTCAATCGCGGCGCGTTTGCTGGACGTGCCGCGATTTCAAGTTGAGCGGCGCCGGTACACCTGGGCAAGGTTCAGTGCTGCCGCAAAACGAACGCCGCGATCGCCTCATTCAGCGCATCCGGTGCGTCGCGATGCGGCGAGTGTCCACAAGCATCGAGTTTGACCAATTCAGCATGCGGCACGCGCTGAGCAATCGTATCGATCTGCGCCATCGTGCCGTAGTTGTCGTCGTGGCCTTGCACCGCGAGCAAGGGCTTGCGGATAGCCGCCAGTTCCCCGGCGATGTTCCATGCCCTGAACGCCGGATTCAACCAGATATCGTTCCAGCCGTAGAACGCGGAATCGACGTCGGCGTGATAACGGCTAAGCTTGCTGGGCAGATCCGTGGTCTCGTACAGATCCTTGGTTTGCGCGATGCTCTCCACTGAAATGTCTTCGACGAATACGTGCGGCGCGATTGCCACCGCGCCCGCCAACGCGTCTGGAAACAGCGCCGCATACAGCAGCGTGATCGAGCCGCCGTCGCTATGGCCGATCAACCACATGCGCTTGCGTTCCCGCATGTCGATATCGAGTGCATCGAGCAACGCAGGCAAAGTCTCGCGCGCTTGTGCCGTCATGAAATCGACTGGCCATTTCACATGATGCGCGCGCGGTGTCGAGCGTCCATAGCCGGGACGCGAGTACACCAGGCCACGCATGCCGAGCCGCTCGCACAACCGCTGAGGCCAGTCGCGCCACATCGCAATCGAACCGAGTCCTTCATGCAGGAACACGGCGATCGGGGCGCCGCTAGCCGCCCCGTTCACCCAGCGATACTCGATACTCAACGGCCCGTGCGTCGCCGTGGCGGGCAGTTCGGCGATGTCGCCATCCATGGTTGCGGTCGCGGCGTTCTGCATGGCTCACCTTATGACTGTTCGCGCAGTTTGAAGCGTTGAATTTTCCCGGTCGCGGTCTTGGGCAGGTCGTCGACGAACACGATATCGCGCGGATACTTATGCGGCGCGAGCCGTTCCTTGACGAAAGCCTTCAACTCATCCGCGAGTATCTCAGACGGCGCGAATTCATGCTGCACCACGACGAACGCGCGCGTCTTGACGAGCCCGCCATGATCCACGCCGACCACGGCCGCTTCCAGCACCGCATGGTGCTGCACCAGCACCATCTCCACTTCGACCGGCGACACGTACTGACCGCTGACTTTCAGCATGTCGTCGCTGCGGCCCGCATACACATAGCAGCCGTTCGCGAGGCGGCGATACTTGTCGCCGCTGCGAATCCATTCGCCGAGAAAGGTGGCGCGCGACTTCTCGCGATTGCTCCAGTACATCAGCGCCGCGCTCGGCCCCTTGATATACAGGTCGCCGACTTCGTCATCGGGCACTGGGCGGCCGGCTTCGTCGCGCAGTTCGACCTCATAGCCGGGCACGGGGCGCCCGGTGGTGCCGTATTCGACCGCGCCCGCGCGATTGGACAGGAAGATATGCAGCATTTCGGTGGAGCCGATGCCGTCGAGAATTTCGCAGCCGAAGTGCGCGGTGAAGCGCTCGCCGATTTCGCGCGGCAATGCTTCGCCGGCCGACGTGCATACGCGCATCGCCACATCGGCGCGCGCGGGCAGATTGGGCGACGCGAGCATGCTGGCATAGAGCGTCGGCACGCCATAGAACACGGTCGGCCGATGCTGCACGAGGCGCGTGAAAATCGCGTCTGGGGTGGGGCGCTCCGCCATCAACACGGCGGTTGCGCCGACCGCAAGCGGGAACGTCAGGCCGTTGCCGAGACCGTAGGCAAAGAACAGCTTGGCCGCGGAAAACACCACATCGTTTTCCACGATGCCGAGAATCGGCTTCGCGTACAACTCGGCGGTCCAGTAGAGATTCGCATGCGTGTGGACCGTGCCTTTCGGCTTGCCGGTCGAACCCGACGAATAGAGCCAGAAGGCGATGTCGTCGCAGCCGCTCGCGGCCGGTTTGGCGGCAGGCGCGGTGGCGTCGAGCAGATCTTTCAGTAACGGCGCCGAGATAGGCTCGCCTGCGGGCGGCTGCGAGACGATCAACTGGCAACCGTCATGTTCGGCGGTAGCCAGCGCCTCGGTGACGTTCGGCAACAGCGCGCCTGACGCGATCACCGCACGCGCATGACTATGCGTGAGCATGTAGACGTAATCGGCGGCGGTGAGCAGTGTGTTCGCCACCACCGGCACGACGCCCGCATACAGCGCGCCGAGAAAGGCGATCGGCAGTTCGACGGTATCGAGCATCACCAGCAGCACGCGTTCTTCCGGATGCACGCCGAGCGTGCGCAACGCACTCGCGAAGCGCCGGGCGCGTTCTTCGAGTTCGCCGTAGGTCGTGGTGCCGGTGTCGTCGATATAAGCGACCTTGGCCGCGCGCGCTTCATTCAGGTGAAACAGCCAGGCTGCGAAATTGAATTGCGCGGGCGGCGGCGCGACCGTCGCGGCGGGCTGACTCGCAGCGGGTTCCAGCAGGGTGTCCATATGTCTCCTCTATCGGGTGAGGGCGGTCCGGCTGTTATGTGCTCTTGATCCGCTCGGTGCTTGCGTGCCGCTTGTGCGTCCGGGTGCCGCTAGGTTGTCGGCAAATTCGTCGTTTGCGTCAGTGCGTCGATTGCCGCGCTCGATGCCTGAACAGCCGAGCGCCGGTGATAGAAACCCAGCGCGCGAATACCGCCGAGTTCTTCGCCGCCGCCCGCGCGCCCCGGGCCGCCGTGCAGCGACATCGGCATCACGTTGCCGTGACCGGTCTGACTCTGCTGGACGGCCGGCGAGATCGCATGCACGCGGCCGTGCGAATCGGCGAGTTCCAGTGCGAGCAGGCCGAGATGCGCGTCGTCGTTCGAATAGATCGAGGCGACGAGCGAACCCTGGCCGCGTCGCGCGAGCGCGATGGCGTGGGCCTCGGGCAGGGCGTGGCCGGCGCTGGCGTTTTCCTCCAGGACACGATAAGGCGCCACGGTCGCCACCGGACCGAACACTTCGACATCGTGCAGCAGCGTTGCGGTATCGGGATCGTTGACGACGAACAGGTGCGGCGCGACGCAAGCCGCAATCGTTAGGTCCGCGTCGATGAGCGGCACGGCCGAACCGTCGTAGGCGAGCACGGCTTCTTCGCGCAGCGCGGCGATGCCGGCCAGCACGTTATCGTATTGCTCGCGGCTCACTAGCGAGCCCATCCGCACCGCTTCGTTGCGTGGATTGCCGACGGTGATCTTCGCGAGTTTCGCTTTGAGCGCGTCGAGCACTGCTTCGAGCGATGCTTCCGGTACGAAAGCACGCCGGATCGCCGTGCATTTCTGGCCGGATTTCACGGTCATTTCGCGTACCACTTCCTTGATGAACAGCTCGAATGCCGGTGTGTCAGGCGTTGCATCGGCGCAAAGAATCGCGCTATTCAGACTGTCGGCTTCGACATTCAAACGTGCGCCGCGCTGCACGAAGGCCGGATGCGCACGCAGCGTCGCGGCGGTTTCGGCGGAGCCGGTGAAGGACACCACGTCGAATGCCTGCACCTGATCGAGCAGGCCCGCCGAGCTGCCGCAGATCACCGACAACGCGCCGGCCGGCAGAATGCCCGCGTCGACCACGTCGGCGACCATGCGTTGTGTGAGCCATGCCGTCGCCGTGGCGGGTTTGATGATCACCGGCACGCCGGACAGCAAGGCCGGCGCCGCTTTCTCCCACAAACCCCACGACGGAAAATTGAAGGCGTTGATGAAGAGCGCCACGCCGCGCGTCGGCGTGAGCACGTGCTGCACGCTGAACGACTGGTCCTTGCTCAACGATACGGCGTTACCGTCTCGCAGCGCATGCACGTCGCCGAGCGATGCACCGAGTTTCGCGTAATACGACAGCGTAAAAATCCCACCGTCGATATCGACTGCCGAATCGTTGCGCGTGGTGCCCGAGTTGGCGGTGGCGATCGCGTAGTAGTCTTCGCGCTTCGTTTGCAACAGCTTGACGATTTCGGCGAGGCGGGCGGCGCGTGCGGCGTAGGTCAGCGCACGCAACGCGGCGCCGCCGTTTTCACGGGCGAATTCGAATGCTTGTGCGAGGTCCAGGCCCTGGCTTGAAACACGCACGAGCGCTTCGCCCGTGACCGGATCGGTCAGCGTGATGCCTTCGCCGCTGCCTGCGACCCATTGGCCTGCAACGTAGTTCTTCAATAGTTCGGTCATGGTGTGGATCTCGCGGTTGTCAGGCAGCAGCGAATTCGATGGCGCCTTGCGGCAGCAGATACAGCACCAGCGCCTGACCGTTCGCAACGGTCGGACGATGCGCGCTACCGGGGCCGTACACGCACCAGCCGGCCGGATGGCCGTCGAAGGTGGCGCCTTCGGTGAGCGGCATGATCAGGTCGATCTCGCCGTTCGGATGAACGTGAAGTGGACCGGCAATATCCTTCATGTCGACCACGTCGACGGAAAAGCTGTGGGTCTCGGGCAGCGCCTTGAAGATGCGGCCGTAGCGGATGCCGCCGCCTTCGCGGTTGCACAGCCAGCCTTCAGCGACGCCGCTGCGGCAGGCCTCCGCGAGTTCGCGGAAAGTCGCGCCGTCGGCCGGATACGTGTCGTTCAGCCACGCGGCCAGCGTGCCGTCGAGCGGCCGGCCGGCGAGTTGTGCTGTGATGCCTGCAATCAGGCGTTGGAAGTCATGTGGGGACATGCGAGCCTCCAGATCGGCGCGCGCACGCACCTTGGTTCATGCGTGTTCGAGCGCCGTCTCCGTTACGCCGCCGAAAAATATCGAGGGCGTTTGTCATTGGATCAATATTTGGCGAAAATTAACCGCTCATGAAGTGCATGTCAAGCACTATAGTACATATATCGCAGTTAGGAGGTCGCTAGACATGAATCAAAATTACTCTCCCGCACCGCTGGACGAACTGGCCGATGGCGACGCAAGCCGCGCGGGCCGAGCCGATAGCGGGGCCGAGCGCGGCGGCGAGCGCGAGGAACGCGATCCTTTTCTGACCGCGATGGGCGAACGCGTGCGCCTGCTGCGCGCGCGCCGCGGCATGACCCGCAAGACGCTGGCAACGGAAACCGGCCTGTCCGAGCGGCATCTGGCGAATCTGGAATCGGGTGTGGGCAATGCGTCGGTGCTGGTGCTGCGGCAGATCGCGGCGACGCTGAACTGCCCGCTGGCTGAAGTGATCGGCGACGAAACCACCGCTTCCGCTGAGTGGCTGCTGATTCGCGAACTGCTGCATGGGCGTGACCAGGCGGCGTTGCAGCGCGCCCGCGTGGCGCTTGCCGAGATGTTCGCGCAGGCGCCGCGCGACCCGCATCGCAAGGACCGGATCGCGTTGATCGGCCTGCGCGGCGCGGGTAAATCCACCTTCGGCCGGATGCTGGCGCAGGAGCGCAAGGTGCCGTTCGTCGAGCTGACGCGCGTGATCGAGCAACTCGCGGGCTGTCCGCCGTCGGAGATTCATTCGCTCTATGGCGCGAGCGCTTACCGGCGCTATGAGCATCGCGCGCTCGAGGCGGTGATTCAGGAGCACGAGCGCGCGGTGATCGCGTCGCCGGGTGGGCTGGTGTCGGAATCGGGCACCTTCAACGCGCTGCTGTCGCACTGCTTCACGGTGTGGCTGCAGGCTACGCCGGAAGAGCATATGCGCCGGGTGATCGCGCAAGGCGATCTGCGGCCGATGTCGGGCAACAAGGAGGCGATGGACGACCTGAAGCGCATCCTGGCGGGGCGTAGCGAGCTATACGGACGTGCCGACATGAGCTTCGACACCAGCGAGAAAACGCTCGCCGACGCCTATCTGCAACTGCGCGACCGGCTTGCCGCAAAGCTCGCGGCCGAAACGCCGGACGACGCACGCGTGAGCTGAGATGCAGTCGCGCGCTAGGGGTTTACTAGCAAACATGCACTAAAGTGCTTTACATGGGAATGACGATGCACTATTGTTCAAAAACAAGTTTTGCTTCGTCCAGTCAGGAGACGCCCCATGCCCACAGCAGAAACCGCCATCGCGCCGGTCGATTACCGCACCGATCCCTCGCAGTACAAGCACTGGAAACTGAGCTTCAACGGTCCCGTCGCCACGCTCGGCATCGATATCGCCGAAGACGGCGGGATTCGTGACGGCTACAAGCTGAAGTTGAATTCGTACGACCTCGGTGTCGATATCGAACTGCACGACGCGATACAGCGCATCCGCTTCGAGCATCCGGAAGTCAAAACGGTGGTGCTGACGAGCGTGAAAGACCGCGTGTTCTGCTCGGGCGCCAACATTTTCATGCTGGGTTTGTCGACGCATGCGTGGAAGGTCAATTTCTGCAAGTTCACCAATGAGACGCGTAACGGCCTGGAAGACTCGTCGCGTCATTCCGGTCTGAAGTTTCTCGCTGCCGTGAACGGTGCGTGCGCCGGCGGTGGTTATGAACTCGCGCTGGCTTGCGATGAAATCTATCTGGTCGATGACCGATCGTCGTCGGTGTCGTTGCCGGAAGTGCCGTTGCTTGGCGTGCTGCCGGGTACGGGCGGCCTGACGCGCGTCACCGATAAGCGCAAGGTGCGCCACGACCGTGCCGATATCTTCTGCACGGTGGTCGAAGGGATTCGCGGCGAACGCGCGAAAGAATGGCGTCTGGTGGATGAAGTCGTGAAGCCGAACCAGTTCGATCAGGCGATCCAGGCACGCGCACTCGAACTCGCCGCGCAAAGCGATCGTCCGTCGGGCGCGCAAGGCGTGACGCTCACGCGTATCGAACGCACCAATCGCGAAGACGGCCTCACTTACAAAACGCTCGACGTCACGATCGATCGTGCAAAACGTATCGCGACGTTCACTGTCAAAGCGCCTCAAGCAGAACAACCCACGGATGTCGCCGCAATCGTCGCCGCAGGCGCGAACTGGTGGCCGCTGCAGTTTGCCCGCGAACTCGACGACGCGATCCTGTCGATGCGCACCAACGAGCTCGAGGTCGGCACGTGGGTCTTCAAGACCGAAGGCGATGCACGCCACGTGCTCGCGGCGGACGCCACGCTGATGCAGCACAAGGACCACTGGTTCGTGCGCGAGACGATCGGGCTGCTGCGCCGCACGCTGGCGCGCATCGACGTGTCGTCGCGCTCGCTGTTCGCGTTGATCGAACCCGGTTCGTGCTTTGCCGGCACGTTCGCGGAGCTCGCGTTCGCCGCCGACCGCACCTATATGGCCGCGCAGCCGAGCAATGAAGACGAAGAGCCGGCGATCACGCTGTCGGAAGTCAACTTCGGTCTCTACCCGATGGTCACGCATCAATCGCGTCTCGCACGCCGCTTCTATGAAGAAGCCGGGCCGCTCGACGCCGTGCGCTCGAAAATCGGTCAGGCGATCAAACCGGTCGAAGCCGAACGTCTGGGTCTCGTGACCGCGTCGCCCGACGACATCGATTGGCCCGACGAAATCCGCATCGCACTTGAAGAACGCGCGGCGATGTCGCCGGATGCGTTGACCGGTCTCGAAGCGAATCTGCGCTTCAACGGTCCGGAAACGATGGAAACACGCATCTTCGGCCGGCTTACCGCCTGGCAGAACTGGATTTTTAACCGGCCGAACGCAGTGGGCGAGAAGGGCGCGCTCAAGGTGTACGGCAAGGGCAGCAAGGCGCAATTCGACGTCTCGCGTGTTTGACGCGCGTCGGGACGTGCTCGACGCGGCATCAAGAAATGCCTCCTGCTCCGATCCGCGCCTCTCGCACTTAAACACTGCTGTTTCCCGTCCGGGTAACGACCCGGGACTCGACCAAGGAACCGACCATGTCAACGATCAACTACAGCGAAAAGATTCCGAACAACGTCAATCTCGCCGACGACCGCACGCTGCAACGCGCGCTCGAACAATGGCAGCCGAATTTTCTGTCGTGGTGGGGCGATATGGGTCCGGAGGGCTCGCACGGCTATGACGTGTATCTGCGCACCGCGGTGAGCGTCGACGCGGGCGGCTGGGCGCACTTCGATCATGTGAAGATGCCGGACTATCGCTGGGGCATTTTCCTCACGCCCGGTGAGCAGGACCGCAAGATTCATTTCGGCGAGCACAAGGGCGAAGCCGTGTGGCAGGACGTGCCCGGCGAGCATCGCGCCAATCTGCGCCGCATTATCGTCACGCAAGGCGACACGGAACCGGCCTCGGTCGAGCAGCAGCGGCACCTGGGCCTGACTGCGCCTTCGATGTACGACCTGCGCAACCTGTTCCAGGTGAACGTGGAAGAAGGGCGCCACCTGTGGGCGATGGTGTATCTGCTGCATCGCTACTTCGGCCGCGACGGCCGTGAGGAAGCCGAAGCATTGCTCGGCCGCCGTTCGGGCGACGAAGACAATCCGCGTATTCTCGGCGCCTTCAACGAGAGAACGCCGGACTGGCTCGCGTTCTACATGTTCACCTACTTCACCGATCGCGACGGCAAATTCCAGTTGTCGGCGCTCGCCGAGTCGGGTTTCGATCCGCTTGCGCGTACGACGAAGTTCATGCTGACCGAAGAAGCGCATCATATGTTCGTCGGCGAATCGGGTGTGTCGCGCGTGATCCAGCGTACCGCGCAGGTCATGAACGAACTGGGCACGGATGACGTCGCCAGGCTTCGCGCGGCGGGCGTGATCGATCTGCCGACGATCCAGCGCTATCTGAACTTCCATTACTCGGTGACGATCGACCTGTTCGGCGCCGATCATTCGTCCAATGCCGCCACCTTCTATAGCTCGGGTCTGAAGGGCCGCTATGAAGAGAACAAGCGCGACGACGATCACCAGCTGAACGGCCAGAGCTACAAGCTGCTCGACGTGCAGGACGGCAAGCTGGTCGAGCGCGAAGTGCCGATGCTCAACGCCATGAACGAAGTGCTGCGCGACGACTACATCAAGGATTCGATGGCGGGTGTCGGACGCTGGAACAAGGTGCTCGAGAAAGCCGGTGTCGATTTCCGCATGACGGTGCCGCATAAAGCGTTCAACCGGCAGATCGGCACGTTTGCGGGCACCCGGGTGGCGCCGGACGGCCGCGTGGTGAGCGAGACCGAATGGGCCGCCAACGAAGCGCAGTGGCTCGCGACGCCGGAAGACCGCGCGTATGTTGCCTCGCTGATGGGCAGCGTCACGGAGGCCGGCAAGTTCGCGAACTGGATCGCACCGCCGGCAATGGGTGTGAATCGTCAGCCGATCGATTTCGAATACGTGCGCTTCAACTGAGCATTAGCGGACGAAGTGCGCGGCGAACGCATGCGCGGTAATACACGGTGGAGGAATTCATGAACGGCCCAGTATCGATCGAAGTTCTCAGGCAGCATCTGATCGATCCGGAAATCTGCATTCGCTGCAATACCTGCGAAGAGACTTGCCCGGTCGATGCGATCACGCACGACGAAAACAATTATGTGGTCAAGGCGGATATCTGCAACGGCTGCATGGCGTGCGTGCCGCCGTGTCCGACCGGCGCGATCGACAACTGGCGCACGGTGTTGAAAGCCGACGCGTATTCCATCGACGAGCAGTTCACGTGGGACGTGTTGCCGGAACAGAACACGATGGCGGTACCCGCTGCGGATGAAGCGGCGGCCGGCGCATCGGGCGACACGACCGTGGAAGCGAGCGGCATCGAAGTCGATACCGTGCGTGGTTCGGTCGTGCCGCCGTGGTCCGCCGCGAAACCGTATGTGAATCTCTACACGCATAAGGATCCGACCACCGCGACGGTGGTCGGCAACTACCGGCTCACCGACGCTTCGACCGATAGCGACATTCATCACATCGTGCTCGATTTCGGCTCGATGCCGTTTCCGGTGCTGGAAGGCCAGTCGATCGGCATTCTGCCGCCGGGCGCGACCGCCGACGGCCGCGCGCATCACGCGCGGCAGTATTCGATTGCCAGCCCCCGCGACGGCGAGCGGCCCGGCTACAACAACGTCTCGCTGACCGTGAAACGCGTGGCCCAGGAGCACGGCGATGCGACCGATGGCGTGTGCTCGAACTATCTGTGCGATCTGAAGAAGGGCGACGTGGTGAAGGTGATCGGGCCGTTCGGCGGCACCTTCCTGATGCCGAACCATCCGAACTCGCATCTGTTGATGATTTGCACGGGCACCGGTTCGGCGCCGATGCGCGCGATGACCGAGTATCGGCGCCGGCGCCGTCTGAAAGGCGCGACCGGCAAACTGATGCTGTTCTTCGGCGCGCGCACGAAAGAAGAATTACCTTACTTCGGTCCGCTGACGAATCTGCCGAAGGACTTCATCGATACGAATCTGGCGTTTTCGCGCACGGTCGGGCAGCCCAGGCGTTATGTGCAGGACGCGATGCGCGAACGTGCGGTCGACGTCGCGCACATGCTCAAGGACGATAACACGCATATCTACGTGTGCGGATTAAAGGGCATGGAAGACGGCGTGTTGCAGGCGCTCAAGGAAATCGGCGAACAGCATCAGATGGATTGGGACGCGCTGTGGGCGAAGCTGAAGCGGGAAGGGCGGTTGCATCTGGAGACTTACTAGACGTATTGAACGCCGGTGATTTCAATCGCGTTATGTCATAGCGAAACGGCCCCGGCGCTTCCCGGAAGCAACGGGGCCGTTTTTATCTTGCCGGGTCGGCGCCGTCTTCATGCTGTGCCGGCGACACCGCCCCGCACGCCCGAATCACCAACTGCACGACTTCCTCAGTGGTCGCCTCGAACGCCTTGTGCGACAACGCGCGCTTGCCCTTGAGCGCGCGAATCTGCGCGTCGAAGTCGGCGTAATGCTGGGTGGTCGCCCAGATCATGTACATCAGGGTTTGCGCGTCCACGGGCGCCAGCAGGCCACGCGCGATCCAGTCGTCGATCACCGTCACGCGGCTGTCGAGCCACGGCTTCACGCGCGCGGTGAGGATGTCCTGCATATGCTCCGCGCCGTGGATGATCTCGCTCGCCCACACCTTCGAGCCAAGCGGCCGGCGGCGCGACAATTCCATTTTCGCGCGCACGTACCCGCCGATCGCGACGACCGGATCGTCGCTGCATTCGAACGTATCGGCGGCGCGATACCAGTCTTCGAACAGATCTTCGAGCACGCGTCGATACAGCGCGAGCTTGGTCGGGAAGTAGTAATGCAAGTTGGCTTTCGGTAAGCCTGCACGTTCGGCGATCATCGCGGTGCTGGTGCCGTCCAGGCCGCGCTCCGCGAAAACCGCCTCGGCGCACGCCAATAAATGCGCTTCATTCGACTCGCGAATATGCGCCTTGCGCCGCCGCAAAGGTGTGCGGTTTTCGTCGCTTTCTGTGATGTCGGCAGCCACGTCGTCGTCTCTCATGTTCGCCCTGAGCGGCATGCGTGCCGCGTCGCGCTTCATTCTAGTCGTTTGGACGAGGATGGACATCAGCATTCGCAGCCCACGATAAATCCATGCTGCAACGCAATGGCACGCTTCTCGCTATGTTTCCTACCGTACGAAAAGCATTGATTTGGCGGATTTAATCGTCTACAACCTGTCCAACTGGACAGGATTGGAAGAGCGGGCGATGCCCCAGGGTTTGCCCTCTGTATAAGAGGCGCTCGAAGGCATCGAATGTGCACCGCCGCCGTGCGGCCACGCCCCAAAACCGCCGCCGATGCACCAGTTTCATGTCGGTTCACCGAAAGGAGCGAGACGAATGAACGCGGTATCCGAAGCGCTGAAGCACGCCGAACCCGCTACGTCGATCAAGGTCGACGGCAAGCGGCTGTGGGACAGTCTGATGACGATGGCGAAGATCGGTGCGACGCCGAAAGGCGGTGTCTGCCGCCTGGCGCTCACCGATCTCGACAAACAAGGTCGCGACCTGATCGTCAGTTGGGCGAAGGAAGCGGGTTGCACGGTCTCAGTCGATCAGATGGGCAACGTGTTCATGCGCCGCGCCGGGCGCAACCCCGCTGCGTTGCCGGTGATGACCGGCTCGCATGCGGATTCTCAGCCTACCGGCGGCCGTTTCGACGGCATTTACGGCGTGCTGGGCGGACTCGAAGTGATCCGCAGTCTGAACGATCACGGCATCGAGACCGAGCATCCGGTCGAAGTGGTGATCTGGACCAACGAGGAAGGCTCGCGCTTCGCCCCGGCGATGGTTGCATCAGGCGTGTTCGCCGGTGTCTTCACACTGGAATACGGCCTCTCGCGCAAGGACGTGGACGGCAAGACGATCGGCGAGGAACTCAAGCGTATCGGCTACGCGGGCGATCTTCCGTGCGGTGGCCGCCCATTGCATGCGGCGTTCGAATTGCACATCGAACAGGGGCCGATTCTCGAAGCGGAGCAGAAAACCATCGGCGTCGTGACCGATGCGCAAGGTCAGCGCTGGTACGAAATCACGCTGACAGGACAGGAAGCGCACGCGGGTCCGACGCCGATGCCGCGACGTCGCGATGCATTGCTCGGCGCCGCGCGCGTGGTCGATCTGGTGAACCGCATCGGTCTCGACAACGCGCCGTTCGGCTGCGCGACGGTCGGCATGATGCAGGTCTATCCGAACTCGCGCAACGTGATACCGGGGCGGGTGTTTTTCACCGTCGATTTCCGTCATCCGGACGATGCGGTGCTCGCGAAGATGGATGCCGCGTTGCGCGAAGGCGTGGCGGCCATTGCGAGCGGCATCGGTCTGGACACCGAGTTCGAGCAAATCTTTTACTACGCACCGGTCGCTTTCGACGAAGCCTGCGTGAAGTCCGTGCGCGCGGCGGCCGAACGCTTCGGCTATCCGCATCGCAACATGGTGTCCGGTGCAGGACACGACGCCTGTTATCTGTCGCAAGTCGCGCCGACCTCGATGGTGTTCGTGCCTTGCATCGACGGGATCAGTCACAACGAGATCGAGGACGCCACCTTCGAATGGATCGAGGCGGGCGCCAACGTGTTGCTGCACGCGATGCTGGAGCGTGCATGCGAGCCGGTTTCATAATGTTTCGGCGGTAGCGGTCGATAGTGGTCGATAGTGGTCAATTAGCCAGCCTCACCGTAGTGCCCATAAAACATGCCGTCCCGGCTCCGCTCCTGCGCAGCCGGCAGGACCGGCTACGTCCTCACATCGAAGAAGGAACGTGTATGGCCATCAAGCAAACCGGCGACATTGCCGCTCAGCGCCTGTCGCCCGATCAGCTCTCGTGCGAGTTCGCCGACATTGCGCCGTTGCTCGACGCGAGCGCCGCGGCCGCGGCGGCGAGCCGTTGTCACTACTGTTACGACGCGCCCTGCGTGAATGCGTGTCCGACGCAAATCGACATTCCCAGTTTCATCCGCAAGATCGGCAACGGCAATCTGAAGGGTGCGGCCGTCGACATTCTGTCGGCGAATCCTTTGGGTGGCATGTGCGCGCGCGTTTGCCCGACCGAGATTCTTTGCGAGGGCGCTTGCGTGCGTAACCATCAGGACGCGAAGCCGGTGGCAATCGGCGCGCTGCAACGGCATGCAACCGATTGGGCGATGGCGCGCGGCGAGGCGCTGTTCAAGCGCGCCGCTGAAACGGGCCGGCATGTCGCCGTGGTCGGCGCGGGGCCGGCGGGGCTCGCTTGCGCGCATCGTCTCGCATTGGCGGGGCATCGCGTGACGATTTTCGATTCGCATGAGAAAGCGGGCGGTCTCAACGAATACGGCATCGCCGCTTATAAAACAGTCGATGATTTCGCTCAGCGTGAAGTGGCATGGCTGTGCTCGGTCGGTGGCATTGAAATCAAACACGGCGCGATGTTAGGGCGTGATGTGAGCCTCGATACGTTGCGCCACGAACATGACGCGGTGTTCCTCGCGATGGGTCTGACTGGCGTGCGCGCGTTGGCGATGGAAGGCGAAGACCTGAGCGGCGTCATGAACGCCGTGGATTTCATCGAACAGGTGCGCAGCGCGAGCGACTTCGGCACCGTGCCGGTGGGCCGGCGCGTCGTCGTGATCGGCGGCGGCAATACCGCGGTGG
The DNA here is from genome assembly GCF_046535245.1 of Paraburkholderia sp. SIMBA_030. Classification (NCBI taxonomy): domain Bacteria; kingdom Pseudomonadati; phylum Pseudomonadota; class Betaproteobacteria; order Burkholderiales; family Burkholderiaceae; genus Paraburkholderia; species Paraburkholderia sp. SIMBA_030. Next base: position 58,307 of record NZ_JAWRXB010000023.1, read on the forward strand.
ATGCGGCGGTGCAGAGTCGCAAGCTCGGTGCGGCGTCGGTGACGATGGTGTACCGGCGCGGCGTCGAATCGATGAGCGCGACGTGGGCCGAGCGTGAATTCGCGCAGACCAACGGCGTCACGCTTATTACACATGCAAAGCCCATGCGTTTGTTAGGCGTTGGTGGCGTGGTCACGGGTGTCGAATTCGAACGCACGTCGAGCGAAGGCGATCAGGAGCGCTTCGTGGTTGAAGCCGACATGGTGCTCAAGGCGATCGGCCAGACGCTGGTGCCGGTCGGTATCGAGCGCGAGCTTTTGACGCTGGACGGCAGCCGCATCGCGGTCGATGCAAACGGGCGGACCTCGCTGTCCGATGTGTGGGCGGGTGGCGATTGCGCGGCTACGGGCGCCGTCGATCTCACGGTGCAAGCCGTGCAGGACGGCAAAGTCGCCGCTGCCGCGATCGACGCTTTGTTCGCTCGCACGGCTATCAAAGCCGCATAAGCGACCCTCACACCAAGACAGAAACTGCTGTCCCCAAGGAGCCGAACATGGCCGATTTACGCTGTACGATTGCCGGCATCACGTCGCCGAACCCTTTCTGGCTCGCCTCCGCGCCGCCGACCGACAAAGCCTATAACGTGAACCGCGCGTTCGAAGCGGGCTGGGGCGGTGTGGTGTGGAAGACGCTGGGCCTCGATCCGCATGTCGTAAACGTCAGCTCGCGCTATGGCGCGGTGCAATGGAACGGTCAGCGCATCGCCGGGCTGAACAACATCGAACTGATTACCGACCGTCCGCTTGACATCAACCTGCGCGAGATCGCACAAGTCAAACGCGATTGGCCGGACCGCGCGATGATCGTGTCGCTGATGGTGCCGTGCAACGAACGCGACTGGAAATGGATCTTGCCGCTTGTCGAAGACACCGGCGCAGATGCGGTCGAACTGAATTTCGGCTGCCCGCACGGCATGAGCGAGCGCGGCATGGGCGCGGCGGTCGGCCAGGTGCCCGAGTATGTCGAGATGGTCACGCGCTGGGTCAAGGAGGGCACCAGGCTGCCGTGCCTCGTGAAGCTCACGCCGAATATCAGCGACATTCGCCTCGGCTCGCGCGCGGCCTACAAAGGCGGCGCGGACGGTGTGTCGCTCATCAACACGATCAATTCGATCGTCGCGGTCGATCTCGACGCGATGTCGCCATTGCCGATGGTCGACGGCAAAGGCACGCACGGCGGCTACTGCGGCCCGGCGGTGAAGCCGATCGCGCTGAACATGGTCGCTGAAATCGCCCGCGACGTGGAAACGCCGAATCTGCCGATCTCCGGCATCGGCGGCATTTCGACGTGGCGCGACGCGGCCGAGTTCATGGTGCTCGGCGCGGGCAGCGTGCAGGTCTGCACGGCGGCGATGCACTACGGTTTCCGGATCGCCTCCGATCTCATCGACGGCCTGTCGAACTGGATGGACGAAAAAGGCTACGCGACGCTCGACGACATTCGCGGCCGCGCCGTGCCGAACGTCACCGACTGGAAGTACCTGAACCTCAAATACGACATCAAGGCGCGCATCGATCAGGACAAGTGCATCCAGTGCGGGCTGTGCCACATCGCCTGCGAAGACACCGCGCATCAGGCGATCATGAAAGAAAAAGATGGCGTCCGGCATTTTGAAGTGATGGACTCCGAATGTGTCGGCTGCAATCTGTGCATGCACGTGTGCCCCGTCGAGCAATGCATCACGATGGCGCGCGTGGACAACGGCGAGTACGCGAACTGGACCACGCATCCGAACAACCCGTCGCGCGTGACTGCCGGCGAGGGCGACACCGCAGAAACCGCTAAAGCCGCAGAAACCGCCGAGCACGCACATGCACGCGCGGCAGCCGCTAAAGCGGCTTGAAACATGAAGTCCCTATAAAAACGATGCGCTTGTACTGAACCCTTGTTTCCCCCAAAAGGCCTGACGCGCCACCAGAAGATGCGCAGGCCTCAACGATCCAGTGGAGATCTTTCGATGAAGCAGACAGTGCAACCCGTCGAACCGCACTTTGCGGCCGGCGCGCAGGGCAGCAGTCTTTACAACGACGACCTTGCGCCGACCGGCACCGCGCAGCGCACATGGAGGTGGTATCACTTCGCCGCGCTGTGGGTGGGGATGGTGATGAACATCGCGTCGTACATGCTCGCCGCCGGCTTGACCGAGGAGGGCATGTCGCCGTCGCAGGCGGTGGTGACCGTGCTGCTCGGCAATCTGATCGTGCTGGTGCCGATGCTGCTGATCGGCCATGCGGGCGCGAAACACGGCATTCCGTATGCGGTGCTGGTGCGCTCGTCGTTCGGCACGCAAGGGGCAAAACTGCCGGCGATGCTGCGGGCGATCGTCGCGTGCGGCTGGTACGGCATTCAGACGTGGCTCGGCGGCAGCGCGATTTACACGCTGCTGAACATTCTCACCGGCAACGCGCTGCAAGGCGCGGCCTTGCCGTTTCTCGACATCTCGCTCGCACAGCTGGTGTGCTTTCTCGTCTTCTGGGCATTGCAGATCTATTTCATCGTGCACGGCACCGATTCGATCCGCTGGCTCGAAAGCTGGTCCGCGCCGATCAAGATCGTGATGTGTATCGCGCTGGTATGGTGGGCGACCTCGAAAGCGGGCGGCCTCGGCACGATGCTGTCGGCGCCGTCGCAGTTCGTCGCCGGCGGCAAGAAAGAAGGACTGTTCTGGGTAACGTTCTGGCCGGGGCTAACGGCGATGGTCGGTTTCTGGGCCACGCTCGCCTTGAACATTCCAGACTTCACGCGGTTTGCGAAATCGCAGCGAGACCAGATCGTCGGTCAGTCGATCGGCCTGCCGGTGCCGATGGCGTTGCTCTCGGTGATTTCGGTCGTGGTGACGTCGGCGACCGTGGTGATCTACGGCAAGGCGATCTGGGACCCGATCGATCTGACGAGCCGCATGACCGGCATCGGCGTCGGCCTCGCGCTGATCATCCTGACGCTCGATACGATGTCCTGCAATCTCGCGGCGAACCTGGTCGGTCCCGCCTATGACTTTTCCAGCCTGTGGCCGAAGGGAATTTCGTATCGCGCGGGCGGCATGATCACCGCGACGATCGCGATCGTGATGATGCCGTGGAAGATTCTCGCCACCACGCAAGGCTATATCTTCACGTGGCTGGTCGGTTACTCCGCGTTGCTGGGGCCGGTGGCGGGCATTCTGATGGTCGACTACTTCCTGATTCGCGGCACCCGGCTCGACGCGCGCGAACTGTTCGACGAAAACGGCGAGTACAGCTACACCGGCGGGTGGAATATCGGCGCGGTGGTCGCGTTGCTGGTCGGCGTGCTGCCGAATCTGCCGGGCTTCCTGCACACCGCGTTTCCGGCATCGTTTCCGAATGTGCCGGCGTTCTTCAATACGCTTTATACGTATGCATGGTTTGTCGGACTCGCGTTGGCGTCGATCGTCTATAGCGCCTGGATGAAGTTCAGCAAGGGACCGAGTGCGAGAGTGGCGAGCGCATGAATTGATGCAGTACGTAACACCGAAACCAGCAGTTGATAAGGAGGCGGCAACATGACGACCCTGATTCGCGGCGGCACGGTTATCGACGCGGAGCGCACCTATCGTGCGGACGTGTTGTGTGCGGACCCGCAAGACGGCGGCACGATCCTGCAGATCGGCGCGGACCTCGAGGCGCCGGCGGGCGCCATGATCGTCGATGCGGGTGGGCAGTATGTGATGCCCGGCGGCATCGATCCGCATACGCATATGGAATTGCCGTTCATGGGCACCACGGCCAGCGACGATTTCTATACCGGCACGGCGGCGGGTTTATCGGGCGGCACGACCAGTATCATCGATTTCGTGATTCCGAGCCCGAAGCAGCCGTTGATGGATGCGTTCAAGGAATGGCGCGGCTGGGCCGAAAAAGCGTCGGCCGATTACGGCTTTCACGTTGCGGTGACATGGTGGGACGATTCGGTCTACCGCGACATGGGTACGCTGGTGCACGAGCACGGCGTATCGAGCTTCAAGCACTTCATGGCCTACAAGAACGCGATCATGGCCGACGACGAAGTGCTGGTGAACAGTTTCTCGCGTTCGCTCGAGCTCGGTGCGTTGCCCACTGTCCACGCGGAAAACGGTGAACTGGTGTTCCAGTTGCAGCGTCAGTTGCTTGCAAAAGGCTTTACAGGTCCGGAGGCGCATCCGTTGTCACGGCCGCCCGAAGTGGAAGGCGAGGCGGCCAATCGCGCGATCCGCATTGCGCAGGTGCTGGGCGTGCCGGTTTATATCGTTCACGTGTCAGCCAAAGACGCAGTCGACGCCATCGCGCGCGCGCGCAGCGAAGGCCTGCGCGTGTTCGGCGAGGTGCTGCCGGGGCATCTGGTGATCGACGAGGCGGTGTATCGCGATCCCGACTGGATCCGGGCAGCGGCGCACGTGATGAGCCCGCCGTTCCGTTCCGCCGAGCATCGCGAGGCCTTGTGGCGTGGTTTGCAAGCGGGCCAGTTGCACACCACGGCGACCGACCACTGCGTGTTCTGCGCGTCGCAGAAGGCCATGGGCCGCGAGGACTTCACGAAGATCCCGAACGGCTGCGGCGGTGTCGAGGACCGGATGGCGGTGCTCTGGCATCACGGCGTGAACTCGGGGCGTCTCACGCCGAACGAGTTCGTGCGCATCACGTCGACCAACGCCGCGCAGATTTTCAACCTGTATCCGCGCAAAGGCGCGGTGCAGGTCGGCGCGGATGCCGATCTGGTGGTTTGGGATCCGGCGGCGAGCAAAACCATTTCGGTGAAGACGCATCATCAGAAGGTCGACTTCAATGTGTTCGAAGGCATGACGGTGCAGGGCGTGGCAATGCATACGCTCACGCGCGGCGCGCTGGCATGGACCGATGGCGAGTTGCGGGCGGAGCGCGGCGCGGGGCGTTATCTGAAGCGGCCGCCCAATCCGGCTTACTTCGATGCGATTCGGGTTGTCAACAAGCTGAAGGAGCCGCATCCGGTCGAGCGGTAAGCTGTATGCAACTAAACGGGCGGCCCTGGTGCCGCCCGTTTCTTAACGCCGCGCGCTCGCCGCGGCGGCACACCTCTCGCGTTTTCCCTGATGGCGCCCGGCACGTGTTCCGTGTTGCGATGCATGCCGCATCTGTCTTATCTGCTGTAGAGTCTATTTCCGTGTCGCATCAGATGCCTTGGCTGTCCGCTTAGCACGCAAGCGCATATTGATCGGAAACCTGATCCTTTGTAAAAACACCGACCGTTTGCTACAGTCCGGCCACTCTGCCGGGCTCGACAGCCGGCGGACAGTGCCGAACACAAGACCCGAGCAAACTACGTAGCAAACTTTACGGAGCCACCTGATGAAGTCGATTCGTTCCATCCTGCTGATCGCGCTGCTGCAAGCGGTGACCCTGAGCCCGGCATTCGCCGCCGAAGGTCTCGCGCAGATCAAATCCGCCGGCGTGTTCAAGATCGGCACGGAAGGCACCTATGCACCGTTCACGTATCACGACGAATCCGGCAAGCTGACAGGCTTCGACGTCGAGATCGGCACGGCGATCGCACAGCGTCTCGGCGTCAAGCCGGAATTCGTCGAAGGCAAGTGGGACGGTCTGATCGCCGGCCTCGACGTGAACCGCTACGACGCCGTGATCAACGAAGTCGCCGTCACCGACGCACGCAAGGCCAAATACGATTTCTCGGACCCGTACATCACGTCGCACGCGGCGCTGATCGTGCGTTCCGACAACACCGCGATCAAGACCTTCGACGACCTGAAGGGCAAGAAGTCAGCCAATACGCTGACCAGCAACTTCGGCAAGATCGCGGCCGCGCATGGTGCGGAAGTGATCCCCGTGCAAGGCTTTAACGAATCGATCGATCTGCTGACATCGGGCAGAGTGGATGCGACCGTCAACGATTCGTTGTCTTTCCTCGACTTCAAGAAGCACAAGCCGGATGCGAAGGTGAAGATCGCCGCGCTCGATACGGCCTCCGACAGCAGCGACAAGTCCGCGGTGCTGATCCGCAAGGGCAACCCGGAGTTGCAGGCCGCGATCAACAAGGCGCTCGCGGACATGAGGAAGGATGGCACCTACCAGAAGATCTCGCAGAAGTACTTCGGCAAAGACGTCTCCCAATAAGCGTCATTCGCGAGTCTGAATCATGCCAGCCTGGTTGGATTTGATGGCGCAGTCGCTGAGGCCCCTGCTGTATGCGGGGTTCGTGTTCACCGTGCCGCTCACGCTGGCATCCTTCGCGATCGGGCTTGCGCTCGCGTTCATCATCGCGCTGACCCGGCTGTTCGGACCGCCGTGGGCAGTGGCGATCGTGCGCTTCTACGTGTGGTTGTTTCGCGGCTCGCCGCTGCTCGTGCAGCTGTTCGTGATCTTCTATGGACTGCCCAACGTGGGCATCGTGCTCGATCCGCTGACCGCGGCGATCATCGGCTTTTCGCTGAACGTCGGTGCGTATAACTCCGAAGTGATTCGCGGCGTGATCGAATCGATTCCGAAAGGGCAGTGGGAGGCGGCGTATTCGATGGGGATGACGCGTGCGCAGGCGCTGCGCCGCGCGATCCTGCCGCAAGCGGCCCGCGTTGCACTGCCGCCGTTGTCGAATTCGTTTATTGCGCTGGTGAAGGACACTTCGCTGGCCGCCGTGCTGACCGTGCCAGAGGTATTTCAGGCCGCGCAGCGGATCGCGTCGGTGACCTATGAACCGCTGATTCTCTATACCGAGGCCGCGCTGGTTTATCTGGTGTTCAGTTCGGTATTGTCGTCGGCGCAAGTCAGGCTAGAGCGCAAGTTCGGCCGCCACGCACTTTTCCAGGCAGGCAACTGATGATTCGACTGGAAAAAATCGACAAATATTTCAGCGGCCACCGGGTGCTCGATTCGGTGGATTTGCATCTGGCGCAGGGCAACGTCACCGCGTTGATCGGACCGTCGGGCAGCGGCAAGAGCACGCTGTTGCGCTGCGTGAATCTGCTGGAAATTCCCGAGGCCGGCACACTCGAACTCGGCGATCAGCGGCTCGAATTCAGCCGCGAGCACAAGCCGTCACGCGAGACAGTGCTGACGATTCGGCGCCGCACCGGCATGGTGTTTCAGAACTTCCAGCTGTTTCCGCATCTGACCGTGCGGCAGAACGTGATGGAAGGCCTGTTGACCGTGCTGAAGTGGGACAGGGAAAAAGCCCGCGCACGGGCGGACGAATTGCTGGAGAAGGTCGGCATCGCGCACAAAGCGGACGTGTGGCCCGCGACGCTTTCCGGTGGGCAGCAGCAACGCGTGGCGATTGCGCGGGCGTTGGCGCCATCGCCGGAAGTGCTGTTGTGCGACGAGCCGACCTCGGCGCTGGACCCCGGCCTCGCCGCGGAAGTGGTGGACGTGCTCAAGCAACTCGCCAAAGAAGGCATGACGATGCTGATGGCAACACACGACTTACGGCTCGCCGCGACGATTGCGCGTGATGTGGTGTTTCTGAATAACGGCGTGGTGGTGGAAGCGGGCGCTTCGCGCGACGTCTTCATGCGCCCGCGTGAAGCGGAAACGGCGCGTTTCGTTTCGACGCTCACGCACAGTCTGCCTGACGAGTGGACCGCATGAAACCAAGCTGAAAGGGTGGGGCTGAGAGAAAGACGTTTCGCCCGGCAAGCCTGTGAGCATGCCGGACGAATTCAGGGAAAGGCCAAAGTATCAAACCGCAACCTGAGCGGCTTCCCCATTCAAGGCAACATCAAAAAACCGCTCCTGCGCAGCCGCATCACACCGGGCATAAGCACGATTCACCCCGCTGACAACGGCCCGAATAGAAGCAGTAACAAGATTGGCATCGACCCCAACCCCAAACGCGCTACCCGCAACCTCAGCTCCGGCCATCTCAGCAACTGCAATAGCGCGAGCGTCGGCACCCTGACCCAAAGCCCGCTCTTCATAGTGCTGAATCCGCACCGGAACCCCCATTGCATGCATCAACGCATCAAGAGGACCATTCCCTTCACCGTTGAACACGCGCCGCGAGCCGTTAATCTCGACTGTGAGCTTGATATGCTCCCGGTCACCGTGCTCGGACAGACTATGTCCGACATACCGCACCGGTGAATCGTTGCGCACATACTCCTGCTGGAACAATTCCCAGATCTGCGAGGGCGTGACTTCCTGCCCACTGTCTTCGGTATAGCGTTGCACGGCGGAGCTGAAATCCACCTGCAATCGCCGCGGCAATACTACGCCGTAACCCTGTTCGAGCAGGTACGCTATGCCGCCCTTGCCGGACTGGCTATTCACGCGAATGACCGAATCATAGGTGCGGCCGAGATCGCTCGGATCGATCGGCATATAAGGCACTTCCCAGATGGTGTCGGGTTTTCTGGCGGCGAAGCCCTTCTTGATGGCATCCTGATGCGAGCCGGAGAAAGCAGTGAACACCAGATCGCCCACATACGGATGACGCGGATGCACCGGCAACTGCGTGCATTCCTCAGCGGTACGCGCGACTTCGTTGATGTTCGAGAAATCGAGACCCGGATCGACACCCTGCGTGTAGAGATTCAAAGCGAGCGTCACGAGGTCCACATTGCCGGTGCGCTCGCCGTTACCGAACAAACATCCTTCGACACGATCGGCGCCGGCCATCACCGCGAGTTCGGCCGCGGCCACCGCGGTGCCGCGGTCGTTGTGCGGATGCACGGAGACGATCAGCGAATCCCGTCGTGCGAGATTGCGATGCATCCATTCGATCTGGTCCGCGTAAACATTCGGCGTCGCCATTTCGACCGTAGCGGGCAAGTTGACGATCGCTTTGTGCTCGGGCGTCGGCTGCCAGATATCGAATACCGCATCGCACACTTCCTTCGCAAATTCGAGTTCGGTACCGCTGAATACTTCTGGGCTGTATTGCAGCGTGAAGCGGGTTTCCGGCGCGGCGTCGGCGAGACGCTTCATCGTGCGCGCGGCACGTTGTGCGAGCGCTTTCACGCCGCTCTGTTCCAGGCCGAACACGATGCGGCGGAATTCAGGCGCGGTCGCGTTGTACAAATGAACGATTGCGCGCGGCGCGCCACGCAGCGATTCGAAGGTGCGTTCGATCAGATCGTCGCGCGCTTGCGTCAAGACTTCGATGGTGACGTCGTCGGGAATATGGCCGCCTTCGATCAACTCGCGCACGAAATTGAAGTCGGTCTGCGAGGCGGACGGAAACGCGACTTCGATTTCCTTGAAGCCGATCTGCACCAGCGTCTTGAACATGCGCATCTTGCGTTGCGCGTTCATCGGCTCGAACAGTGCCTGATTGCCGTCGCGCAGGTCGGTGCTCATCCAGATCGGCGCGCGCGTGATGGTGCGCGACGGCCACTGGCGGTCCGTTAAATTGACGGGTTTGAACGATCGGTATTTGGCTGCGGGGTTTTTCAACATTTTCATCATCCTGGGTTTCGACAAAGCTGGGTAGTCGACCGGACGACGAAAAAGACAAAAGCATAGCCGCCAGTCGGAAACCGGGGCTGGGTCAGTTACTGGGGAATTGAGCGGTGCTTCAGGTGTATCAGACGGAAGCGCGCAGCAGCAGACCTAGCCCGGTAGAGCGGGCTAGTAGTAGCGATAGGATGGTCTGGGCGCGGTACATAGTGCGTAATAGGACCACATTATCTGGATAGCGTCAAGCGCGGCGCGCGGCAATCCCGGCTTACTTCGGTTTCACGAACCGCAAGGTCATGCGATCCGATTCGCCGATTGCCGCATATTTCGCTCGATCGACGTCGCCACCTTCGTACGTGGGCGGCAGTGACCACACGCCGTTCGGGTAGTTTTTGGTATCGCGCGGATTGCTGTTCACTTCGCTCTTGCCGAGCAATTCGAAACCCGCCGCTCGCGCATGTTCGATCACATAGGTTTCAGTTACGTAACCGCTGTCGATGGTCTGCTGCAACGAGGTGCCCGGCGCCGCGCGATGCTCCTCGACGCCGAGGATGCCGCCCGGTTTCAGCGCCGCATAGAAGGCGCGCAGATTCGCGTCGATCTGGCCGTCCTTGATCCAGTTGTGGATATTGCGGAACGTCAGCACCCGGTCGACGCTGTTATCCGCCGGGAAACCGCTGAACTGGCCCGCTCGCAGCGTACCGACCACCACGTTGCCGTAGACGGCAGGCGTGGCCGCCAGCTTGCGCGCGAATGCCGCTCGTCCCGCCTGTTCTTCTTGCGCCGCCGACGCGAGCGGGCTGTCGTATTGCGCCTCGTATAACTTGCCGTGGTCGTGCAGATAGGGCGCAAGGATGTCCGTGTACCAGCCGCCGCCCGGCGCGATCTCGAGCACGCTCTGCGACGGCGCGACCTCGAAGAATTGCAGCGTCTCCTGCGGATGACGGTACACGTCGCGTGCGCGGGCCTTATCGCTGCGCTGCGCTCCGGAAATCGCGGCGTCGAGCGAAACCGGATCGGGCGCGGCCGACGGTGTCGACGCCGTCGGTGCGGTGCATGCTGCCAGCAGCAGCGCGGCGCTCAATGCCGCGAGCGTCTGACGCCGCGTGCGGGCTTTGGAGGTGGAGTGGGTGTTCATGTTTGGAGGTGGAGTGGGTGTTCATGAACCCCATTATCGGGCGCGTTCGGCCCGGAAAGAAATCGGGAATCGGCATAACGATATGCTTCAGAGACCGAACAGGACCCGCAGCGTATCGTTCTGCACGATCACCGAGACGCCGATCACCAGCAGGATCAGCGGCAAGAGCGCGCTGCCGTAGCGCCGGATCGGCGCGCCCAGCAACGGATGCTCGACCAGCCATACTGCACCGGCACACCACAGGCCGATCATCGCGACGAACACCAGCGAGATCAGTGCACCATCGCGGTGCGAATGACTCGCGTACAACGGCACATAGACGGCGATATTGTCCGAGCCGTTGGCGACGGCCACGCACGCCACTGTCCACCACGACGAGCCGTTGTTCGATACAGGCGTGCCGGCGACGGCGCGCGCTGCTTCTTCGTCACGTGCGTTACCGGGACCAAAGCGCGCCCATGCTTTGCTCAGAGCCACGCCGATCGGCAAGAAGCCGAGCAGACCGACATAGCCAGCCGGCAAACGCGTCAACAACGCGGCGAGCAGGATCGACGCTACGATCAGTGCGATCGAGCCGGCGAACTGGCCGGCGATCACGCGACGCCGACGGCCGCGCGCTTCCGCGAGGAAAGCGAGCAGCACGAACAGGTTGTCCATGTTGGTGGCGGCGTAGGCCGCGACGGCGAGCAGGGCGAGGCTGAGCATGCTGGAAAGCCGATCGATACAAAGTGGAAGACGAAGCTGGACCATCAAACTGGGCCCAGGCGGAGGCGGCGGCAGAACATATAGGCGATGCGGCCGGTCAACACGATGCCGATGCGCGGCGTTGCGGTCAAGGCGTCGCGTTGTGTTGGCTGATGTCTGATGTTCGCGCCGGCGTTTAGCGCTGTGCACGTGCCGAAGCCGAAGCCGAAGCCGAAGCCGAAGCCGAAGCCGAAGCCGAAGCCGAAGCCGAAGCCGAAGCCGAAGCCGATGGAGCGGGTCGTAAGCTACAATTGCCGACGGCCTGAAAAACGGAACATCAATGAAGATTCGGATTCTCTCCATCGCCTGCGTCACGACCGCTGCCGCGCTGCTGGCCGCCTGCACGGCCGTCTACAAGAACTCGGATGCGTGCGAGCAGTTGATGCGAAGCAAGCTGGCTGAAACGTCGTCGGATACGCTGAAGATCGCCCATACGGGCGCCGGCATCGACGGCTCGCGAGTGGTTGTCGAAGGGTCGATCGAGCATGTGATGACCGCGTCGGAAGTCGCGGCGGCCTCGGCAGCGTCCGCGGCTACGGCCGCTTCTGCCGCTTCTGCCGCTTCTGCCGCGCGTGTCGCGAATGCGCCTCGCGCGGCGTCGGGTGCGCGCGCGGCTTCCGCGGTGTCTGCGGCCAAGGGGGCATCGGCGAGCCTGGCCGCGTCGTCAGCTTCTGCGTCCGGGGCCGAGGTTGTCGCGCCCAAACCCGCCAAGCCGAAGAAGACCATCAAGGCGGCCGCCGCCGAGTGCACGTTCCACGGCTCGGCGCTGAACGTATTCAGCTGGCTGGCGCCGGAATCGCTGGCCGCGCCCGCCGATGGCGCCGCCAGCGAAGCAGCGGAGTAGCGTTTCCCGCCGCGCCTGGTTTTCCGGGCAATACGCCGCCTGGTGTTCCGTTGAGTACCCCGCTAAAGGCCCAGTGCTTAACGACCACAGCCGGATCTGGCCGGACCCTGATCGATCTCGAGCCGCCGCTTACGCGTGGCGGCTTTTTTGCGTACCAGTTTCAGCACGCTTTCGCCAAACGCTTGCGGCCGTCCTTCGAAGCAACGGTCCACGGCCCGCGTATCGATCAGGCGCTGCCGCAACGCCGTGCGTTCATCATGCACGTCGATCATCCGCACGGCGGCCGTAATGTAAGCCTCGACGCTGTCGGTGGTGGTCCACGACGGCATGCCCACGCGCTCGAATAGCGCGCCGTCGATCTGCTCGAATACTTCCGGCCCGCGCTTGCAGACACCGGGCAAGCCGAACGTGAGCGCGTCGACGATACCGTTGGTATTGCCGAACGGAAACGGGCTGAGGAACAGATCGGATTGATTGACGCGTGCCAGATAGGCCGCGTAATCGTGAAAACCGTGCACGACGGCGCCCGGCAGCGCAAGCTCGACGACTTCGCGGATCCGGTCGAACGGCAGACCGGACGGCACGCCGGTCATGAAGTGAAACTCGACGGACCTCGCGGCGCGCGCGCCAATCTCACGGCAAGCATCGAGAAATCCGGGCGTCAGTTTCATCGCGCTGGCGGTGACGATCACCTGGAGCGTGTCGCGCCGCGCCGGAATCCGCGCGACGGTATCGGGCAGCGCAAGCGACGCCCGGTACGGCTGGCCGTCCTTCGGCAACTTCATCAGGCGTTCGCTGAAGCAGGCGGGGTCGCCGACATAATCTTCCTCGACGCTGACGTAGTCGATCTTGTCGGAATGCGTGGTGGCGGGGTGGCCCAGCCCCGCGATCTGCAACGGCGCAATGCGCAGGTTCGACATGAACACCGTCATCGCGAACATGCCCACGCTGGGCATATACAGCACGTCAGGCTGTTCGGCCTCGGCAAAGTCGCGAATCGTTTTCAGGCATTCGCCGATATAGTCGGGCTGCTCGAACTCGATGAAGCGGTCGAAGATTGCGCGCCCGGCGTCGTCGAGCGCATAGCCGAAGCCGAAGCCCACTACCTCGAAATGTTCGCGCGCGGCTTCGAGCGTGCGCGAGTGCGTGCGATAGATCGAGTGCGCGCCGCTGAACCACTCCAGCACGACCACCATCAGCGGCTTCCTGCCGCGCCGCGCGCGCCCCCTGGCAGGCGCCTGCTTCGGCGCGGGCAGGTCGGTCAGACCCAGTTGCGTCAGCTTGCGGCGCACCAGCACATTGATGTCTTGCTTGATCGCATGCCGCAGCGGCGTGTCGGCGTAGCTGCAAAACATGTAGGCGTTGTGCAGCAATGCGCTCGGCAGGGCGTCGAGGTCGTCGATTTGCTGCAGCTTGCCGGGGAGCCATTCCAGCAGCGCTTCGCGCTTGCCGTGCGCGCTCGCCGAACCCTTGAAGACCGGCGCCAGCAGGACGAGCGCGAGACAGGCGGCGATGGTTTTGTCGTACGCCCAAAGCGCGGCGATGTCGAGTTCCAGTTCGGATTCGGTCGAATAGAGCACGCAGAGCTTCTCGATGAAGCTGTCCCCGGGTAGAAACTGCGCATTCTTCGGGCCGCGGGGATTCAGGTAACGGGTGACATGGTCGGCATTGCCGAACGCGGTGGTGGAGAACAGCAAGCCGAACCATTCATGCAGCGTGAGAAACAATCTGAAGCACTCGGTGGACGGCCGGAACGCCGGGTCGGCGAACAACGTTGAGATCGCGCTCGTCAGGCGCGTGCAGAAACGCCTGCGTTGCTCGCGGGGAGGCAGATCGACCATGCCCGAAGCTTTGAAGCTGCCGTTCAGCTCGCCACGGTTGTGCTGAAGAAGCGCCAGTGCTGCGATGAGCTGGGCCGAGGCTTGTGCATGCTGTCGCGTATAGACGAGTTGCTCGAAGTGATCGAGCGAAAAGGTGGCTTCCATTGTTCGAATGTTTTGAGGTATGCATGACTAACTATATTGAGATGAAGTTAGCCGGAATCGCCAATTATCGCAGTCGTGATGTATCAAATTTGTGCGGCCAACGGATTTGAGAATTTTCTGAGCCGAAGAATCCTGTGTGTCGGTCGGCGTGGCAAGTTTGAAATTTGATTCGGTGCGCGGCAAACCTCGCCCTTCAGGCAGGGGAGGATGTCAAGTGGAAGTGTGATTCGGCGCCGTGCTGAACGCGTCTTACGGCGCGCTCTATCGGAAAGCGGATCCTGATGCCCGGCGCTCAGAAAGCATAAAAAGGACCGGGCCCGGCCGACGTGACGCGCGACGCGATCGCCGTGTAGACGCGCCGTCCGAAAAAGAACGGCAGACCCCAACCGAAGCTGTTGCTGGCAATCCCGGCCAGGTTGTTGAATGCATTATTCGACGAAGCGAACAGTGCGCGCGAATTGCCGACCGCAACTGACACGGTGCTCGACGCGCCATCGATGCCCATCATCGCGGCGCTCGCCGTTTGCGTCGAACTCGGGCAGTACCAGTAGCCGCATTGCGGAAACTGGGTGCTGGCGAAAAACAGCCCGTTCGAGCCGCTGTCGACGTAACTTTGCGAATAGGTCTGGCCTGCGCTGGTGGTGCGCACATAACCCGTCTGCTGATTCGCCTTGATGACGGCCGCACTGCCGAGCGTGTTGTTTGCCTGGGTGCCGATGCCGAAGATCATCGAGCCTGACACGCTGGCCGCGCCGCCGTCAGCGATCGCCGGCAGGTCGATCACGACGCCGTTGTTGTCCAACGCGAAGCGGCTGACCGGATTGGTCACTTGTTGCGCGAGGGCTTGCGCACTGGCGAGGCAGGCGCCGCCGGCGTCGCAGCTGTAATACCAGCGGGGCAGCGCAGCATTGACGCAGCCGCTGCCGCAGTCGGCCGCGAACAGGCCGACGCCGAGAATGCCATTGGCGCGCAGGCTGTTCACGGTCAGCATCGCCGGACCTGAGCCCGCGCAGTCGGTGGGCACGTTCGGCAGCGCGGAGTCGGCGATCAGCTGGATCGGAAGCGACGCGGCCAACTGACCGGCCATGCGGACGTCCGCACTGCGCACCGAGCCCCACGCGTAGCCGCCGCCGAACACCGCGCACTCGCCGGCGATGCCGCTGCCTGAAGCGACCGTCGCGACCGTCGCGACCGCCGCGAGCGGCAGGCTGGCCGGCAGCGCCGACGCGAGAATCCGCAAGCCGTGCGAGCCGGTATCGACCTGAATGTTGTCGATCGTCGCGCAATGGCCGGTGCCGGGCTGGCAGACGGTGACGCTGGTCGTCAGCATGTTGCGCGTCAGGCCCGGCGCGGTGCTTACCGTGATCGGCTGAACGTTGGGCGTGGTCGACTGCGGCACGGAGGTGGATGTGCCCGCTACCGAAGTTCCGGATGGTGACGAGGCGGGCGCGGCGTCGGCCGGCGCGCTCGCGGCACTGGCCGGGCTGGCCTGGGTTGGGGTAGCCGGGGAACTGCCGCCACCACCGCCGCAGCCGGCGAGTGAGGTGCAGATCAGGAGCAGGGGGTGGAGATGAAAGGGTGTCTTCATGGCGTCTGTCTCGTTATGGAGTCCCGTCAATCAACGGAAGTCGTCGGACGTGACGCCGGGCGGCAGGGCCGCCGGCAGCCACGCGCGTCCGACATAGCCGCGCATCGGCCCGCCGGATTCGACGATCACGTCCGGCCGGACCACCCGCGAAGCGTGCAGATTGCCGCCCGCCGTCAAGGCGGCAGCGCCTGCCCGGTAGGAGTCGACGTACTTTCCCAGCAGCGCGCGCAGATCGGGCATCGTTGGGCCTTGCCAGGTGTAAGCGATGATCCGGCCCGTGCTCGACGCGTATTCGTTGAGCGTGGTATTGCCCGCATCGGTCAGCGTGCGCATGCGCATGGCGCCGTTCAGCAGGGTTTGTGACGAGGCCCCGGCAACCGCTGGATCTGTCTGGCTGGGCATCGTGCCGCCCAGTTCGGCGCGCGCATCGGCGTTGCCGAGCAGCAGAATCAGCACCGTCACGCAGGCGCTGACCATTGGTCGGAAAAAAGGATTTGGCATGGCAATGTGTCTCGCAGGCAGCCCGCGAATTTTTATCAAGATAGTCAATTCAAGATAACACTCAGGGTTCCTGACCTTTGTAGGGCGGGATACGAGCTGCATTCTGTAATCTCAAAATCGGCGGTCGGCGAGGCCGGAAAGCGTCTTTTAAAACAACGCTCTGACGACGATGTAGGGGGTGCCTGACAGGCTAAAAAGAAGTGTTGTGAACTGTTAAATCTGGCCGCTCGATAAAGCGGCCGAGGGAGCCGCCGAACTCGGCGCCGGACCGTTTTGGGATGCCGGCAAGGTCACCGGACGCGGCGACCTTGCCGGCTTGCCCGGACCCAATCGCCGCGTGTGTTTCGCCCGCCTCGCGCTGTCCAATTCGCCGGCAAACCCCACTTTTTGCACATGTGCCGCCGGGATCGGTAAAATGTCGGGTTGATCCACGGAAACTTGCCGTGGCGTAGCGGAAGGATTCCCCGAACATGACTGATCTTCGTCTTACCAAGCGGTTTGCAGTAATGCTGATGGCAGGCGGGCTGGTCGCCGGCTGCGGTACCTCGTCGCCGACCAAAATCGACTACAAGAGCGACTCGAAATCGAAGCAGGTGTCACTTGCCGTACCGCCGAACATGATCGATGAGACGTCCGATCAGCGTTCATTGCCCCCGCAAGGCGGCGAAACCTCGTTGTCCACGCTCAAGCAGGTGCAGGCGCAAGCGCCGGTCGCGAACACCCTGGCCGTCGTGCCGCCCGTTACCGGCATGCATATCCAGCGCGACGGCAGCGAAAGCTGGCTGGTGATCGACAACAAGGCGCCCGACCAGGCGTGGGCGCAAATCCGCCGTTTCTGGCAGGAACAGGGCTTCCTGCTGGTGGTCGACCAGCGCGACAAGGGCGTGATGGAAACCGACTGGAACGAAACTCACGCGCAGATCAACGAAGGCCTGATCCGCGGCACGCTGTCGAAGGCGATGGGCAACAGCTACGTGACCTCGGAACGCAACAAATACCGCACGCGTCTCGAAGCGGCGCCCAACGGCGGCACCTATGTGTTCGTCAGCCAGAAAGGCATGCGCGAGGCGCTTACTGGCACGAACAACGAATCGAGCAAGTGGGAACCGAAGCCGAACGATCCCGGCCTCGAAACCGAATATCTGAAGCGCCTGATGGCTTCGCTGGCGCTCGCCGATTCGCGGGTCAAGTCGGGCGGCACGCAAAGCGCCGACCTGTCGCCGGCCGGCGCGCAAACGGCGCCGAATGCCGCCACGGCGGGTGCGAAGTCGGCGGCTGCGGCCGCCGCGGCGCAAAACGTCGCGCTGTCGGCACAGCAGCCAATGCCTGACGCGGGCTCGGCGAATACCGCGGCGCAGTTCTCGTCCACCGAGTTGACGCTCGGCGAACCGTACGACCGTGCCTGGCTGCGCGTGGGTCTCGCGCTCGATCGCAGCAACTTCACCGTCGACGATCGCGATGTCAGCCGGGGGCTGTACTTCGTGCGCTACGTCGATCCGAAGGATATGACCTCGGCGGAGCAGGGTTTCTGGAGCCAGGTGTTCCACGGCAAGAAGGAAAAGGTCGCCAGGCAGTATCGCGTGAACGTGCGCGCGGTGACGCCGAACGAGACCCGTGTGGCAGTGGTCGACGACAAGGGACAGATCGATCAGAGCGCGCCGGCCAAGCAGATCATGAGTCTGATGGTCGACCAGTTGCACTGAACGAAGTCGTAGTACGCAAAAGCGCTATCTGAAAACCCGCCCGGCATGCAAACCGGGCGGGTTTTTTATGCCTCGCGCCATTGGCCGTGGACGTGTGCCTTGCTGCGCATGCGTTTTGCTTCCGTGCAGGCATACCGGTACAAACCGGCTTATCAACGGGGGTTGGCCATGTTTGACGTGATTCCTTACTGGATCTGGTGGCGAGCTTGCTCGTCCTGGCACTCGTGTGCGGCGCCGCACTGGCTCCGCCCGAACCACGGCGGCCGACCGGCCTGCGGATGCGGCCTACGGCGCAGCGCACGAAATGATCTACGCCTTGAAATCAAAGCGGTTCACCAACGGTTCGCAAGCGCTTGAAGCAGCGCCTCGCGGCCGCCGCGTGTGGCCGCATGTAACGTGACGTTACGCCGGCGACGTAACTCCCGAAGCGCCCGAAACGCCTTCGATTGCGCCTCACCAGCCTCTCAGATCGCAGGGAATTCTAATAATAATCAATGTCTTGCGAACCATTTTTCGTGGGATTTTCACAACTGGCATGCAAGCTGCTGAGTAAGACCCACGGGGCCGGATGAGCATACGCGACGTGAATTTTGCGGCGAGTCACAGCCCGGCGGTTCGCAGATCATTCCAGCACCGCCCGACGAACCGGTGCTTCGCCCGATGACGGCCTGCGCGCGTGGCGCGCGGCCCCGGTGGCCTCGTCGCCTATCCTCGTAGGGCGATGGTTTCGCCCGCACTCCATTTGGAGTGCGGGCTATTTTTTGGGGCGCGGGAATTGATGCGATCAGCAGATGCGGCGATGCTGAGAGCGTCGCCGAGGCGGGCATTCAGGTGTCGGCACGGCGCGATCCGACCCACGGCAGCCGTTTGATCACGCCGGTAGCGAGCGCGGTGCCGACCAGAATCACGCCGCAGCCTTCCAGCATGCCGGGCGACACGCTTTCGCCGAGGAACAGCGCGCCCCAGAGAATGCCGAAGATCGGGATCACGAAGGTCACCGTGATTGCACGTGCCGGTCCGGCCACCGCGATCAGGTGGAAGAACAGCATGTACGCGACGCCGGTACACGCGACACCCAGCGCGATCACCGCACCCCACGCATGCAGCGAGATCGGCGCGGCCGGCCAGTAGATCACGGCAAGCGGCAGCAAAACGATTGTGGCGCCGGTCATCGTGCCGGTTGCGACAGTCAATGCGTCGACACCGGTCAGGTGCCGTTTCGTGTAATTGGCGGCGACACCATACAGCAGCGTGGCGCCGAGCGCGGCGCCGGCCGCGAGCGCGGTCGTCAGCGGCGTGGCGGCCGAGCCGTTCGGCGCGGCGATCTGATCCCACACTAGCATCAATACGCCGAGAAAGCCGATCACGAGCCCGAGCGTGCGCAGCGCGCTCAGGCGATCGCGCAGCCATAGAAACGCGACGAGCGCGCCCCACAGCGGCGTGCTTGCATTGATCACCGACGTGACACCCGCCGACAGCGTCAACTCCGCGTACGCGAAGAGACAGAAGGGCGCGGCCGAATTCAGGATGCCGACGACCAGCAGCGGAAAGGCCCGCGTGCGCAGCGTCGTTGCGGACTGGCGCAGTGGCCGTCGCGCGATCAGCACGATCGCAAGGAAGGCCGCGCCGATGCCGACACGCAGCGCCATCAGCGGCGCGACGCCGAAGTCGGTCACGCCGACGCGGATAAACAGAAACGACGCGCCCCATAGGGCGGCAAGGATCAGCAACTGCAACAGGTTTCTAGAATTCATTGTGGTAG
Source organism: Paraburkholderia sp. SIMBA_030 (assembly GCF_046535245.1). Taxonomy (NCBI): domain Bacteria; kingdom Pseudomonadati; phylum Pseudomonadota; class Betaproteobacteria; order Burkholderiales; family Burkholderiaceae; genus Paraburkholderia; species Paraburkholderia sp. SIMBA_030. Next base: position 77,988 of record NZ_JAWRXB010000023.1, read on the forward strand.
CGCCGCGCGCGGTTGAGTCGAGACGCCAGCGCATCGTAGCAGCGCAGTTGCACGAAACGTTTCAGGCTGGAATGAAACGGCAAGATTCGGGGGATGAAAGGCGTCTGATAGTGCGATCGTAAGCGCAGTCGGGGCACGCGCAAAGCGAGTAATTCTCACGCTGATGTGAGAAAAATTGCAATGAAAGTGAGGCGGAGCAGCGGGCAACGCAGGCGCGATGGGGCGGGCGATTGATGCATGTGAATTTTTATTGCGGCAGCGCGCCACTTCCGCAAACCTTCTGGGCCAGACAGACGGACGGCCGAAAACAAACCGGGCGCGCCACTCGAAAAGCGCGCCCGCCGATGAACACACGCAGCATTCAGTGTGGAATCATCCCCTGCAAGACGTTCTGCTGCAGCCAGACGAGCAGGCCGAGTATCACCGTCAACAGAATCGAATGCTTGAAGGTTTTTGCGAACACGACGCCTTCCTTGCCTTTGAGGTCGGTGGTCGCCACCCCTGTCGAGATGTTTTGTGGCGAGATCATCTTGCCCATCACGCCGCCGGACGAGTTGGTCGCCGCCATCAAAATCGGGCTGAGGTTCAACTGGTTGGCGGCCACCACTTGCAGGTTGCCGAACAGCGCGTTGCCCGACGTGTCGCTGCCGGACAGGAACACCGCGACCCAGCCGAGAAAGGCGGACACCAGCGGAAAGAACGGTCCGACCGACGCGACACCGAGACCGAGCGTGTAGTTCAGGCCTGAGTAGTTCATCAGATACGCGAGCCCGACGATCGTCGCCACCGTGAGAATGGCGATGCGCGTCTGAACCCAGGTATCGACGATTGCCGCGCCGAATTCGCGCACGCCCGATCCCACCACGAGCGACGTAATGATGGCGGCCACCAGAATCGCCGTGCCGGTGCCAAGCGGCTGGAAGTCCCACACCGCACTGTACGGCGTGTTGTAGAGCGTAATGAAGACGGCTTTGTCGAGTCCCGGCCACGGCACCTTGACGTCGCCGATCAGGAAGATCTTCGCGATGGTCCAGACGATCACCACGACCGAGACGATGATCCACGGATACCAGCCCTGCCCGCCGCTGACTTTGCCACGCACCTCGCCGACGCGGTCGACGTTGACGGCGAATTGCGGATCGGCGGCGGGTTTCCAGACGCGCAGGAACGTGATCGTCAGGAGCAGCGACACCAGCGACGACAGCACGTCGGTCAGGCTGTAGTTCACGTAATTCGACGCGACGAACTGCGTCAGCGCGAAGCTCGCGCCCGACACCAGCAGCACTGGCCACACGCGCAGCATGTTGCGAAAGCCCGCGTATATGCCGATCACGTAGAACGGCAGCAGGAGGGCAAAGAACGGTAGCTGGCGGCCGACCATCTTGGCGAGCGAGTCGGCCGGCAAGTGCGTGACCGCGCCGAGCACCGTGATCGGCACGCCCAGCGCGCCGAATGCGACCGGCGCGGTGTTGAAGATCAAGGTGAAGGTGAGCGCCTCGAGCGTCGGAAAGCCCAGCAGGATCAGCAGCGAACTGGTGATCGCGATCGGCGTGCCGAAGCCCGAGATGCCTTCGAGCAGCGCGCCGAACGAGAAGCCGATCACCACCAGCACGACGCGCCGGTCGTTCGGCAGGTTGTCGGTCATCCACATGCGGAACGCCGCAAAGCGGCCCGAGCGCTGCGCGATGTTGTAGAGCAGGATCGCCGCGAACACGATCCACATGACCGGCCAGCAGGCGAACACCGCGCCCGCGACCACCGAATCGATCGCGAGCCGCACCGGGAACTGCCAGACGAAGATCGCCACGATCAACGCGACAATCAGACCGGCAAGCGAAGCCTGCCATGCCGGCCGGCGCGCCCAGCCAAGCAACAGCAGCACGACGACGATCGGCAGTACTGCGACGAGGAACGATAGCAATAGCGAATTGCCGACGGGCGTGAGTAGTTGGTGAAACATCGCGTCTCCTTCGTTGTTATTCGAACGCGACGCGGGACTACGCACTACCGGGCGCGTCGCTCTGGCCTGACGGATGGGCGTCGGCGGCGCGTATGACGGGCGCGCCGGGGCGCTTATTTAAACGGGTACTGCGTGTGGCAACCCCAAGCATAGAACCCGGGCGCGGCGCGTCAAGAAGGGAAACTACGGGCGAACAGGACCTTAGTGATGGTAGCCATGCCCACCGCCATGCCAGCCGCCATGGCCGCCCCATGAGTAGCCGAAGCCGATCGACAGGGCGGGTCCATACCAGCCGGGGTACCCGTAGTAAGCCGGATACACGGGCGGCGGATAGTAAGCGGGGTAGGCCGGCGCAACGTAGACGGGCGGCGGCGGTTGCGCGACGACATAGGCCGGCGGCGAGTTTTGCGCATCGGCTTGTGCCTGCTGGGCGGATTGAGCTTGTGCTGCCGTGCCGTTCGTCCCCTCGGGCACTTCGCGTTGTGCGGCAGCGGCGGGGACGGTAGCGTAGTAGGGGTAATAGCCGTACGGGTAGTAACCGTACGGGTAATAGCAACCGGATAAGGTCAAAACACAAACGGCGCCGCCAAGCGCAATACCCATCCGTGAAATACGTGGTGTGCGACGGGGCAGCCGCTGGCTCATCGCGCTGAGCGTATTGATGACGTGGGACTTCATGACGCGCTCCTGTTTGCATCGGACGCCGCTGTCTGGGCGCCATGCCATGAGCTTACGCCGCGGTCGCCCGCGCGGGATTGCAAAACCGTAACGGCTTATTTCACGTCATTGCACAGCGTGTTCGAAGCGGCCGGCGTCATGCCTTGGCCAAGTAGTCGCGGCGCTTGCGGCCATGCGCGAGCCGCCGCCACGAGCGCGGCTCGCTTCAGGTTATCTACTTGCCGACCTGATTGCCGATAATGCCGCCGGCCGCTGCGCCGCCGAGGGTCGAAAGCGCGTTGCCGCCGATCGCGGCACCCGCCGCGCCGCCGACGCCTGCGCCGATCGCCGTGTCGCGCTGCCGCGTGGTCATGCCCTCACACGCCGAAAGACTCGCGACAACCGCGACGATAGCCGCGAGGGCACCGATCTGACGAATCGATTTCATGATGCCTACTCCAGTGGTTATTCAGAACAGGACAGCTCGCGCCGTCCTTTCATTCGATGCTATCGCCGCAGCCCGTATCTGGATGTGTGCGCTTGTCAGCGAACTGTCGGTTTCGTAATCAAATGTTTCCCATCGAGCAGCATGCGCCGTGCCTGCTCTTCCGGAAATGCAAAAAGCCCACCGGTGGCGGGCTTTGACGCTGCAACGCAGCGATTCAGGTCGTTCAGGTGATTTGTGGGCGGTTCAGCAGCGGGCGCGCGACGCTGCGCCCACCTTGCCGAACCTTACTGCCGCTGATAAATCTCAGCGCCTTTCTTCATGAACTCGATCGACTTCACTTCCATGCCTTTCTGCAGCGCTTCGTCGTCGGTGACACCCTGTTGCGCGGCGAACTCGCGCACGTCCTGGGTGATCTTCATCGAGCAGAAGTGCGGACCGCACATCGAACAGAAGTGGGCGACCTTCGCCGAATCCTTCGGCAGCGTTTCGTCGTGGAACTCGCGTGCCTTGTCCGGGTCAAGACCGAGATTGAACTGGTCTTCCCAACGGAATTCGAAACGCGCCTTCGACAACGCATTGTCACGCACCTGCGCGCCCGGATGGCCCTTTGCCAGGTCGGCGGCGTGCGCGGCGAGCTTGTACGTGATAATGCCGGTCTTGACGTCGTCCTTGTTCGGCAGGCCAAGGTGTTCCTTCGGCGTGACATAGCAGAGCATCGCCGTGCCGAACCAGCCGATCATCGCCGCGCCGATGCCCGAGGTGATGTGGTCGTAGCCAGGGGCGATATCGGTGGTCAGCGGTCCCAGCGTGTAGAACGGCGCTTCGTCGCACCATTCCAGTTGCAGGTCCATGTTTTCCTTGATGAGCTGCATCGGCACGTGGCCCGGACCTTCGATCATCGTCTGCACGTCGTGCTTCCACGCGATCTGCGTCAGTTCGCCGAGCGTCTTCAACTCGCCGAGTTGCGCTTCGTCGTTCGCATCGTAGATCGAGCCCGGACGCAGACCGTCGCCGAGCGAGAAGGCCACGTCATACGCCTTCATGATTTCGCAGATGTCTTCGAAGTGCTCGTACAGGAAGCTTTCCTTGTGGTGAGCCAGGCACCACTTCGCCATGATCGAGCCGCCGCGCGAGACGATACCGGTCATGCGTTTGGCCGTCAGCGGCACGTATTGCAGACGCACGCCCGCGTGGATCGTGAAGTAGTCGACACCTTGTTCGGCCTGTTCGATCAGTGTGTCGCGGAAGATTTCCCACGTCAGGTCTTCAGCGCGGCCGTTGACCTTTTCGAGCGCCTGATAGATCGGCACCGTGCCGATCGGCACCGGGCTGTTGCGGATGATCCATTCGCGTGTTTCGTGGATGTGCTTGCCGGTCGAGAGATCCATCACCGTGTCGCCGCCCCAGCGGATCGCCCAGGTCATCTTGTCGACTTCTTCGCCAATCGACGAAGTCACCGCCGAGTTGCCGATGTTCGCGTTCACCTTCACGAGGAAGTTGCGGCCGATGATCATCGGCTCGCTTTCCGGGTGGTTGATGTTGTTCGGGATGATCGCGCGGCCGCGCGCGACTTCTTCGCGCACGAATTCAGGCGTGATTTCCGTGAGGCCGTTCGGACCGAACGCGCTCGCGCCGAACGCCTGGCCCGGATGCTGGCGGCCCATCATCGCCGCGAGTTTTTCGCCGTTCGGGCCGCTGGTCTTCAGGCTTTCCAGATACGCGGCGCGCTGCTGGTTCTCGCGAATCGCGATGTATTCCATTTCCGGCGTGACGATGCCGCGACGCGCGTAGTGCATCTGCGAGACGTTCTTGCCGGCGATGGCGCGGCGCGGCGTGCGGTGCAGGCCCTGGAAGCGCAGATCGGCGGTGGCGGTATCGGCGGCGCGTTCGCGGCTGAAGTCGCTGGAAAGACCGGTTAGCGCTTCGGTGTCGCCGCGCTCTTCGATCCAGCGCTGACGCAGCGCCGGCAGACCCGCGCGAATGTCGATCTTGGCGTCCGGATCGGAGTACGGGCCCGACGTATCGTAGACGAAGACCGGCGGATTCTTCTCGCCGCCGAAACTATCCGGCGTATCGGCCTGGGAGATCTCGCGCATCGGCACGCGGATATCGGGGCGCGAGCCGCTCACATAGACCTTGCGGGAATTCGGCAAAGGGGCGACAGCGGCTTCATCGACGTGAGCGTCGGCGGAAAGAAACTTCGGATTGGCGTTCATGCATTTATCTCCTGTGCGGTCGACCAGAGTTGGCGCAAAGCACTTACTCTGGTCCCATGCAAAGCAATGTGGGGCCGCTAAGCAGGAGACGAGATGGAAGTTGTCGGATTCGCGATGGATAAAACGTTAGACCTGGGTGCGAAATCCGTACGCTTCCCTGCGCTGGCATTATCCAGATCAGGTTCAAAGGGTATTTCTCACCCACGCAACACGGACCTCCAACTTCCGTGCGACGCAGGACCCCCGCGTTAGCAGCGCACACGATACACCGGCTGGACGCTGCTTGGCAACCTGTCTTGAAATTATGAACGGCGGATATAACACCGCTCGGCTGCGGACTATTCTTAAGTTGATTGGGTTGCCAGGCTTGATGCGGTGCACCAGCGGCGGCGCACCAGCGGCGCGCCGCGCAAGCGCGTTTGTGATCGCGTTTGTCCGTGTTGGTGGCTTACAGCGTGAAATCGTCGGCGGCTTCGGGTTGAAACAGGATCTGTTCGAGCTTCAGCACTTTTTCCGTACCGCTTGGCGGCGTGAAGCGGATACGTTCGCCGCGTTTGGCGCCGAGCAAGGCGAGGCCGAGCGGCGAAAACACGTTCAGGCAGCCCTGCGCGAAGTCTGCGTTGGGTGGATAGACGATCGTCCAGGTCATATGCTCGCCGCTGGTTTCGTCGACTAGCGTGGCTTGCGAATTCATCGTGACGACATTCGCCGGAATGTCGCGCGAGTCGACGATGACGGCGCGTTCCAGGACGTCGTCGAGCATGTGTTGCAAGCTGGCGTCGGCGCCGGGCGCGGCCGCGTGCTTTTCAAGGCGGGCGACGTCGAGTTCGGTGAGGTAACAGGTTTTCGTCTTTTTCATGACGGGTTCTCCAATTCGCTCTGCATGTAAGGGGACAGCGTGCGGATGAGATCGGCCCGGAACCCGACGACGAGGCTCCGGTGAAGGGGGAGCAGCGTTCAGATCGGGCGCCGGGCGGCGGGAAGCGGGAGCGTTCGGGTCGGCTGGCCGAGGTGATGCGGCATGATGTCCGCGCGTGCGCAACCGGTTGCGCGGCGCAGGCGCAAGCGGGTGAAGACACGGGAGATCGGAGAATGCATCGGGGACCGGCGGATGAAGAAAGAAGTTCAGGTGAGCGCCGGATGTAAGCGAAATAGGCGCAATCGAAAGGTGAATGTTAGCACGAGCCGGGACGTCTCTTGACCCGGTCATAAGCGCGATGGCGGCCAAAGCCGCGCAGGCCAGCTTCCTCCCGGCGCAACGGGGCAGGGCGGCAGAGGTGATTCTCGCTGCGGCGCGTTCAAGGGCGCCGCGGCCTGTGCCGTTATCCCGATGGTAGGGGCGGTTGCCGCCCGGTAGCGCGACGGGCGGCATTGATTGGCGCGATGCCGTTTTAGACGACGTAAGGGGATGTGCCGATGAAAACGAGAGCATGGCGATTCAGAGCGCTGACCACGGTGGCGGCGATGGCCGCACTGTTTGCCGGGCCGGCTGTGGCGACGGCTTCGAGAGGTGGGGCGATTGCCTTTTCGGGGGCGATTGTGGCGCCGCAGCTTGAGATTTCCGCCGCGCCGGCCGCGGGCGTTGGCTTGGCTGGCGTGCAGGTTAAGCGTGGGGCGTCGGCCGTGACGCTGACTTTCAATGCGCCGCCGGGGGTGGCGACGGGTGCCGATGTTGCCTTGCAGGTGAACGGCGGCGCGGCGGCGCGGGACGATGCCATTGCTGCGCGGTTTGTCGATCGCGCTGGACGTGTTTTTGCCGCTGCGCGGGATGGGCATTATCGGGTCGGCCGCGATGGTGGGGTGCTGTCGCTTTCTGCCAGGAAGGGGAATGGGGTGGATGCGCAGACGCGGGTGACGGTGGTGGTCAGTTACGATTGACCGCTTACAAGGCGCACAATAAGCAAACACCAGCCACGGAAGGCGGCAAAGCACCAAAACCCAATCGCACGCCAACCCGTGCAACGAGCCCCCTTCCGTGGCGCGCCCAAAGAAAAAATAAAAATATTATCCAGCCGGTTGTCATAACCGGCCCCCACCTTCGACAAACGTGCAGATCCAGATGGAGCACGCCATGCAAACTGCACCGACCCGCCGAGCCAATCGGCCTTTCACGCGAGCGATCGCGCTAGCAATCGCGTTGGCAACGCTCGCCGCCAGCGGCCTGGCACAAGCCGCCGCTGACATGTGCACGTCCCGCAGCCCATCCCACCGCGTGGCGCTAGTGGAGCTTTACAGCAGCGAAGGCTGCAGCAGTTGCCCTCCAGCCGACAGCTGGCTGAGCCAATGGAAAAACAGCGGCGCCACCCAAAGCATCGTGCCCTTGGCACTTCACGTCGACTACTGGAATAGCCTGGGCTGGACCGACCGCTTCTCGCAGCATCGTTTCACCGAACGTCAGCAAACCCTGACTGACCTGGCCGGCGGGCACACGATCTACACGCCCGAAATCTTCGTATCAGGCCGCGAGCTACGCAGCTGGTCGCAACAGGCCAGTTTCCAGAACCGAATCGAGAAGGTCGTAGCCGAACCGGCGCAGGCCAACGTCGCCCTCGAACTGAAACCACAAGCGACGGGCGCATTCAACGTCAACGCACAATTCACCGCCAAAGCGGTCAACTCCGCGATCAGATCTGCGGACACGCTAAACGCATACATAGCAGTGTATGAAAACGCGTTGACCTCACAAGTGCGCGCCGGCGAAAACAGCGGCGTCACACTGCATCACGAAAGAGTGGTGCGGCAATGGATCGGCCCAGTGCCGCTGGTCGCCGGAGCCGCGCAAATCCATCGCGACATCCGTATCGACGGTGCAGACGTCGGCACGACCGCATCGGCCGACCGCTTCGGCGTGGTCGCCTTCGTCGAAAACGCCGCGACCGGCGACGTATTGCAAGTGGCCGAACTGGCCGCCTGCCGTTGATCGCGCCGCGGCTGCCGCGCCTCCATTCACGGGAGATTCTCATGGCAACCCCTCACACACTCAGCAAAACCGCGCCGCCCGCGGCGCCGCTCAGCAGCACGATTCATCCGGTGTGGGTGCGCGTCACGCATTGGCTCAACGCGCTGGCGGCCATCGTGATGATGCTGTCAGGCTGGCGCATCTACGATGCCTCGCCGATCTTTCCAGGCTTCACGTTTCCGCCGGCGATCACCCTCGGCGGCTGGCTCGGCGGCGCGCTGCAATGGCATTTCGCGGCGATGTGGCTGCTGGTCTTCAACGGCCTGCTGTACCTCGCGCTGAACCTGATAAGCGGACGCTTCGTGCACAAGTTCCTGCCGATTTCGCCGCGCGCCATCCTGCACGACTTCATTGCTGCGCTGACCGGCAAGCTCTCGCACGCGGATCTGCGCGTCTACAACGCAGTGCAGAAATTCGCCTACCTGTTCGTCGTCTGCGATCTGATCGTGCTGGTGCTGTCGGGCCTCGCGATCTGGAAGTCGGTGCAGTTCCCGCTGCTGCGCGAATTGATGGGCGGCTACGATAACGCGCGCATCGTGCATTTCTGCGCGATGTCGCTGATGGCCGCTTTCATCGTCGTGCATCTGGCGATGGTGGCACTCGTGCCGCGCTCGCTTCTCGCGATGTTGCGCGGACGATGAGCCCAGCTTAAGGACATCCAATCATGAAACCCGCTAACAAACTCGACCGCGAATCGATCCTGATCGACGCACGACGCGAACTCGCGATGCCGTCGCGGCGGCTGTTCGGCAAACGGCTGCTGACACTCGGCGGTCTGTCGCTGCTGACCGGCTGCTCTCTGACCGACGACGAATCGGTCAACAAATTTCTGATGATGGTGTCGCGCCTGAACGACCGCGCGCAAGCCGCGCTGTTCGATCCGAAGCAGCTCGCGCCGACCTACACCGAAGCGCAGATCACGCGGCCGTTTCCGTTCAACGCGTTCTATGGCATCGACGAGGTGCCCGACGTCGATGCTTCGGACTACAAGCTGAAGATCAGCGGCCTCGTGACCGGCCAGCGCGTCTGGACCTTGCCGGAGTTGTACGCGCTGCCGCACGCGGAGCAGATCACGCGGCATATCTGCGTGGAAGGCTGGAGCGCGATCGGCCGCTGGGGCGGCACGCCGTTCGCCGACTTTTTGCGGCGCATCGGTGCGGACACCAGCGCGAAGTATGTCGGCTTCAAATGCGCCGACGATTACTACGAAAGCATCGACATGCCGACCGCGCTGCATCCGCAAACGCTCCTCACGTTCTCGTACGACGGCGAGCGCCTGCCGGCGAAATACGGTTTTCCAATGAAGCTGCGCATGCCGACCAAGCTCGGCTACAAGAATCCGAAGCACATCGTCGAGATGTTCGTCACCAACACGTTCCCCGGCGGCTATTGGGTCGACCAGGGCTACAACTGGTTCGGAGGCTCCTGACGCGCGCGGGTCGGGCATGTGGAGTCGAATGCGCGACCCCGAGCGGCAGAGGCTTCGGAAACACGCCGGCCCAGGCCGGTTCTGACTCATCCACAACAAACGGAGTTACCCCATGAAAAAATTCGCAATCGCAGCAATGGCCGTCGCCCTCCTGACCAGCGGCGGCGCCGCGTTCGCGCAGGCAAGCGGCGCGATGTCCAACGATACGATGTCGAAGGACACGATGTCCAAAGACAACATGTCGAAGGACACCATGAAGAAGGACACGATGAAGCACGACAAGATGAAGAAAGGCGGCGACGCGATGAAACACGAAGCGTCGGGCGCCATGGCCAACTGAGACATCAGTGCGATGCTGATCGCATAGCTTGAGCGCGGCGGATCGCAGCACGTCGCAGCACGTAAAAGCCGGGGAGACGTCCTCGGCTTTTTTGTTGCAAGTACGCCAAAAAGTTACGATTCTTTCAAGCGGCGCGGTGTGCGCTTACTGCATAATGCGACGTCGCGCCAGACGTTTGGCGCGTGTCAGCCGTGGCTCGATTCCCGTCGAGCGCCGCGGCGTTGTGGCCCCATTGGCCATCTTTCGTCCTTCCGTTCCACCAACATGTCCGCCAGCCTCGCCCGTCAGACCGCATCGCCGATGCGGCGTCCGCCATCCCGCCACAGGGTCTTCAGCGGAGGCGCAGCGCCTCGAGCGGCATTGGCGGGCTGAACGCATGTCGCTGCAATTTCCCAGTCGCTTTTCGCGTATTTCCCTGCGCTTCCCGCGTGGTTTGGCGATCCGTTTGCCGCAGTCCCGCAACGGACAGATCGCGCTCGCGCTCGCCGTCGTCTATCTCGTGTGGGGTTCGACGTATCTTGCCGTGCACGTGGCGCTCGGTTCGTTTCCGCCGTTGTTGCTCTCCGGCTTGCGCAACCTGTTTGCCGGGATCGGGCTGTTCGTCTTTGCGGCGCGCCGCGACCCGGTCTGGCCGCGTTTCGCTGAAATCCGCAACGCGGGCATCGTCGGCACGATGCTGGTCGGCTTGTCGAGCGGCATGCTGGCCTACGGGATGCGCACCGTTGGCACCGGCACCGCCGCGGTGATGGTCGCCACCGTGCCCTTATTCGCGACGGTAATCGCGGCGGTGGCGGGGCGGCGGATCGGCAGGGGCGAGTGGTTCGCGGTCGGTCTTGGGCTGGTTGGGATTGCGATCCTGAGTCATGGCGATAACGCGTCGGGCTCAGCGGGCGGCAGCCTCGCGATTCTGTGCGGCGCATTGTTCTGGGCCGGCGGCGCGCATCTGGCCGGGCGCCTGAAGCTGCCGTCGGATCTATTTCTATCGACGTCGTTGCAGATCGGCCTCGGCGGTGCGATGTCGACGATGGTCGCGTGGATATCGGGCGAACGGATGCTCGAGGTGCATTTCCTGCCGGTGCTGGCGTTCCTCTATCTGATGCTGATCGGGACGATGACCGCGTATGTCGCCTATGGCTTTCTGATCCGGCATACCAGTCCGATCATCGCCAGCAGCTGCATGTATGTGAATCCGGTGGTCGCGGTGGCGCTCGGCGCGCTGCTGCTCGGCGAGCCTGTCACGCATTCGACGGTGATCGCCACCGTGGTGATTCTGGCAAGCGTGGGTCTGTCTTTCTGGTTCGATTACCGGAAGAAGCGTCCCGTTTGATGGGTCGTTGCTCCGCAAGCAAACCGACTACCCCAAAACTCTATCCCCGGCTGCAAGCCGCAAATGATTCCATGCCGCGAGCCCGACAAAAACCAACCCGGCAACACTCACCCCAATCCATCCAAAAGTCGGCCAGACTAAAGCGCCGACCCCCGACCCTATGGCTCCGCCAATAAAATAGGCGACCATATAAACCGTATTCACCCGGCTGCGCGCGTCAGGCTTCAGCGCATAAATTCTGGACTGGTTGGAAATCTGCGCCGCCTGCACACCGACATCAAGAACGATCACGCCGATCACCAACCCGGCAATGCTCTTCGCCGATAAGGCAAACACGAAAAACGATATCGCCACCAGCACGATCGATATCGTGATAATCGTGCGCGGCCCGCGCCGGTCGGAAAACTTGCCGGCCAGCGGCGCGGCCATCGCGCCCGCAGCGCCGACAATCCCGAATAGCCCGGCGGCCTGCGGTCCAAGATGAAACGGTGCGCCCGCCAGCAACAACGCCAGCACCGACCAGAAAATACTGAATGCCGCGAACATCGCCGCGCCCGTCAGCGACGCCTCGCGCAACGCCCGATGCTCGACCACCAGATGCCACATCGAGACCATCAGCTTGCCGTACGGCAGAGTCGAAGTGGGCTTGCTCTTCGGCAGACGCAGGATGATCACCACCGCCAGCACGAGCAGCGCGACCACGGAAGCACCGAATACCGCGCGCCAGCCGAAATACTCGGCGACGAAACCCGCAGCGGTCCGGGCCAGCAAAATCCCGAGCAACAAGCCGCTCATGACAGTGCCGACCGCGTGGCCGCGTTGCGACGGCGGCGCCAGTTCCGCCGCGAACGGTACGGCCTGCTGCGCAATGGTGGCGAGCACGCCGATCGCGAGGCCCGCGAAGATCAGTACCGGCAGCGTCGGCGCCGCAGCCGCCGCCACCAGCGCGACGCACATGCCCGCGATCTGCAACAGGATCAACAGGCGTCGATCGAACCGGTCGCCGAGCGGCGCCAGCAACAGCATCCCGGCCGCGTAGCCGAGCTGTGTCACGGCCGGCACCGCGCCGACCCACGACGCGCTGTCCGGAAACGACTGCCGGAAGTTATCGAGCAGCGGCTGGTTGTAGTAAATGTTCGCGACGGCCACGCCTGCAATCGTCGCGAGCAGCAACAACAGGCCGCGCAACGAGCGGTCGGCGGATGCGGAAGAAGAGGTGTCGGAAGCGGACATGAGAAGCGCCGTCGATGGACCGGCCCATGCGCGGTCCTCAAGCGTGCCGATCATACCGGAGCAGGGCGGATCGTGCTGACGGTCACGGTCCGCGCTTACGAGCCGCAAGCCATGCGCCGGTGGCGCTGACCCGTCCACGCAAAAACGAGATGGTCGTTCGCTTTCCGTTCGTAGAATCGTCGCGCGCTCAAGGACTCATCACGTGACGGACTGCATGACAGCAACAACAAAACTCGAACCGAAGGCCTTCGGCGGCTGGCTTCTGGTGGTTTTACCCTGCCTCGCCGCATGGACGATCTCGACCGCGATCGCACTGCGCGATCCGCTCAAACTGATGCTCGAATGGGAGTTGTTCGCGGTGTTCGTGCGACCCGAAACGCACGGTTGGTATCGCACCGTGATCATGGCAGTCGGCTTCGACGTGATCATCGGCGTGTTTATCGTCGCCGGCGCGGGCTGGCCGGCGTTGCTCGCCTCGCGCAAATCGGCGCGCTTTCCGGTTCAGGTTCAAGCCTGGCTGTTCGCGATCGTCGTCATGCGGACCGGCGCCTACCTGCTCGGCGACGCCATGAGCCACGCGATCGGTATCGGCATCGCGATGCCGTTCGACGGTTTCATTCAGGCCGTCGCCGCCGCCGCGCTTGGGATACCGTATTTCAGGCTGTCCCGGCGCGTGCAGGCGACCTTCGTCGTCAATTGAACCGGCCACGCCGTCAGTCGATCAACTCGCCTTCTGGCTCGTAAAACGGATACGGCCCGTCGGCGGCATCCACATACGCATGATGCGTGACCATGCCGGTCGCCGGGTCGTAGCGATGCAGCGCGAACGCAGGCGGCTCCATCGCGAACGCGGAGGGCCCGTCGTCGCGCAAGTCGAGCACGACCTGATGCGCGGGCGCCGGCACCGCCGACGCGATCGTGCCGCCAAAGCGTACGAACATCGGCCGATGCACATGTCCGCAGATCACCCGCTCGACGTTCGGATAGCGCGCGATCAACGCGGCGAGTTTGTCCGCCGCGGCCGGATCGAGCCGCAGTTCATCCATATGCGCGATCCCGCACACGAACGGCGGATGGTGCAACGCGACCACCGTGGGCTTGCCTTGCGCTGCATCGAGTTGCGTCGCGAGCCACGCGAGCCGCGCGTCGCACAGATTGCCGGCGCTTTGGCCCGGCACCATCGAATCGAGCGCGATCACGCGCAGCGGACCGACGTCGACCGCGTATTGCACGAATTCGCCGCCGCCTTGCAACTCCGCCCGATCGGGGAACGCCGCGCGCAACGCGGCGCGCTCGTCGTGATTGCCGACCAGCAGGTAGTAGGGAATGTCGAGCGGCGCGAGCAGCGTCTTGAGGTGTTCGTACTGCTCCGGATCGCCTTGATCGACCAGATCGCCGGTCATGATCACCGCATCGGGACGCGGATCCAGCGCATTGAGCGCGGCGATACAGCGCGCGAGGCAGGCGCCGGTGTCGACGTGCCGATAGGCCAGCGCGCCGGGCCGTTTGATGTGCAAGTCGCTAATTTGAGCCAGCAGCATGGGGATGTCCTTGTTTATGGCGCGCAAAAATGCGATGCGGGCTTGTCACGATAGCGCAATCAGCGCGTCCTGCGCGATCGAGATGCCGACCGGCGTACCGCGCGCCAGCTCGACGCGGCCCGCGACGTCGATCAGCAACGCGTCCGGTGCGGCGCCGCCGATCGTCAGCCGGGTGCGCTCGCCGAGAAACGCCGTGCTTTCTATGCTGCCGCGCAAGTGGGCACTGGCCGGGTCGGCAAGATAGGCATCCTCGGGACGGAAGAAAAATTCGTGCGCGTCGCTATCGCTGCTCGCGTGGACACGGCCAGACGGAAGCGGCACGGCGCCGCCGGTCGTCGTCAACAGACCGTCGCGGCGCTCGCCCGCCAGCCGGTTGATCGTACCGACGAACTGCGCGACCGTCCGGTTCGCCGGACGATAGTAGATGTCGCGCGGCGAGCCGATCTGTTCGATGCGCCCGGCGCTCATCACGACGATCCGGTCGCCGAGTTCCATCGCTTCGGCCTGATCGTGCGTCACGTAGACAGTCGTGATGCCGAGTTCGCGCAGCAGCGCATTCATCTCGCTGCGCAAGGTGTCGCGCAGGCGGGCGTCGAGTGCGGTCAGCGGTTCGTCGAGCAGCAGCACGCGCGGCTGCACAGCCAGCGCGCGCGCCAGTGCGACACGCTGACGCTGGCCGCCGGAGAGCTGGTCGATCGGTTTGTCCGCGTGGGCTGTGAGACGCATCATCGCGAGCAATTCGTCGACCCGTTGCCGTGCGGTCTCCGCCGGCACGCGTTTGATCTTCAGTCCGTAGCCGACGTTGCCGCGCACGCTCAGGTTCGGAAACAGCGCGTAGCTCTGGAACACCATGCCGACCTGGCGTTTTTCGATCGGCAGCGCGGTGACGTCTTCGTCGCCGAATGCAATCTGGCCGCCGGCGTCGGGTGTTTCGAGACCAGCGATCATGCGTAGCGTGGTGGTCTTGCCGCAACCGGACGGCCCAAGCAGCACCAGTGTTTCACCGGCGCCGATGTGCAGATCGAGCGGTTCGAGCACGCGGGTGCCGCGAAATGTTTTCGCGCATTGCGTGAGCGTGATGGGAACGGAGGCGAGTTTCATGGCGTGGACGTCGGTATCGGCTTCGAACGGGAGACAGCGACGCGCTTTTTCGCCACGCTGCGCTGGCCGGTCGCATCGACGCCGAGCCATTGCATCGCGACGAGCAAGGGCATCGTCATGATGAAAAACAGAATCGTGTATGCGCTGCCGATTTCGATGCGCAGCGACGCGTAGGTGTCGGCGAGACCGACCGGCAGCGTCTTGGTATCGGGCGTGTGCAGCATCCACGTCAGGTTGAATTCGCCGATCGACAGCGTCAGCACCGCCAGCGCACCGGCGACAATGCCCGGCCGCGCATTCGGCAACACGATCGTCACGAAGCGTTGCAGGAAGCTCGCGCCGAGGCTGGCCGCGCCTTCTTCGAGGGTGCGCAGATCGCTGCTCGCGCAAACCGCCGCGACCGCGCGGACCATGAACGGCAGCGTGAACACTACGTGCCCTACGACGATGAACGCGACGCTCATGCGGAACATCGTAAAACCGCCGTAGACCACCAGCAAGGCGAGCGCCGAAGCGAGCCCGGGCAGCGCGATCGGCAGCACCAGAAACTCTTCGACGATGCGCGACAGGCGCGTTTTGCTGCGCGCGAGCACATAGCCGGCAGGCACGCCGGTCACGAGCGTAATGAGCAGGGTCATCGCCGCCACTTCGAGCGACAGAAACACCGAGCTGTGATACTGCGTCCACACTTCGATCAGCCAGCGCAGCGTGAGTCCGCTCGATACGCCTTTGAAATAGTTGACCGTGAGTCCGGCCACGATCGACATCACGACCGGCACGATCAGAAACGCGCACAGCAGCAGCGTGACGAGCCATTGGCCGGCTGCGAGCACGGTGCGCGAGGTCGGCCACCTGAGTCGCGAGCGCGGCTTGGCGCCAGGCTGGATTGGGGCAGTGATCGAATTCATCGAGGTCCTGTCATCCGGTTTGGAAACGCCGCTCACGCGCTGGCCGCGACGGCCGAGCCGGTCACGCTGCGCGCGAATGCGAGCACGAGCCACGTAACGATGCCGAGCACGATCGACAGGCCCGCAGCGGTCATCATGTTCGCGTTCAGCGTGAACTCGGTGTAGATGGTCATTGGCAACACGTCGATGTCGGTGGCGAGCGTGAAGGCCGTGCCGAACGCGCCCATCGCGGTGGCGAAGCACACGGCGCCCGCCGCGATCAGACCCGGCGACAGCGCGGGCAGCACGATGTCGCGCGTGATCCGCCACGGCGACGCGCCGAGCGAGCGCGCGGCTTCTTCGAGCGAGGCGTCGAGCTTGGTCGCCGACGCCATCACCGTGACGATCACGCGTGGAATCGAGAAGTACAGGTAGCCGAGAAAGAGGCCGCTCATCGAATACGCGAACACCCAGCGGTCGCCGGTCAGCTTCAACGACAGTGCGCCGATCAAGCCCTGGCGCCCCGCCAGCATGATGACCATGAAGCCGACCACTACACCGGGGAAGGCCAGCGGAAACGTCAGCAACGCGAGCAGCGTGCGCTTTAACGGAAACTCGCGGCGCGCCAGCAGCAAGCCGGCGATCACCGAGAGCACCAGCGTCGCCGCCGTCACCGCCGCGGACAACACGATGGTCGCACCGAGGCTCGACATGTAGCGCGGATTGGTCAGCATCGCGCGATAGGTCGCGAATGCGTGGCCGTCGCCGCTGATCTGCGCGAGCGCGCCCATCGGCAGCAACCAGAACGCGATGAAAACCGCCAGCGCCGGCGCGATCAACGCGATGCGCCAGCGCAGCGGGAACGTGATGTCGTTCAATGCATCACCTGTAGATAACGCTCGCCGAAGCTCGACTGCTTCTCGGCCATCTTGCCGAAATCGACCGGCTTGACGCGCGCGTAGTCGCTGGCCGGCAGGAATTTCGCGGCGGTTTCAGGGCTCATCGCATTGGCGCGCACCGGACGCAGATAGGCATCGGCCCACAGTTTCTGGCCTTCGTCGGAGAGCACGAAATCGAGCACCTTCTTGCCGTTGGCATCGTGCGGCGCGCCCTTCACGAGACTCATCACATACGGCACCGAGATCGTGCCTTCCTTCGGAATCACGAATTCGACGTTCGCGTGATCCTTGTACTTCGCGCGGTAGGCGTCGAAGTCGTAGTCGAGCAGGATCGGAATTTCACCGGACATCACGCGCGCATAGGCGGTCTGCTTCGGCACGATCGGCGCGTTGGCCTTCAGCTTGCGGAACCAGTCGAGGCCCGGTTCGAAGTTGTCGAGCGTGCCGCCGAGCGCCTGATTCACCGCGACCGCGCCCGCATAGCCGACGAACGCGCTCGACGGATCGAGGTAGCCGATCATGCCTTTGTACTCGGGCTTCAGAAGGTCGGCCCACGAACGCGGCACCGGTTTGCCTTCGAGTGCGTCCTTGTTGACGAAAAAGCCCAGCGTGCCCGAGTGAATCGTGAACCAGTAGCCTTGCGGATCCTTCAGATTCGCGGGAATGTCGTCCCAGTGCGCCGGCTTGTACGGCTGGATCACACCCTTGTCTTTCGCCTGGAAGGCCGACGACACGCCGAGGTACACCACGTCGGCGACCGGGCTCTTCTGCTCGGCCATCAATTGCGCAATCGACTGACCGGAGTTCTTGTTGTCGAACGGCACGCGGATGCCGGTCTTTTGCTGGATCGCCTTGATCTGGCTTGCCCAGTCGGCCCATTCGGGCGGGCAGTTGTAGCAGATCGCGGTTTCGTCGGCGTGGGCGAGTTGCGGCGAGACGATCGCAAGCGCCGTGCTGACGATCGCGCAAGCCGACAGCGCGGTGGCCACGGTGCGATTGAGACGGCGCAAGAGGGGTTTGATCGGCGAAGCCAAGCGTGTTGAAGAGCGGATCACAGCGGGTCTCCAGGGAAGAAGCGAGCGAGTGGTTCGAGGTTTAAAGGCGTTATGCAAGCGGAGTCATACGAACGGACTGATGCAAACGGGGTCATGCAAACGGCCTCGCGGCCCGCTCTGTGGCGCGTGCCGGCGAGGCTGCGCTCAGGTTCGAAATTGCCGCGATGGTGGCGCCTTCGCGCAAGGTGTGCGGCAAGGTCAGCGCGAGCGAGGTTTCACCGAATGCGTCGTATGTGCCGGTCACGCGGGCCAGCAACCGCCGCCATGCCGAGCAGCCGATCTCGCGATTCGGCGCGCAGACGCTCGCCAATGGCGGCGACAGCAGTTCGCCCATCGCGAGTCCGTCGAAACCCAGAATCGACATGTCGTGTGGAATCTGCAGACGTGCGCGGCGCAGGCCGCGCATCACGACCATCGCCAGCAGATCGTTGCTGCAGAAGAGGGCGGTCGGCCGGTTCGGGCCGCTCGTCAGATGAGCGAGCACGGACGGCGCCAGTTCGTCGGCGTTGAAATCGACCTCGAGCGCCGGCGCGGGCGTGAGGCCGGCCTGCTGCATGGCCTGCTCGTAGCCGAGATGCCGCTGGCGGGCGCGGTCGGAGGCGGCCAGCGTGCCTGCCAGCATCAGGATGCGGCGATGGCCGTGCGCGATCAGCATGCGCACGCCGTCGAAAGCGGCGAGGCGATTGTCGACCGAGACCGACGGACGCCGCACCGTGTCGTTATGCATCAGCACGTACAGCAGGCCGGCGCGGTCGAGATCGTCGAGCAGCGGATGCGTGTCCGCATCGGCGACCGTCAGGATCAGGCCTTCGACGCGGTGTTCGCGCAGCGTTTCGATGGCGTGGCGTTCGCGGTCGGCGTCGTACTGGGTGGTCATCAGCATCAGGCGGTAGCCTTGCGCCGACGCGAGATCGTCGATGCCTTGCAGGCATTCGGCGAACACCGGGTTGGCGAGCGTCGGCAGCACCACGCCGATGAGGCGCGTGCGCTCGCTGCGCAGCTGGCGGCCTAGCGGGCTGGGACGGAAGTTGAGCGCGTCGATCGACTGACGTACCTTGTCGAGCGTGACCGGGTTGACGGTATGCGGCGCGTTGATCGCGCGCGAGACCGTGGCGATGGAAAAACCCGCGTGTGCAGCGACATCCTTGATCGTTGGGATCATTGTTTCCGCCCGAGATGTAAACGTTTTCGTCGGGGGAATTATCGGCAGGGTCTGTGACCCCCGGATGACGCTAAAATTGCGGCGTGCCGCCTGGGCCGTGGGTCGTTTGGCGCGGCTCCGGCTAGTTTGGTGCGCTCGCGGCACAATGGTAGAATCGCGTCCGCCCTTGCCGGGGTGATGAAATTGGTAAACATAGCGGACTTAAAATCCGCCGCTTCACGGCTTGCCGGTTCGAGTCCGGTCCCCGGCACCAGAAAGTATTCCGCCCGATTCCTGGAAATTCCTTAAACCCTTGAACACCGCGCCCAGGAACCGGGCCGTGCCTACATTGCCTCCGTCACCGCGCGCAGGAACTGCCGCGTCCGCTCCTGCTGCGGTGCGGAGAAGAACTGCTGTGGCGTTCCCTGCTCGGCGATCTTGCCCTGTGAGAAGAAGCATACGCGATCGGCGAATTCTTTCGCGAAGCCCATCTGGTGCGTGACCATCAGCATCGTCAGGTTGTGCTCCTCGCCGAGCTTGCGGATCACGTTCAGCACTTCGCCACACAGTTCGGGATCGAGCGCCGAGGTCACTTCGTCGAAGAGCATGACTTTCGGGCGCATCGCGAGTGCGCGCGCGATAGCCACGCGCTGCTGCTGCCCGCCGGACAACTGCGACGGATAGTGATTGCACTTGTCGGCGAGGCCGACCATCGAGAGAAGCTCGCGGGCGCGCTCGGTCGCATCCTTCCTCGACATGCCGAGCACGTGCAACGGTGCTTCGATGGTGTTCTGAATCGCAGTCATGTGTGGAAAGAGATTGAAGCTCTGGAACACCATGCCGATCTTACTGCGCACCTGCCGCACGTGCCGCTCCGAAGTGGGCACGAGCACGCCGTTGCGCCACATGTGCGTGAGCGGTTCGCCTTCCACTTCGATCACGCCATCGGTCAGTGGATCGAGCGTCATCAGTACGCGCAGCAGGGTGGACTTGCCTGAGCCACTCGGCCCGATGATCGCGACTTTCTCGTTGCGCGCCACGTCGAGGTTCAGCTCGTCGAGCACCGTGAGTGAACCGTAGCGTTTCGTCACGCCTTTGAAGCTGACCATCGGCAGGGCGTCTTGCGCTTGTCCGGCTGCTGCACCGAGTGCAGGGTCGAGATCCCGTTTCATCTGCTGCTCCTGAACTTGCATCACCGTTCACCACCTGGCTGTATGTGAGTTGCGAAGACCTGCGGATTCGATTTCATGGCAGCCTCAGGCGGCGTTCGAGGTGGCGCACGCCGGAGGCGAACGTCACGCTGATCAATAAAAAGAACAGGCCAGTCATCGTGATCGGTTCGAGATAGCGAAACGTCTCCGAGCCGATGTTCTTTGCCTGCTGCATCAGTTCGACAACCGTGATCGCGGAGAGCACCGGCGTGTCCTTGAACATCGCGACCAGATAGTTGCCGAGCGCGGGAATGACCGAGCGGATCGCCTGCGGCAGGATCACTCCGCTATACGTGCGCCACGGCGAGAGCGAAAGCGCGCACGCCGCTTCCCACTGGCCGCGCGCGACGCCGTTCAGGCCCGCGCGATAAACCTCGGACACGTAGCACGCGTAGTGCACCGAGATGCCGATCGTGCCGGCGGTCAGCGCCGACATCGTGATGCCATAGATCGGCGCCACATAGAAGAGCACGTACACCTGGATCAGGAGCGGCGTGCTGCGAATGAATTCGACAATGAGCGCGGTCGTCTTGGATATGGCCTGAATTTCACTGCGCCGCAGAATCGCGAGGACGAGTCCGAGCACGAGGGCGACGGCAAATCCGACGAGCGTGATGCCAATGGTGTACATCGACGCGCGCATCAGGTCGGGCAGGATGTGCAGCGCGTATTGCAGGTCGAATAGATGGGTCATTTGGCGATCCCCGGCGCGGTGCGGCGAACGATGTGACTGCTGACGCGCCGTTCGAAGTGACGCATCACGGTCGCGATGATCTGCGCCAGCACGAAGTAGATCACGAGCGTCAGCGTGAATATCCCAGCGGTCTTGAACGTGGCTTCATCGAGCTGGCGCGCGCGGAACGTGAGGTCGGAGAGCGTGATCAGCGACACGAGCGACGTGCCCTTGAGCAACTCGATCATCAGGTTGGTGGCGGGCGGCAGCGCGTTGATCATTGCCTGCGGCAACACGATGCGGCGCATGCGCGTCTTCGCGGGCATGTTGAGCGCGAGCGCAGCTTCATACTGGCCGCCGGGTACCGAGCGCAGCGCGCCGCGCAGGATCTCCGAGCCGTACGCGCCATAGTGCAGCCCGAGGCCGACGATCGCCACGGTGAACGGCGTCAGTTCGACATGAAAGGGCGGCAGCGGCAGCACGAAGAAGAACCAGAACAGCTGCACGAGCAGGGACGTGCCGCGGAACACCTCGACATAGACGTTACCGATCCAGCGCACCACTCGCCATGGCGCCGTGCGCAGCGCGGTAGCGATGCCTGCCATCACGATCGCGAGCAGAATGCTGCAGATCGCGATCTCGATGGTGACAAGGGTGCCCTTCATCAACAGGGGCATGAGTTCACGCATGGCGGTTCCTGGCTTCCATTCTTTCCGACGCGTTACGGTACGCCGTCAATTGGGGGGGGGCGCGCTACTGCACGAGACCGCTGCGCGCCGGGTTCGGTCATCAGCCGCCGCAAAGCTCCGCGGTTTTCCTGGTCGGAAGATTGTTCTTGTCGAAGCCAAACGGTGCGACCGTCTTCAAGTGATCATCCGTGCCGAGCCACGCATGCAACTGCTTGTTCACGGCGTCGCGCAGATCCGTGTCCTCGGGGCGGAACGCGAGCGCGCCGTAGCCCGTGTGCTTCGGATCGTCGGTGAACTTCTGGATCGCCTCGACTTGCGGTCCGCCCTTTGCGGCGAGACCCTTCATCGTCAGCTCCGTGCCGGCTGCGGCATCGGCGCGACCGGCACGGACCGCCTGCAACTGCGCGGTCGTGTCGGGCACTTGCAGCACCTGCGGGTCCTTCACGCCGGACTCGCGCGCATATCCCAGCTCCACCGATCCGGCCATCACCGCAAGTTTCGCGTCTGGTTGCTTGCCCACGTCGGCGTAGCTGTGCAGATTCTTCGGGTTGCCTTTCAGCACCAGCAGTGAGTCCTGGATCTGGTATTGCGGATCGGCGAACGCCACCTGCGTGCAGCGCGCCGGCGTCACGTACATGCCTGCCGCGATCACGTCGAAGCGGCCGGCGCGCAGGCCGGGAATCAGCGCGCCCCATTCAGTCAGCACCGCATCGACCTTCTTCACGCCGAGCTTCGCGAAGACCTTCTTTGCGATCTCGGGCGATTCGCCGGTCACGGTGCCGTCGGGCGTCGTGTAGGCGAACGGACTTTCGTTTGCGTAACCGATGCGCACCTCGCCCGTGCGCTGAATGCGCTGCAGCGTGGTTTCGGCGTTCGCGGCCGGCGCATGTACCGCCAGCCCCGTTGCTGCGAGACAAAGTGCTCCCAGCATTCCAGATACTCGCTTGGATTTCATGTAGATCCCGTCTCGTGGTTCGTGTTTCATCGCGTGATTGCTTGCGCCGCGCCGTACTAAGCTCCAGCGCTCTTGCCAAAATGCTCGCAAACCCTTAGAAGCCTTGCTGGAAGCCGTTTTCCCTTGTCGCGCAACACAGCAATGAGTGCAGCATACAAAGCCATATATTTGTTCCGATTGCTCTAGGACAATAATTTTCGAACCGCCTTTTGCACCACTATGGAGGCGTGAAAAGCAGGCGATGACGGAGGCAACAGTGAACGAGCGGTGGCGCGAGGCGGTGCGAACGGCTTGCCGCACGGCAGGCGGTGGTGCGCGACGTGCTCGGCTCCTATGTGCTCGGCAGTCATCCGCATGCGCTGTCGGTATGGCTGCGCGTGCCGGATAACTGGCAGGCCGATCGCATCACCCGCGAACTGCGCAATCGCGGCATCGCGCTGACCTCGCCCGATCCGTTTGTCGTGCGCGGCGCGGATAAACCGAACGCAGTACGTCTGTGCGTTGGCGCGGAGGTAAGCGAAAGCATGTTCAGGGCAGCTGTCGAAACGATTCGCGGCGTATTCGAACAATATCCGCACGTGCACGATTTCACCTGAAATGAACTAGGACAATCAGAAAGGATTTTTTAGGACATTAGACTCGGTTGCACTGGAACTCAACGCATCCGCCACATGTCCGCCATCTCGCTTGCCGATGTCTATCGCGCGCGCCAACGCATCGAAGGGCGCGTCTGCCGCTCGCCGCTCGTTGAGTCGCCGGCGCTTGCACGGATCGTCGGCGCACCGGTTTATTTCAAGCTCGAAACCGTTCAGCCGACCGGCAGCTTCAAGCTGCGCGGCGCGACGAACGCGCTCGCCGAACTCGCGGAACAGGGCGTGAGGCGTGTCGTGACCGCATCGACGGGCAATCATGGCCGGGCGCTCGCTCACGCAGCGCGCGCGCTCGGGATCGAGGCGGCCGTGTGCATGTCGTCGCTCGTGCCGAAGAACAAGGTCGATGCCGTCGCCGCGCTCGGCGCGCGCATCGTGATCGCCGGCAACAGTCAGGACGATGCGCAGGCCGAGGCGATGCGGCTTGTGCGCGAAGAAGGCTTCGCATTCGTGCCGCCGTTCGACGATCCGCGCGTGATCGCGGGGCAAGCCGTCATTGGCCTGGAAATTCTCGAAGCGTTGCCCGATGTCGCGACGGTTGTCGTGCCCTTATCGGGCGGAGGATTGTTCAGCGGTGTCGCGCTTGCGGCGAAAAGCATCCAGCCGAAAGTCCGGATGATCGGCGTCACGATGGCGCGCGGCGCCGCTATGCACGCGAGCCTGGCGGCGGGAAAGCCGGTGCTCGTCGATGAAGTCGAAACGCTTGCCGATTCGCTCGGCGGCGGCATCGGACTCGACAACCGGCACACGTTCGCGCTGACACGCAACCTCATCGATCGTGTCGTGCTGCTCGATGAAGCATCGATCGCGCGCGGCATCGTGCATGCATATCGCGAGGAGCGTCTCGTCGTCGAGGGTGCTGCGGCTGTCGGCATGTCGGCCGTGCTGGATCGCGTGCTGGGTGACGAGAGCGGACCGCTCGTGATTATCGTCAGTGGCGGCAATATCGATATCGAATTGCATCGCCGTCTCATCGGAGTACTGTGACATGTCGTCCATTTCCATCCTCGGCGAGGCGCAGTTGCGCACGCTCGTGCCGCTCGATCTCGCCGCCATCGAGCAGGTCGAAGCCGCGTTCCGGTCGCTCGCGACCGAAGCCGTCGCGATGCCGCCGGTCCTTCGCCTCGACATTCCCGAATATGCGGGAGAAGTCGACGTGAAGACGGCCTATCTGCCGCGCTTCGAAAGCTTCGCGATCAAGGTGAGCCCGGGTTTCTTCAATAATCCGACGCTCGGGCTTCCGAGTCTCAATGGACTGATGCTGGTGTTGTCGGCGCGCACGGGCTTGACTGAAGCTGTCCTGCTCGACAATGGCTATCTGACCGCGGTGCGCACTGCGGCGGCGGGCGCGGTTGCCGCGCGCTGGCTGTCGAAGCGCAATGCGACGCGCGTCGCGGTGATCGGCGCAGGCGAGCAGGCGCGATTGCAACTGAAAGCGCTGATGCTCGTGCGAGACATCGAGCACGTAACGGTATGGGCGCGCGATCCGAACCGCGCCGCACGCTTCGCGCAGGATATCAAAGGCGTTCGATGCGAAGTCGCGGATAGCGTGAATCACGCGCTAAAGCACGCGGATATTGCCGTCACGACCACACCGGGCAGCGAACCCTTGATCCGCGCGCATGACCTGCATCCCGGCCTGCACATCACCGCGATGGGTTCGGATGCGGAGCACAAGAACGAACTCGCGCCCGCCGTGTTCAAGGCAGCGCGCTACATCTGCGACCGCCTGCAGCAGACCCGCGTGCTCGGCGAATTGCATCACGCAATCGATGCCGGTGTGGTTGCCGCCGATGCGACGTTTGCCGAACTCGGTCAGGTCATCGCAGGGCAGGCAACCGGCCGCGCGAGCGACGCTGACGTGACGATCTGCGATCTCACCGGCACGGGCGCGCAGGACACGGCGATCGCCGCGCTCGCGATCGCGCGTGCACGCGAAGCCGGCGCAGGAACCATTTTCAACAACGACGTGACGCTCTGAAGAGGGGACGATGTCCGAAATAACGCAACAGGAAAGACCGAAGGCAAGCGCGCCGGTTTTGCGCCTGCCGTTCGAACGCAGCGAGTACGACGCGCGCATCGCGAAGACGCGGCGCGCGATGCAGAAAGCGGGAATCGATCTTCTGATCGTCACCGATCCGACCAACATGGCATGGCTGACCGGCTATGACGGCTGGTCGTTCTATGTGCACCAGTGCGTGCTGCTGGCGATGGAAGGCGAACCGGTCTGGTTCGGCCGCGGGCAGGACGCGAACGGCGCGAAGCGCACCGTGTTCATGGCGCACGATCAGATCGTCGGTTATCCGGATCACTACGTGCAGTCGCCGGCGCGTCATCCAATGGACTATCTGTCGAGCGAAGTCATCGAGCCGCGCGGCTGGGGCAGGTGCCGCATCGGCGTCGAGATGGACAACTACTACTTCAGCGCCGCGGCGTATGCGTCTCTTGCGAGGAACCTGCCGAATACGCAGTGGGTCGACGCGACCGCGCTCGTGAACTGGCAGCGCGCGGTCAAGTCGCCGCGCGAGATCGAGTACATGCGCGTTGCGGCGCGGATCGTCGAGAAGATGCATGCGCGCATTGTCGAGAAGATCGAGCCGGGCATGAAAAAGAGCGATCTCGTCGCCGAGATTTATGTGGCCGGCATCACGGGCGTGGAGGGTCATGGCGGCGACTATCCGGCCATCGTGCCGTTGTTGCCGACGGGCTCCGATGCGGCGGCGCCGCACCTGACCTGGGACGATTCGCCGTTCACGGCCAATGCCGGCACGTTCTTCGAAATCGCGGGCTGCTTCAAGCGCTACCACTGCCCGCAATCGCGCACCGTATACCTCGGCCGCCCGCCGCAGCATTTCATCGAAGCGGAAAAGGCCGTGGTCGAAGGCATCGAAGCGGGCCTTGCGGTTGCCAGGCCGGGCAACCGGTGCGAGGACATCGCCAACGCGTTCTTCGCGGTGCTGCGCAAGTCGGGCATCGAGAAGGACAGTCGCTGCGGCTATCCGATCGGCGCGAGCTATCCGCCTGACTGGGCCGAGCGCACGATGAGCCTGCGTCCGGGGGACAAGACAGTCCTCGAACCCGGCATGACGTTTCACTTTATGCCGGGGCTGTGGCTTGACGACTGGGGCCTCGAAATCACGGAGAGCATCCTGATTACGGACACGGGTGTCGAAACATTCTGCAATACACCTCGCAAACTGTTCGTGAAGGAGTAGAGCGAATGCGTGCGTCTCCGATTCAGCCAACGGTCGACCTGCTCGCCGACGGCGAGCAGCACGGCTTCCTGAAACTGCCGTATTCGCGCGACGATTCCGCTTGGGGCGCGGTGATGATTCCGATCACCGTGATCAGGCGCGGCGAAGGACCGACCGTGCTTCTTACGGGCGGCAATCACGGCGACGAATATGAAGGCCCGATTGCGCTGTCGAAACTCGCTTCGACGTTGAAGGCGGGCGATGTCACCGGCTGTGTGATCGTCGTGCCGGTCATGAATTTTCCGGCGTTCCAGGCGGGTACGCGGACTTCGCCGATCGATGCGGGCAATCTGAATCGCAGCTTTCCGGGCAAGCCCGAGGGCACGGTAACCGAGAAGATCGCCGACTATTTTCAGCGGCATTTGCTGCCGCTCGCGGATTACGTGCTTGACATCCACGCGGGCGGCCGGACGCTCGATTTCGTGCCGTTCGCCGCGATCCACGTGTTGCCGGATGCGTCGCAGCAGGCGCGCTGTGAAGCCGCGATGCGCGCGTTCGGCGCGCCGTATTCGATGCGCATGCTCGAGCTCGATAACGTCGGCCTGTTCGATACCGCCGTGGAAGACGCGGGCAAAGTGTTCGTATCGACGGAGCTCGGCGGCGGCGGATCGGCCACGGCCGCGAGCGTCGCGATCGCCGAGCGGGGTGTGTACGGCTTTCTCGCGCATGCGGGCGTGCTCGACAGGGATACGTTCGCGAACGGCGAGGTCAATCGCACGACCACCCTGCTCGACATGCCCGACGGCACCTGCTACACGACGAGCGAACACAGCGGCCTGCTCGAAATGTGCCGTGATCTGGGGGAGATCGTGCAGGGGGGCGACGTGCTCGCGCGGGTCTACGACACGACGCGAACCGGTGCGCCTGCCGTCGAATACCGCGCGCGGCGCGGGGGTCTGCTCGCGGCGCGGCATTTCCCGGGGCTCGTGCAGATCGGCGATACCGTGGCCGTCGTTGCGGACATCGTCGAGCGAAACATTCCGGTGGCCATCTAAAGGTGATCACACGTTGCTCGTGGACGAACCCGGCATCGAACGGTACTTCACCTATGTCGTTGCGAAGGTCGTGAAAAGCACGCCGGACGAGGTGCCGGACTGGGCCTGAAAAACTGATGAAAACCGCGTGAGGATCAGAAAAAAACTCAAATATTGCGGTCGATAACAAAAAAATCGAAAGGGTTGAGCGCTTTAAAGTGGGACGTATCGATTTCACCACTTTCAGAAATCAGGAGAGGTTCATGTTGCTGGGTCATCCCGTTCTATTCAAATCGCTTTGCTATGTCGATGGCCGCTGGGTGCATAGCGACAGCGCAGCGACGATCGCTGTCCAGAATCCCGCCGATCAGAGCGTGATCGGCCATGTGCCGATGCTCGAAGCATCACAGATCGAAGCCGCGGTCGACGCTGCACAGCACGCCTTCGAAACATGGCGTTGGGTGCCGCAGGAAAAGCGCAGCGCGTTGCTGTTGCGCTGGCATGAACTGATCCTGCGTCATCAGCATGATCTCGCCTGCATTCTGTCGCTCGAACAAGGCAAGCCGCTTCCTGAAGCGCGCGGTGAGATCGCGTATGCGGCGAGCTTTGTCGAATGGTTTGCCAACGAAGCCAAACGTCTCGCGGGCCGCACCGTTCCGACGCATATCGATGGCGCACATCTCGGCACGGTGATGGAGCCGGTCGGCGTCGCCGCGTTGATCACACCGTGGAACTTTCCGGTCGCGATGATCACGCGCAAGGCCGCGGCGGCAATCGCCGCGGGCTGCACGACGGTCGTCAAGCCCGCGCACGAAACACCGTTTTCCGCGCTCGCGCTTGCGCAGTTGGCGGAGGAGGCGGGTCTTCCGGCCGGCGTGTTCAACGTCGTGCTCGGCGAGCCGCAGATGGCAATGGACACGCTCGTGCGGGATTCACGCGTGCGCACGGTGAGCTTCACCGGGTCGACGCGCGTCGGCGGTCTCGTTGCGCGTGCGGCGGCAGAGTCGGGCATCAAGAAGCTCGCGCTTGAACTCGGTGGCAATGCACCGTTCATCGTGACCGAAGACGCTGACCTCGATCAGGCGGTGCGTGTCGCGGTGGGTGCGAAGTTCCAGACCTCGGGCCAGGACTGCTGCGCCGCCAATCGCATCTTTGTTGCGGCGCCGCTGTACGAGCGCTTTGTCGATCAATACAGTGAAGCGGTGCGCTCGCTCAGGGTTGGCGCCGCGTTCGACGCGAACGTCGATGTCGGTCCGCTCATGCATCAGGCCGCATTCGATACCACGGCCGCACGCGTTGCCGACGCGAAGGCGAAGGGTGCGCGCGTCACGGTGGGCGGCAATCCACACGCGCTCGGCGGATGGTTTTTCGAACCGACTGTCGTCGCCGATGCTAAGCCCGGCATGCGCATCTATGACGAAGAAAACTTCGCGCCCACCTCGGCAATTTCGTCATTCGACACGCTCGACGAAGCGATCGCACGTGCGAACGACACCGAGTACGGCCTCGCGGCTTACGTCTGCGCGACGCGCGTGGACACGATCTTCCAGCTCGTGCGGCGGCTCGACTTCGCGATGGTATCGGTGAACGGCATCAAGTTCACCGGTGCGCCGATCCCGTTCGGCGGCATGAAGGCGTCGGGCCTCGGCCGCGAAGGCGGATCGGAGGGCTTCGAGCCGTTCGTCGAAACGAAATACTTCTGCCTCGGCGGTCTCGGCCTGCCGCTGACCGCCGCCGCACTCTAATCGAAATGAATCAAAGGAGAAGCACATGACCAAACTCGATCAACTTTTTGCCGCCGACCGCGCGCACTTCATGCACCCGTCGACCCATGCACACGATCACGCGAGCGGCGCGCTGCCGGGCAAGATCGTGACGGGTGCGAAGGGCATCCGCATCGAGGATCACCAGGGCAAAAGCTACATCGATGCTTTCGCGGGCCTCTATTGCGTGAACATCGGCTATGGCCGCACCGAAGTCGCCGATGCGATCTACGAGCAGGCGAAGGAGCTCGCGTATTACCACACGTATGTCGGCCACTCGACCGATACGATCGTCGAACTGTCGTCGCGCATCATCGACTGGTCGCCGGCCGGCATGAAGAAGGTCTACTACGGCATGTCTGGTTCGGATGCCAACGAAACGCAGATCAAGATCGTCTGGTACTACAACAACGTGCTCGGGCGCCCCAACAAGAAGAAGATTATTTCGCGCGAGCGCGGCTATCATGGCTCGGGCATCGTGACCGGCAGCCTGACAGGCCTGCCGAGTTTTCACCAGAACTTCGACTTGCCGATCGATCGTGTGAAGCACACGGTCTGCCCGCACTGGTATCGTCAGGCGCCCGCCGGCGTGAGCGAGGCGCAGTTCACCGGGTATTGCGTAGAGGAACTTGAGAAGCTGATCGCGCGCGAAGGCGCTGACACGATCGCTGCGTTCATCGCCGAACCGGTGATGGGCACGGGCGGCATCATCTCGCCTCCGCAGGGCTACTGGTCCGCGATCCAGCAGGTGCTCAGGAAGCACGACATCCTCCTGATCTCCGATGAAGTCGTGTGCGGCTTTGGACGCCTTGGCTCGAAGATGGGCGCGCAGCACTACGGCATCCAGCCAGATCTGATCACCGTCGCCAAGGGCTTGACGAGCGCGTATGCACCGCTCTCGGGCGTGATCGTTGGGGAGCGAGTGTGGGAGGTGATCGAGAAAGGCTCGCAGGAATACGGCGCGATGGGACACGGTTGGACCTATTCTGGGCACCCTATCTGTGCGGCCGCCGCGCTCGCGAACCTCGATATTCTCGAGCGCGAGAACCTGACGCAAAACGCGGCCGAGGTAGGCGGCTATCTGAACGCGCAACTGCACGTCGCGTTTGACAATCATCCGCTCGTCGGCGAAGTGCGCGGTGCGGGTATGCTCGCGGCGCTCGAATTCATGGCCGACAAGGAAGACCGCAAGCCGTTTGACGCAGCGCTGAAGGTTGGGCCGAAGGTGTCGGCCGCAGCGCTGGAACGCGGGGTGATCGCGCGCGCGATGCCGCACGGTGACATCCTTGGCTTCGCGCCGCCGCTTGTCACGACGCGGGCCGAAGTGGACGAGATCGTGGGGATCGTGCGTCAGTCCGTCGATGCAGTGGCAAATCAGGTGATCGGCGCGGCGACGGCACGCTGAGACATCCGGCGCGCGCCGCGATGAAAAAGGCCCGCCTGAAGCGCGGGCCTTGTCGTTTGTGTTTTCTCGCGCTGAACTATCAGGACTTGGCGAGGAGTTTGTGATGGTCTACTGTGAGAACGCTCCCAACCAATCGCTACCCGCAACCAGACATGCAACACTTAAAATACCTGACCGGCTACCCAGCCCCGCTACAGGAAAAAGTCAAAAAGCTGATAGCCGACCGGCAACTCGGGCACTACCTCGCCCAGAGGTACCCCGACACGCATGAAGTGCAAACAGATCGCGCGCTATACGACTACTGCGCAGAGTTGAAGCGCGAACATCTCCGCGGCGCGGAACAAATCAACAAAGTCGTCTACGACAGCAAGCTCGATGTCGTACGTCACGCGTTAGGCCTTCACACGAGCATCTCCCGCGTGCAAGGCGGCAAACTCAAAGCAAAAAAAGAAATCCGCATCGCCTCGCTATTCAAGGACACGGCGCCGGAATTCCTGAAAATGATCGTCGTGCACGAACTCGCCCACCTGAAAGAGAGCGACCACAACAAAGCGTTCTACCGCCTCTGCGAGTTCATGCAACCGGGCTACCGCCAGATCGAATTCGACCTGCGCCTATACCTGACGCATCGCGATCTGACAAAAAACCGGATCTAGACCGTCAAGCTGCGAGCGTCTCCACAGCAGAGGCATTCAGCAAAACAGGAATCGACTTCGAAGTCGGCGTCCCCGCGCCATCGGCGACAGAAGACAACGGCACCAGCGGATTCGTTTCCGGGTAATACGCGCCCAGACACCCGCGCGGAATGTCGTACTCCACCAGCAAAAACCCATCCGCGCGACGCTCGATGCCATCGGCCCACACGCTCGTCATATCCACGCGCTGTCCAGCGGCAAAACCCAGCATCGCGAGATCGTCCTTGTTGGCAAACAGCACGCGGCGCTGGCCATACACGCCGCGATAACGGTCGTCGAGACCGTAAATCGTGGTGTTGTACTGGTCGTGCGAACGCGTCGTCATCAACGTCATCAGACGCTCGCCGTGCTCCGCGCGCGCGCGATGAATCGGCGTGTCGAGCGCAATCGCATGCACCATGAACTGCGCCTTGCCGCTCGGTGTTGTCCAGATCCGCTCGCGTGCGGCCACGCCCAGATGAAAGCCGCCCGGGTGCTTGAGGCGCTCGTTATAGTTCTGGAAGCCGTCGATCAGCTGGGCAATGCCGTCGCGGATCAGCGAATAGTCGGCTGCCTGCGCGAGCCAGTCCACCTTGGCGCTGCCAAGCGTCGCGTGCGCCATTCGAGCGACGATCGCAATCTCCGACAGCAGATTCTCCGATGCCGGCTTGTTCATCCCGTAAGAGATGTGCACCATGCTCATCGAATCTTCGACGCTGACGCCCTGAGCCACACCGTTCTGCAGATCGATCTCGGTGCGGCCGAGCGTCGGCAGAATCAGCGCGTCGCGTCCGTGCACCAGGTGGCTGCGGTTCAGCTTGGTGGCGATGTGCACAGTCAGATCGCACGAGCGCATCGCTTCCCACGTGCGCGGCGTGTCCGGCGTCGCGATCGAGAAGTTGCCGCCGAGGCCGATAAACACCTTTACCTGACCATCGAGCATCGCCTGAATGGTGTTGACGACGTCGAGGCCGTGTTCGCGCGGCGGCTCGAAATCGTAGACTTCGCCCAGCCGATCCAGAAACGCCTGGGTCGGCTTTTCTTCGATGCCGACCGTGCGATCGCCCTGCACATTCGAGTGCCCGCGCACCGGGCACAAGCCCGCGCCGCGGCGGCCGATATTGCCGCGCATCATCATCAGGTTCGACAGCAGTTGCACCGTCGGCACCGAATTCTTGTGTTGCGTGAGACCCATGCCCCACGTCGAAATCACCGCACGGCCCTTCACGTAGATGTCGGCGAGCTTCAGCACCTCGTCGAACGGCACGCCCGATTCGGCGACGATGGTGTCCCAGCGCTCGGCGCGCAGATCGTCGGCGAATGCCTCGAAGCCAACCGTGTGTTCGGCGATGAACGCGACGTCGAGCACGCGTTCCAGACCGGACGTCTGCGCTTCGTCGTCGAGTTCGATCACGCGTTTGGCGACGCCCTTGATCAGTGCAAAATCGCCGCCGACTTTTGGCCGGATGAACACCGAACTGATCTTCGTGCTGCCCATCGTCAGCATTTCGACCGGATGCTGCGGGCTCGCAAAACGCTCCAGCCCGCGTTCCTTCAGCGGATTGATCGACACGATGGTTGCACCGCGTTTAGCGCACTCGCGCAGTTCGCCGAGCATGCGCGGATGGTTGGTCGCCGGATTCTGGCCGAACAGCAGCAGGGTGTCGGCGTGTTCGAAGTCGTCGAGCGTGACCGTCCCCTTGCCGACGCCGACCGTATGCGGCAAGCCGCGGCTGGTCGCTTCGTGGCACATGTTCGAGCAATCGGGGAAATTGTTGGTGCCGTACATGCGCACGAACAACTGGTACAGGAACGCGGCTTCGTTGCTGGCGCGGCCCGAGGTGTAAAAAGCGGCGCGATCGGGATTGTCGAGGCGCTTCAGGTGCGCGGCGATCAGATCGAATGCTTCGTCCCAACCGATCGGCACGTAGCGGTCCCGCACCGCGTCGTAGACGAGCGGGTCGGTCAGGCGGCCGTGCTGTTCGAGTTCGAAATCCGATTGGGTCATCAGTTCGGCGACGCTGTGCGCTTCGAAGAACGCCGGCGTCACGCGCTTGCTGGTCGCCTCGGCGGCCACCGCCTTGACGCCGTTTTCGCAGAATTCGAAGGTGGATGCGTGTTCGCGATCCGGCCACGCACAACCCGGACAGTCGAAGCCGTCCGGCTGATTCTGTTTGAGCAGTGTGCGGTAGTTGCCGCCCGTCACCTTTTCCTTGACGAGGTTGATGGCGACGTACTTGAGCGCGCCCCAGCCGGCTGCGGGGTGCGTGTACGGTTCGATGCGAGCTTCGGGTTTCTTCATGATGTTGCCGCCAGAGTGGCTTTGACGAGGCTTTTATGCCGATGCATGCAAGCCTACTGTGTTCCAAAAGCAGCGCAGCATACAGAAAATCGGAAAACCGAGGGATACAGTTGCTTGATATTTGTCATAGACTGGCGCTCTCGCCAATGCGCTTATTTGAGTAAGGTCCTTGAAACTGTACGAAAAACTCGCCGATGAAATGATCGAAGCCGTGCGCCGCGGCGTCTTCGCGGCCGGCGAGCGGATCCCGTCGGTGCGGCAGGCGAGCCAGCAGCACGGCGTCAGTATCAAGACCGTGCTGCACGCGTATGCTTTGCTGGAAAGCCGCGGGGTGGTCGAATCCCGGCCGCAGTCGGGCTATTTCGTGCGCGACGCCGTGGCCACGGCCGCGGCGCTCGATGAGCCGCGGCACAGCCGCAAGGCCGCCGCGCAAACGCCGCCGGTCGCCGCCGCGGTCGACGTGAGCCGGCTGGTGTTGTCGACGCTGCGCAGCATCCGCGCGCACGACGCCATGCCGCTCGGCTCGCCCTATCCCGATCCGTCGCTGTTCCCATGGCGGCGCATCAACCAGTACGCGAACGCGATTGCGCGGCGTCACGCGAGCTGGAACCTGATCGACGATTTGCCACCCGGCAACCCCGAACTGATCCGCCAGATCGCGCGCCGCTATGCGGAGAACGGCTTGCCGGTCGATCCGGACGAAATCATCATCACGCTCGGCGCGACCGAGGCGATCAACCTCAGCTTGCAGGCGGTGGCCAAACCGGGCGACACGGTGGCCGTCGAATCGCCGACCTATTACGCGATGCTGCACGCCATCGAGCGTCTCGGCATGCGCGCGATCGAAGTGGCGACGCATCCGGTCGACGGCATCGATATCGAGGCGCTCGCCGAGGTCATCGCCACGCAGAAGATCGCGGCCTGCATGGTGATGCCGAACTTCCAGAATCCGCTGGGTTTCCAGATGCCGGATGCGCGCAAGCGGCAACTGGTCGCACTGCTCGCCGCGCACGAAATTCCGGTGATCGAGAACGACGTGTATCAGGAACTGTACTTCGGCGAGACCCGGCCTTCGACCTTGAAGAACTACGACACGAAAGGGCTGGTGCTGCATTGCGCGTCGTTTTCGAAGAGCCTGAGCGCGTCGTACCGGATCGGCTGGGCGATGCCGGGGCGCTATCGCGCGCAAGTCGAGAAGCTGAAGTTTCTCAACACGCTGACCACGCCGTCGGTGCCGCAAGTCGCCGTCGCGGACTACCTCAGGCAGGACGGCTACGACCGGCATCTGCGGCATGTGCGCAAGGTCTACCGGCAGCAGGCGAGCATCATGATGGCGATGGTGCAACGTTTTTTTCCGGCCGGCACGCGGACCTCGGCGCCGCAAGGCGGGTACGTGCTGTGGGTGGAATTGCCCGAACGTGTCGATTCGATGCGGCTCTATCAGGCGGCGCTCGCGCGCGGCATCACGATCGGACCGGGCATGATGTTTTCGACGCGCAACGATTTTCGCCACTTCATCCGGCTCAATTACAGCTATCCGTGGACGGCGCAGACCGAAGCGGCACTGAAGACACTGGGCGAACTCGTGGCGCAGATGGCTTGAGAGAACGAGGAGACACGCATGATGGAAGACGACGAAATCGATCCGGTGCTGCTCGCCGTGCTGGCGCAGTTATGGCGCGCGCATCGGGAAACGCCTGGCGGCGCGTGGTCGCTCGCCAGGCTGTCCAAGCAGGCGGGTGTGCCGATGAGCGGCTTGCGGCGGCAGTTGACGGCGCTGGTCGGCGGTGGCCTCGTGGACACCACCTTCAACGAGGAAGGAACGGGCACGGCGCGCCTGAGCGAGACTGGCCGCGGCTTATGCGCGGAGCTGTTTGGCGACGCCGGGCCGCCGCCTGACGAGTCGCGGGTCGATCCGGCGCCTCGGGTCCATTGAGGCGAGATCGGGTTTGCCGCGCCGGCGCCGGGACTTTCAACAATGCGTCGGTGACGGCGGACGGCCTCGGAGGCCACGCGCGACTCGCCTGAGCGCCGCTTTAGAGCTGGCTCATGCCGCCGTCGACGATGATTTCCGTGCCGACGATAAAAGCCGATTCCGGTGCGCTGAGATGCAGCACGGTCGAGGCGATTTCCTCCGGCGTGCCGAAGCGGCCGGCCGGGATCTGGCTGAGAATCTGCGCGGCGGTCGTTTCGAGCGTGGCGGCGTCCAGGCCGAGCTTGCCGTACAGCGGCGTTTGCACCGGACCGGGACTCACGACGTTGACGCGCACGCCTTGCGGCAGCAATTCCGACGACAAGTTTTTGGCCAGCGAAATCACTGCCGCCTTGCTCGCCGCGT
This sequence comes from Paraburkholderia sp. SIMBA_030, assembly GCF_046535245.1. NCBI lineage: Bacteria > Pseudomonadati > Pseudomonadota > Betaproteobacteria > Burkholderiales > Burkholderiaceae > Paraburkholderia > Paraburkholderia sp. SIMBA_030. The sequence continues at coordinate 114,069 of NZ_JAWRXB010000023.1, forward strand.
ATACGGACGCCGCCGGCATGCCGATATGCGCGTTGATCGAACCGTTGATGACGATCGATGCACCGCGATTGAGCAGCGGCAACAGCGCCTGGATCTGAAAGTAGGCGCCCTTGACGTTGGTGTTGAAGATTGCGTCCCAGAACGCTTCGTCGACATCCGGGAACGACGCGAACTTCGCGGTGCCGGCGTTCACGAAGACCGCGTCGAGCCGGATGCCGGCGTCGCTGATTGCGGCCGCCAGTTCGCGAGCCGCGGCGACCGAGCCGGCGTCGTTACGCAGTGCCACGGTATTGGCGCCGAGCGCTGCCTTGGCGGCCTCGAGCGCAGCTGCGTCGCGGCCGGTGATGACGACACGGGCGCCTTCATTTGCAAAAGCCCTGGCGGCGGCGAAGCCGATGCCGCTGCTACCGCCGGTGACGAGAACAGCTTTATTCTGGAAGCGGGTCATGTTGTTTCTCCGAAAGAGTGTTACGGGTTGATGAGAGGGATATTGCGCTTGCGTGAGGCGCTTGCCGTACCACTTTTTCGATGCACTCGTTCGAAGAAATCGAACATGTTCCGGAGACACCAGAATACGGAATTCGTTATGGGGTAAATAACGAATAATAATTTTTCCGCTGAAATTGGCCTTCGAATATGGCCCCTTATGCTGGAGCCTTGCCCGGGCTTGTCCCGAGCGCTATGGCAGGCATCTTCCAAACCATCGTCGGAGAATACATGAAAGCAAAGCTGGCGCGAGCGCCGCATCACTCATTGCGCATCAGAACCATGCGGACCGTCCTCGCTGCCGCACTCGGCGCGGCTGTGGCGTTTAGCGCCGCGGCGGCCACGACGCAGCCGCTGGGCATCGCCTTCGTCTACCTGGGCAATCCGGGGGACGCCGGCTGGACGTATGCGCACGAACAGGGCGTGAAAGCCGTCGAGGCGCAGTTCGGCGACAAGATCAAAGTGACGCGCGTCGAGAACGTGCCCGAGTCGGCGGATTCAGAGCGCGTGTTCCGCGATCTGGCGTCCAAGGGCAACAAGATCGTCGTGGGTTCGAGCTTCGGCTTCCAGGATTTCGAATTGAAGGTCGCGAAGGATTTCCCGGACGCCGTGTTCGAACATGCGACCGGCTACAAGAAGGCAGTCAACTTCGCCACCTATGACGTACGGACGTATCAGAGCGCGTATCTGGCCGGTCTGGTCGCGGGTTACACGACCAAATCCAACACCTTGGGTTTTGTCGGCTCGGTGCCCGTGCCCGAGGTCGTGCGCAATATCAACGCATTCACGATGGGTGCGCGCTCGGTCAATCCGAATGCGCGGGTGAAGGTGGTCTGGATCAATAGCTGGTTCGATCCGGGCCTCGAGAAGCAGGCCGCCGAGACGCTGATTGGGCAGGGCGCCGACGTATTGATCCAGAACACCGATTCGACCGCGACGATGCAGACCGCCGAGCAGAAGAAGGTCCACGCATTCGGTTGGGATTCCGATATGAAGAAGTTCGGCCCGAACGCGCAATTGGGCGCTTGCGTGAGCAACTGGGGCGTGTATTACACGCATCTGGTGCAACAGGTGATGGCGGGCACGTGGACCAACGCGCCGGTTTGGTGGGGGCTGAAAGAGAAGGCGATCGATCTGGCCGACATCAACACGGACGCGGTTTCGCCGACGGCGCAAAAGGCGTTGAATCAGAAACGTGACGACATCATCTCCGGCAAGTTCAATCCGTTTGCCGGCCCGATTGCGGATCAGTCCGGTGCGGTGAAGGTTGCAGCGGGCAAGTCGCTGAGCGATGCGGAATTGTTGCGTTTGAACTGGTTCGTGCAGGGCGTGGACGGATCGCTGCCGAAGTAACTGATTGATTGGTTTGCCTAACTATTATTAAAGGAGACGCCCGTGAGTCTGACCGTTTCGACTGACGCCGCCGGCTTGGCGACGACTTATCCGCCGCAGGGTTTAACGCCGACGCCTGAGCAGATCGTGCGGCACTTGCGGCATTCGAGCCGGGTGGCCGAGCGGGCGACGCTGCTGGGGCATCATCCGTTTGGCGCGGTGCTGATTGGGCCGGATCAGGAGACCGTGTTGATGGAGCAGGGCAATGTCGACACGGTCAATCACGCGGAATCGGTGTTGGCCCGCGTGGCGGCTTTGAATTTTACGCCTGAGTATTTGTGGAGTTGTACGTTGTACACGTCTGTCGAGCCGTGTTGCATGTGTGCCGGGACGGTGTATTGGGCCAATATTGGCCGCGTTGTGTTTGGGATGACGGAGAAGCGATTGCTGGAAGCGACGGGCGATCATTCGGAGAATCCGACGATGAGTGTGGATTGTCGGTATGTTTTTGACCACTGTCAGAAGCGGGTCGAGGTGGTGGGGCCGGTGGCCGAGGTGGAGGCTGAAGTGATGGATGTTCAGCGGAGGTTTTGGAGTAGCAGGTAAAAAGGTAAAAAAACCGCGATCTCATTGCGTCAGGGCCGCATCCACCGGCCCTACCATAGCGAGTCCACAAAACCAATCGCCGCCATGCGGCTCATATCGCCAGTGGGCATTCCGCTTGATCACGGTGGAACACTGCTCATTCACCACGATACCCGGATTCGCAGCCGTACATTGAAGCACCACGGTCTCGGCTTGCTGCAGCGGAAGCGGTTCAGCCGGAATACCCGTCGTCCCGCTTTGCATGCTTTCGATCAACCGTCGCAGTTCGTCAATCCGGGTGGCATACCACGCCCCCAGACACGCCGCATCGCGGCAATTCGCTTCCCGCCAGGCCCACTTGCTGTCGCTATCGGTAAGAAAGGCTCGCCGGTTTGCGACTCGCCGGCGCGCTTTCCAGTACAGCTGACCCAGCGCGTCGTCGAATTTCGATAGCGCGGGGTCGGTGCAGATCATCTTTTCGGTCAGCGAGCGCCCTTTGTTGCAATCGAAGCTGGTGGCGTGCGCAGACAGATACGTCAACATCAAAGCGGCGACGAGAGTGGGGCGGAAGATTTTCATTGCGGTCCGGGCGGTGCGAGGTTTTTTCATGCAATGAATGATCGGTGCAGTCGCCAGTACACAGACGCCGGAAAACAGCGTGACTTCAGGTGGGTGATTACAAAATCTTGCTTCGCATAGGCGCAAAACCCGACCTCCTTCAGGTGTGGAGACCACGGAGCAGGCGGCGTTCCTGCGAGCGATTTGTGCGATAAGCAGCAGGGATATTTGTACAGCCGGCCGGTCAGTGCGAGCGCTTATGCTCGCGTGTTGAGTGAAGCGCAGGGTTTTCTTGCTCGTAGCGCTTGAAAATCCCGACACCGCAGGCCCACAACGCCCGCCCACCGGGCTTCGAACCGATTGTTCGCGCTGGCGAACAAGTGACTTCGCGTTCGCAGTATTTATCCTTGGCAGCCGCCTCCCTAAAATCTCCCCATCGAAACGTATTTTTCAGCGCTGCGCCGAAACGGCGTTGTGCAACGGGAGCGGCCATGCCAGCCTTGATCATGAACCAGCTTTATCGACCATCGGTGGTCCTGCCGATGGTCGCCCTCATGCAAGTGATGGTGTCGCAGGACTTCAACCTCGGCCAGGTCGGCTGGGTGGTCGCGACGCGCGGCGCACAGGCCGCACTGCAACGCTCGCGCGAGTTGATCTGCGCAGCGCATTGCCACGCCTGAGCACAATCGCGGACAATCGGAAGCCACCAGACAGCACCGCCCCCGAGGGGCAAAAACAGATCGCAAGCCGGCACACGGCGGAGGTAACGGCGCGCAACCAGAAGGGCGCCGATAAGGGCAACACCAGACGTCAGGGTAAGATGCTACGACCTGCCCCCACGCCTCGGGAGATTTGCCATGCCACAGCATTTCGACGCAGTTGTGATCGGCACCGGACAAGGCGGCTCGCCGCTCGCGGTCCGTCTCGGTCAAAGCGGCCGTAAAACCGCTGTCATCGAACGCGCGGCGTTTGGCGGCACCTGCGTGAACGTCGGCTGCACGCCGACCAAGTCATATGTGGCAAGTGCCCGCGCGGCGCACGTGGCGCGCCACGCCGCGGAACTGGGCGTGCAGGTAAGCGGGCCAATCGGCGTCGATCTGGCCGCCGTGAAGGCGCGCAAGGACCGGATCATCGGCCAATCGCGCGACGGCGTCGAGAAATGGCTGCGCGGCACGGATAACGTCACCGTGTTCAACGGTCACGCACACTTTACCGGCGCGCATACGCTGTCCATCGGCGGGCCGGGCGGTTCGGCGCTTGCCGAACTCAGTGCCGACGAAATCTTCCTCAATACCGGCACGCGCGCAGTCGTGCCGCCGCTCGAAGGCCTCGAGCGGATTCGCTATTACACGAATGCCTCGCTGCTCGAACTCACCGAATTGCCGACGCACCTGGCGATTGTCGGCAGCAGCTATATCGCGCTCGAGTTCGCGCATATCTTTCGCCGTTTCGGCAGCCGCGTAACGGTGCTGGCGCGCGGCGAACGCGTGCTGACCCGCGAAGATGCCGATTTCGCGCAGTCCGTCGAGAAAGTGCTGACGCGCGAGGGCGTCGAGTTCCGCTTCGGCGTGCAGCCGTCGCGGGTAGAACCGCATCCGCAACGCGAGGGCGAAGTGCGCATCGGCTTCGAGCAGAACATTCCAGTGCTCGAAGCGTCGCACCTGCTGTTCGCGACCGGCCGCGTGCCGAATACCGATTCTCTCGGTCTCGCGGCCGCCGGTATCGCTGCCGACAGGCACGGCTTGATCCCCGTCGACGGCCAGTTGCGCACCAATGTGCCGGGCATCTGGGCAATCGGCGACATCAACGGCCGTGGTGCCTTTACTCACACTTCATACGATGACTTCCAGATCGTCGCGGCCAATCTGCTCGACGGCGGCGCGCGCAGCGTCGATACGCGGATCATGGCGTATGCGGTGTTCGTCGATCCGCCGCTGGCACGCGTCGGGCTCTCGGAAGACGATGTGCGCAAGTCCGGCCGCGAGGCGTTGATTTCCACCATGCCGATGACGCGCGTGGGCCGCGCCCGCGAACGCGGCGAGACCGACGGCTTCATGAAGGTGCTGGTCGACGCCGGCAGCAAGCAGATTCTCGGCGCGGCGATCCACGGTATCGAGGGCGACGAAGCGATACATACGTTCATCGACATCATGACGGCCGGCGCGCCGTATCCGACGCTGCAGTACGCCATGCATATCCATCCGACCATCAGCGAGCTGGTCCCGACCCTGCTCGATGGACTGAAGCCGATGAAGTGAGCGGCGAGCTTGCGTAACGACCATCAGTAACGAGCCAGGCGATGAAGCGCGCCGGCATCGGCCGGCATCGACAAAGCGCCGCGCCATCGCCGATAATCGGCAGCGGCGCGGGCCGTCGGTCGAATCACGGATAGCGGCGAGCCGCGCGCATAACCACATTCATCATCAGGAAACCGCGCGATGGGCAAAGGACGCGTCGAAGCCTTCAGCGATGGCGTGATCGCCATCATCATCACGATCATGGTGCTCGAATTGAAGGTGCCGGAAGGCTTCGATCTCGCCGCGCTGCGGCCGTTGATTCCGGTGGTTCTCGCCTACGTGCTGAGCTTTATCTACGTCGGCATCTACTGGAACAATCACCACCACCTGTTCCACACCGTGCAGAAGGTCAGCGGCGCGGTGTTGTGGGCTAATCTCCATCTGCTGTTCTGGTTGTCGCTGCTGCCGGCGGTCACGCATTGGGTCGGCGAAAACCATCTGGCCGCCTGGCCGACCGCGATGTACGGCATCGTGCTGTTCATGGCGGCGATCGCCTATTTCATTCTGACCCAGGTGCTGATCCGTCACCACGGCAAGGATTCGACGCTCGCCAAAGCGGTCGGCAACGACTTCAAAGGCAAGGTCTCGGTCGTGGTCAATCTCGCGGGCATCGTATTGGCATTCGTCGCGCCGTGGGTGTCGGTGGCGCTTTATACGTTGATCGCGGCGTGGTGGCTCGTGCCTGACCGGCGCCTCGAACATCTGTTCGAGGCATAAGCATGCTGCTTGCGCTCAAACTGGCGCTGGTGCCCGCGTTTCTCGCCGCATTGACGACGGCGGGGCGCGTGTGGGGGCCGTCGGTGGCGGGGTGGCTCGCGGGATTGCCGGTGGTCGCAGGCCCGATCGTGTTGCTGCTCGCGCTGGAGCGTGGCCCGGCGTTCGCGGCGCAGGCGTCGGCGATCTCGCGTTGCGCATGCTCGCCGGTGTGCTGCTGACCGTCGCAGTCACGACCTTGTCCGCGTCGATGGGTGCAACCTGGAGCGGACTGCTGTCGGTGTTTCCTTTGCTCGGCATCGTGCTAGCCGTCTCGGCACAGCGCGCACACGGCGCGGACTTCGTCGCGTTGCTGATGCGCGGCATGGTGATCGGTCGCGCTTCGTTCGCCGCATTCTTCGCCGTGACCGCGACGATGCTGCCGCATGACGGCGTGCTGCTGAGCTTTGCGTGTGCGTCGGCGGTGTCGATGGCCGTGCAAGTTGCGACCAAACGAATGCTCGGTGCGAAGCGGCCGGTGCGGACATTGCGGCGCGAACTGAGCGAACAGTCGCAAGCGGATTGAGCGCGCTCAGTTGATTCAGTGGATACTGCCGGCATGACTTCGCACGCGAGAACTACCCGCATCGGTTTGATCTCCGACACGCATAACCTCGTGCGTCCGGAGGCGCTGCAATTCCTCGCAGGCTGCGACGCGATCATTCACGCAGGCGATATCTGCAATCAGCCGGTGCTCGATGCACTCGCGCAGATCGCGCCGGTCACGGCCGTGCGCGGCAATAACGACACCGGCGAATGGGCCGCCGCCTTGCCGGGCCATGCCAGGTTGACCGTCCAACAGGTGACGATCCTCGTCGTGCACGACATCGCCGACGTCGGCGGCTTTATCAACGATCCGCGCAGCGAAGGCATCGGCGTGGTGGTCACCGGCCACTCGCACAAACCGTCGATTGCCGAGCGCGACGGCGTGCTGTTCGTCAATCCAGGTAGCGCCGGACCGCGCCGTTTCAAGTTGCCGGTTTCGGCGGGCATGCTGATCGTCGAAGGCGCGCACGCAACGGCTACACTTGAACCGCTGCTGACATAAAAAACGGGCCGGCAATCAGGCCGGCCCGTTTTTCAGCTTGGCGATTCAGTTGCGCAGCACAGGATCAATACAGCATCAAGCGCGCGCGGTGGCTGCCGCGGCGTAATACTCATCCATCTCCGCCGCTTCACGTTCGCCACGCAGCACAGCGTGCGCTTCCGCACGCGTCGCCACACACGGACCCGAGCCGAGCAGGGGTTTCTTCGCCGTTTCGCGCAGTGCGAATACCGACACGATGCCGATCAGCGACGCACCCATCAGGTAGTACGCGGGCATCATCAGATTACCGGTGCTGTCGACCAGCCATGCCGTGACGAGCGGCGTCGTACCACCGAACAGCGACACCGAAATGTTGAAGCCGATCGCGAGCGCGCCGTAGCGGATTCTGGTCGGGAACAATGCCGGCAGCGCCGACGGCATCACACCGGTAAAGCACGACAGCAGCGTGCCGAGAATCATCAGGCCGCCGAACACCGGCAGCATCTCGCCTGTGCGGATCAGCAGCAAAGCCGGAATCGACAGTACGAACAGACCCACGCAACCGAACAGCATCACCGGCTTGCGGCCGATCGTGTCGGACAGGCGGCCCGCCGCCAGCGTCATCGGCATCATCAGCACCATCACCAGCAGCACGAGGAACAGGCCATGCGTTTCGTTGAAGTGCAGCGTGGCCGACAGATAGCTCGGCAGATACGACAGCGCCATGTAATCGGTGACGTTGAAGATCAGCACGAGGCCGACGCACAGCAGGAGCGGCTTCCACTGTTGCACGAGCAACTGGCGGAACGATTGCTTCGGTAGCGCGTTGTCTTCGGCTTCACGCTGTTCGGCCTGTTTTTTGAATGCAGGCGTTTCTTCGAGCTTCATCCGGATGTACAGACCCACCAGACCCAGCGGACCCGCGATCAGGAACGGCACGCGCCAGCCCCACGATAGCAGCGCGTCGTGCGACAGCGTGGCGCTCAGCAGTGCGACCGTGCCGGCGCCGAGCACATAGCCGATCAGCGTGCCGAACTCGAGGAAACTGCCCATGAAGCCGCGGCGCTTATCGGTCGAGAATTCAGCGATGAAGGTGGCGGCGCCACCGTATTCACCCCCGGTCGAGAAGCCTTGCACCAGACGCGCGACCAGCAGCAGCACCGGCGCGAAAATGCCGATCGTTGCGTAGCTCGGAATCAGGCCGATCGCGAAGGTGCCGATTGCCATCATGATCATGGTCATCGCCAGCACCCGCTGACGGCCGATGCGGTCGCCCAGCGGCCCGAACACCATGCCGCCGATCGGCCGCACGAGGAACGCCGCGGCAAACGTGCCGAAGGTGGCGATCAACTGGGCGGACGGGCTCGACGACGGGAAGAACACTTTGCCGAGCGTGACGGCGATGTAGCTGTACACGCCGAAATCGAACCATTCCATGGCGTTGCCGAGCGCCATTGCGCCGACGGCCCGCTTGAGGAGAGATTTGTCGACGACTGTGATGTCGTCGGGAGAGAGGCGTTGTTCTTCTTTGTGGTGTCGCCAGAAGCCGTTGCTGGAAGCGGTCAAGGTGAAAACTCCAATGACTGCGACGAAACTCATGAACGCGCATGAACGTTCCGCCACGGGTGCTGGGGAAGTGCAGTTTCGCGAGCAGGGCGATGGCGCGCTTTTTTGCCCGATACCGATGGCAAAAAATCAGGGCGAAAAAAAGAACGCCCGTGCCTCGCGAACGATTCGCGAAAAAACACTCGTCTAGATTGTGCTGACTGTTGCATCTGCGTGGCCGTGGAAGGGGGGCAGATGCATGAGGACGCTGGGGGTGGTTGAAAGCTGGCCCACACGCCGCTGGAAGGCTCGAAACGAAAAAGGCCGGTGCTGGATCGCCGCTCATGGAGTGACATCAAGCGGTGAAACGACCGACAAGCCTTCTTGTATAAAAAACTGTTCAATCCGGTACGCCGCACGCGCGGCGCGACTCAATGAACTAAACGCGAATGAAGGTGAATTGCTGTTGGAACGGCGCACATAGTAGCACGATGGCGGAGGATCGCGCAAACCCGACGTTCGGAAAGGGGCCAGCGGAGAGCGCTCAATCCCTTGCGGGGCGGGGATTGCGCCGATTGGCAGCGATATCTGGAGGCTGCTTGAAAACGGCCTGGAATGTACTGTCTGGAGAGTCGGTGGCAGGATCGGAGCGGAACGGAGGACGAAAAAAATCCGCGCACGCGGCGCGGATTTTTGTCTGGTCGGCGTGCGGCCAAAAGCGCTTATTCAGCCGCCGGCGGCACGTAACCCTGCGCCGTGTCCGCGCCTTCGCCGAAGAAGAACTTTTCGGTCTGCTTCATCAGGTATTGGCGTGCGCGCGGATCGGCCATGTTCAGGCGGTTTTCGTTGATCAGCATGGTTTGCTGCTTCAACCAGGCCTGCCAGGCTTCCTTCGAAATGCTTTCGTAGATCCGCTTGCCGAGTTCGCCCGGCAGCGGCGGGAAATCGAGGCCTTCGGCTTCCTTGCCGAGCTTCGCGCATTGAACCATACGAGTCATGCTGTGCTTCTCCTGTGTCGACCGGAGTTAGTGCTTCAGCACTTACTCCGGTCCCATAAAAATGATTACTGTAAGTTAGTGCTTCAGCACTTACTCCGGTCCCATAAAAAATGGTTACTGTAACAATGTGGGGGCGACCAAATGCTTATATTGGGGCGCTCAGAGCTGTTTCATCAGCACGAGCGACTTGCGCTGCCAGTTATAGAGCCGGCGGCGGTCTTCCGGCAGGTCGTCGACCGTGACCTTGACGAAGCCGCGCTTGAGGAACCAGTGTTCGGTGCGCGTGGTGAGCACGAAAATCCGCGTGAGGCCGCGTGCTCGCGCGCGTTGTTCGATGCGCTTGAGCAGGCGCTCGCCGTCGCCGGTGCCTTGCGCTTCAGGGGCGACCGTCAGACACGCCATTTCGCCGATGCGCTCCTGCGTGTACGGATAAAGCGCGGCGCAGCCGAACAGCACGCCGTCGTGCTCGATCACCGAGAAATGGTCGATGTCGCGTTCGATCTGGTGTCGCCCGCGCCGCACCAGCGTGCCGTCGGATTCGAGCGGCTCGATCAGCGCGAGAATGCCGCCGACGTCGTCCGGGGTGGCTTCGCGCAGGCTTTCGAGGTTCTCGTACGAGATCATCGTGCCGACGCCATCGTGCAGGAACAGTTCGAGCAGCAGGCTGCCGTCGAGCGCGTAGGGGATGATGTGCGCCCGCGCCACGCCGCCGCGGCAGGCGCGGATCGAATGTTTCAGGTAGAAACCGGCGTCGCCGGTAACTTCGCCGCTTTCATGCAGCTTGTAAGCGTCGTCGAGCGACAGTTCGCGGATCAGCTCGGGACCGTCCTCGCCGGCTTCCATCAAGCCCGGCGTTTCGGTCAGGAACACGATCTTGTCGGCGCGCAGCGCGATCGCGGCGGCGGAGGCGACGTCTTCCATCGACAGATTGAATGCTTCGCCGGTCGGCGAGAAACCGAGCGGCGAGAGCAGCACCAGCTTGCGGCTCGCGAGCGAATGACGGATCGAATCCGCGTCGACCTTGCGTACCACGCCGGTGTGGGCGAAATCGACGCCGTCCAGAATGCCGACCGGCCGCGCCGTCACGAAGTTGCCCGACACCACGCTGATGTGCGCGTGCGCCATCGGCGTGTTCGGCAAGCCCTGGCTGATCGCGGCCTCGATGTCCAGACGCACTTCGCCGGCCGCTTCTTTCGCGGACTCCAGCGCGCGCGCATCCGTAATACGCATGCCGTGCGAAAACTCGGATTCCACGCCATGCAGGCTCATCTGCTCTTCGACCTGCGGTCGCGAGCCGTGCACCAGAACGATCTGGATGCCCATCGCCTGCAACAGCGCGATATCCGACACCAGCGCATTCAGGAGCCCCTGATGCACCACCTCGCCGCCAAACCCGACGACGAACGTCTTGTTGCGGAACGCATGGATGTAAGGGGCGACTGAGCGCATCCAGTCGACGAATTGCGCGTGCTGTGCGAGGTCTTCCGTTGCTCCGGTGGGGGCCGGAACGCTCGCGGGCGCGGGGACGAGGTCGGTTTGGGAATTCATGCCGGGGATTATAATGCGCCCCCATGTCGAATGTACCCAAAAGTCCCGCTACGGCGAGCGAGAATGTCGTGCCGGCCGCCGACCAGGTGAACCCCGGCGACACCGCGCGCCGCAGCGCGCAGGACGCTACCCGCAACACGCCGCCGGCGGCGCGTGACGAGCGGCGTGCCGCGGATGGCGCGCAAGCATCCGCGCAGAAAAAAAATCCGCCGCAAGCGGGCGATGCTGAACGCAACGTCCGCCGCGAACCGCGCTCGCCGCGCGTTCAGCGCGTGGTCGAACCGAACCCGATTCCGCCGATCACGTTCCCCGAAGCGCTGCCGGTCTCCGGCCGCCGCGACGAGATCGCGCGCGCCATCGCGCAGAATCAGGTGGTGATCGTCTGCGGCGAGACAGGCTCCGGCAAGACCACGCAGTTGCCGAAAATCTGCCTCGCGTTGGGACGCGGCCTCGGCGCCGGCGGCACCGGCTTGATCGGCCACACACAGCCGCGCCGGATCGCCGCATCGGCGACGGGCCGCCGCATCGCCGAAGAACTCGGCACGCCGTTCGGCGAAGTGGTCGGTTACAAGGTGCGCTTTACCGACAATCTGTCGCCGGGCGCGTCGGTCAAGCTGATGACCGACGGTATTCTGCTTGCCGAAACGCAGACCGATCCGCTGCTGAAAGCGTATGACACGCTGATCATCGACGAAGCGCACGAGCGCAGTCTGAACATCGATTTTCTGCTCGGCTACCTGAAGGAAATTCTCGTCAAGCGCCCCGATCTGAAGCTGATCGTGACCTCGGCGACGATCGACGCGGACCGCTTCGCGCGCCATTTCGGCAGCGAGGAGAAACCCGCGCCGGTGATCGAGGTGAGCGGGCGCCTCTATCCGGTCGAAGTGCGTTACCGGCCGGTGGCGGAAGACAGCCCGGCGGTGAAGGCGGCGCAAGGTTCGTCGCAAGCGTCGTCGTCGCGCGAGCGGCCGAAAACCCAGCGCGAATCTGGCAAAAATCGTGACCGCGATCTGATGGAAGCCATCGTCGACGCCGTCGACGAACTGTGCCGCGAAGGCCCCGGCGACGTGCTCGTGTTCCTGCCCGGCGAGCGCGAGATTCGCGACGCCGCCGAGGCGCTGCGCAAGCACCATCCGCCGCATACGGAAATTCTGCCGCTGTTCGCGCGCCTCTCCGCTGCCGAACAGGAGCGCGTGTTCCGCACCTCGAACGCGCGCCGCATCGTGCTGGCGACCAACGTCGCCGAAACCTCGCTGACGGTGCCGGGGATTCGCTATGTGGTCGATACCGGGCTCGCGCGCGTGAAGCGCTACTCGTATCGCAACAAGGTCGAGCAGTTGCAGGTCGAGTCGATTTCGCAGGCTGCCGCGAATCAGCGGGCGGGGCGTTGCGGCCGTGTCGCCGATGGCGTGTGCATTCGTCTGTATGAAGAAAGCGACTATCAGGGGCGCGTGCGTTTCACCGATCCGGAAATTTTGCGCTCGTCGCTGGCGTCGGTGATTCTGCGAATGAAGTCGCTGCACCTGACTGCGATCGAAACGTTCCCCTTCATCGAACCGCCACCAGGCCGTGCGATCGCCGACGGTTATCAGCTGCTCAACGAACTCGGCGCGGTCGACGACGACAACCGGCTCACGCCGCTCGGCCGTGAACTTGCGCGCTTGCCGCTCGATCCTCGGGTCGGCCGGATGATTCTCGCCGCGCGCGATCAGCAGGCGTTGAAGGAAGTGCTGATCATCGCCAGCGCGTTGTCGGTGCAAGACCCGCGTGACCGGCCGATCGAAGCGCAGGAGCAGGCCGATCAGGCGCATCGCCGCTTCGCCGACGAGCGTTCCGAATTCCTCCAATGGCTGAAAATCTGGAACTGGTTCGAAGAAGCGATCGCGCACAAGAAGTCGAACAGGCAGTTGCAGGACGAGTGCCGCAAGAATTTTCTGTCGCAACTGCGGCTGCGTGAATGGCGCGACGTGCATTCGCAGCTGCTGACGGTGGTGCGCGAGCACGGCTGGCGTCTGAACGAGACCGAAGCGACCTTCGAGCAGATTCACCTGGCGTTGTTGACCGGCTTGCTCGGCAACATCGGCCTGAAAGCCGACGACGAACCGTATTACCTCGGTGCGCGCAGCATCAAGTTCTATCTGTGGCCGGGTTCCGCGCTGGTGAAGAAGGCAGGTAAGTGGACAATGGCCGCCGAACTGGTCGAGACGAGCCGCTTGTACGCGCGTTGTATCGCGAAGATCGAGCCGGAATGGATCGAGCGGATCGGCGCGCATTTGCTGAAGAAGTCGCTTTCCGAGCCCCATTGGGAGAAGCGCGCCGCACAGGTGTCGGCGTTCGAGCGCGCGATGCTGTACGGCCTGCCGATCTATCACCGGCGGCGCGTGAGTTTCGGCAAACAGGATCCGGCACGCGCGCGCGAGTTGTTCATTCGCGGCGCGCTGGTCGAAGGCGAATTCGATACGAAGCTCGCGTTCTTTGCGCACAACCGCAAGCTGCTCGCCGATATCGAGCAACTGGAACACAAGTCGCGCCGCCAGGACGTGCTGGTCGACGACGAACTGATTTTCGGCTTCTACGATCAGGCGTTGCCGCAGGGTATTTACACGGGCGCGTCGTTCGAGCGCTGGTATCGCGACGAAGTGAAAAAGAGCGGTCAGCCGGAAGACAAACTGCGTTTGCTCTATCTGTCGCGCGACGATCTGATGCGGCACGAAGCAGCCGGCGTGACGACCGACCTGTTTCCGAAGCGGATGACCATGGCGGGCGTCGAGATGGCGCTCACCTATCACTTCGAACCTGGTTCGCCCCGCGACGGCGTGACGCTCGCGGTGCCGCTCTATGCCCTCAATCAGGTCGATGCGCGGCGCTGTGAGTGGCTGGTGCCCGGCATGTTGAAAGAGAAGACGCAACTGTTGCTGAAGTCGCTGCCGCAGAAGCTGCGGCGTCATTGCGTGCCGGTGCCCGAGTACGCAGCGGGCTTTGTCGACCGGCATAGCGGTCCGCGTTTCGGCGCGGGCGGTTTGCTCGAGTCGCTGATCGCCGACATTCGCGAGCAGACCCAGATCGCGATGAAGCAAGCGGACTTCAAGCTCGAGACGCTGACGCCGCATCTGTTCATGAACTTCAAGGTGATCGACGAGCATGGGCGGCAGCTCGCGATGGGCCGCAACCTGTCGCAACTGCGCGCCGAACTCGGCGGGCAGGCGCAGCAGCATTTTCAGAAGATCGCGTCCAGTGCGGCTGGAGCGGCGTTGGCGGATGCGGGCGGCGGCAGTGTCGCGGCAGCAGGCGCCGCGTCGCGAGGCAAGGGCGCGGCACCCGGTCCGCAAACCGCGCCGCAAGATGGTGCGCCGGCCACCGCGCTGTACGAAAAGCTCACCACCTGGAATTTCGGCAAGCTTCCCGAGTTGCTCGAAATTCGCCGCGGCGGGCAGACGCTATTCGGCTATCCGGCGCTGGTGGATCGCGGCGCGCACTGTGACGTCGAAGTGTTCGATTCTCCGGACGAAGCCGCGCGCATTCATCGCGCGGGGCTGCGGCGCCTTTTCGCGTTGCAGTTGAAGGAGCCGATCAAGTATCTGGAAAAAAATCTGCCGGGCCTGCGCGAAATGGCGATGCAGTTCATGCCGCGCGGCACCCAGGAAGAACTGCGCGATCAACTGATTGACACCGCGCTCGACCGCGCCTGTCTGCAAGACCCGCTGCCTGCCGACGACGTCGGTTTCCATACGCGCCGCGACGAAGGCCGCAGCCGTCTGACTTTGTTGGCCCAGGAAATCGCCCGGCTGGTCGGCCAGATACTCGCTGAATACGCGACCGTGACAAAGAAGCTGGTGCAGGCAAAGTCGTTCACGGCGGCGCATGCGGACATGCAGAATCAGCTCGATGGACTCATCGGCAAGCGTTTCGTGGTCGACACGCCGTATTCTCAGCTGGCGCACTTCCCGCGCTATCTGAAGGGTATCGCGCTGCGCATCGACAAGCTGAAAGCGGACCCCGCGCGCGACGCCCGCCAGTTCGCCGAATTCCAGCCGCTGTTGCAGAACTACCAGCGCGCGCTGGCGCAACGCGGCGGCGTGCTGGATCCGCGCTTGTCGGAATTCCGCTGGCTGCTGGAGGAATTGCGGATTTCGCTATTCGCGCAGGAGCTGCGTACGCCGATGCCGGTATCGGTGAAGCGTCTCTACAAGGTGTGGGAATCGATGCAGCGCTGAGCGGCGCGTGGGGTGGGATGCCTCGCGTCGTGTTCGCTCCAGTTGAGTGGCGTTCGCCGGCGCGGTGTGGCGTGCTTTTAAAGCGCGCATAAAAAAGCGCGCGATACCACCCCTTTAGAGAATGACATCACGCGTAAAGGGAGCAGGCTCGTCCGGCCCCGCTCCCGCTCGCTGCTATTAAAACGATGCCGAAGCCTTCGCAGTGACCGGCTCAGGCCGGGCCGGCCTGCGTCTTACCAGTGCATGCCGGCGCCGACCGACGCGCCGAACTGGCCACGCGAGTCGGTGGTGCCTTGCACCTTGTAGACCCACTTGCCCGTTTCAGACAGCTGCGACACGCCGACGGCCATCGCCGACTGGCCGCCGTAGGTACCGCCGGCAATCGCAACCATGCCGTGACCCGGCAGAACCGCTTGCGGCAAGCCGGCCGCCGCAAGCGCCGATGCCGTGCCGCCGTACGAATCGCGACGGGCCGAACGGATCTGATCGTCGGTGTAGCGCCGGGCTTGACCGACAGCCCCGCTCGCACTCTGCTGCAACTGATTGACGTTGACCGCGTCCGTGCCTTGCACGCCGTCGGCGACATTGGTGATCTGACGCTCCTGGCCCGCTGCGCCGACCGACACCGTATTCGCCCGATCCGCGACCGAGCCTCGGCCCAACGCGACTGAGTTATCGGCACTTGCGTTCGCCGCTGCGCCGAGCGAGGTGGCGTTGTTGCCGCTCGCGACCGCGTTCGCGCCTACGGCGATTGCGTTCGTGCCGGTGGCATTGGCGTTGGCGCCCACGGCGACCGAATGCGTGCCCGAGGCCTGTGCGGCTTCCGTGGCGGTGTTGCCGTCGGCGCTGAAGAGCGGCACGTTCGGGTTCACGATGATGTTCTGGACCGCGTTGCCGATTGCCGCGTTCAGTTGGCCGAGGTTGACGGCATCGGTTGCATCCACGCCGTCGGCGACGTTGTGGATCACCGCGCCGCCGCTCGTTGCGTCGCCGAGCGTCACGCTGTTCCTGTTGACGCTGCCGTCGGCGTTCCTGTCGTACATGACGGCGCCGTCGAGCCTGGCGTCGGTTTGGGCGGTAACCTCCTTCAATTGGGCGACGTTGACGGCGTCGGTGTCGGCGGTGCCGGCTGCGACGTTGGTGATCTGGCGTTCGCTGCCCGCCGAACCGACCGAGACGGTGTTCACGCGGTCGGCGATCGAACCTTGGCCCAATGCGACGGAGCCGTCGGCGCTAGCCGTGGACCCTGCGCCGAACGCGCTGGAACCAATGCCGCTTGCAGTGGCACTCGATCCCAGCGCAACCGAAGTGTCCCCGCTGGCGTTCGCACTTTCGCCGACCGCAGTCGACGCTGATCCTTGTGCGGAGGCGAGCGTGCCGATCGCGACGCCGTTGGCTCCCGTTGCTTTTCCCTGGACACCGATTGCTACCGAACCGGCTCCGCTTGCCACGGTGTTGGTGCCGAGCGCAATGGCCTCGCTGTTCAGCGCGCGGGCGGCATTGCCGATCGCGATCGAGTTAAGGGCGCCGGCCGTGGCCGTGGGCCCAGCCGCGATCGCATTCATATCCGCGACTGCGATGGCGTCGTCCGAACCGTCGGCCAGTCCGCTGACGCTGAAATAATGTTCGGCCGACTGCGGGTCCGCATGTGCCGCCGACACACTCGCCGCCAACGCTGCGCCCGCTAGCACGACCTGCGCCAACGCCAGCTTCCGCGACACGCCGCGTTTCGTCTTCGACCGTGCTGTCTCCGAGGTGGCGACCCACATGCCCGTCGCTTCACACCAAACCGATTTGTAAATTTTATTCATACTCCCTGAAACTCCGCCGGAATTACGAGCGTGGACGGCGCGTGAAAGCTTTCGAATTCGGAAAAGGCGTCATCGCCCTTGGTGTGTCGCGCGCAGCTGGAACATGTCGGTTTCGGTTATTGCCGTTGTCCTTCTTTTGCGTCCTGCTGTTTTTTGCGCGTCCGAATCGCCAGCCTCACGTTCTTAAGTCCACAGGATTAAGTGCATGGGCGATGAACGGCGGGATTGTCAGATCTGTTGGGATGGGGCGATATAAGCCAATTCCTAAATGGCTGAAAATAAATAATCGTTTGTAATTAAATTTGGATAAATGTTTTTAAATGTATAAAATAAAGAACAATCTTGTTTTGTCCTATGTGAAATCGAAAAATTTAAGAATGCAAAAATTTGTGATTTTGCAAATTAAAAGTAGTTTCATACAGTCCGTTGCCGACTCTCCTACATAAAATCGGTCCCTGGTTGTCGATGCACCAAAATTCACTGACAGACTCGCCGCCGGATACACCACATCCCCGTTTTTCCGCGCGCCACACTCGCATCTGCGTCAACCGCTCCGCGCGGCAAACGTTCTACAATGACGGCCGTTCTCCGAAGCGAGTTTTCATGCGTAAATTTTTTCTTCCCGGCGTGACTGCCACGTTCGCCGCAGGCGCTGCGCTGGTTGCCGCCGCAGGTTTTTTTTCTCCGGCGGCCCACGCCAACAACGTGATCGTGCTCAATTCCGGCGATGCCACGCTGAGCCTGATCGACGAGACGACTCGCCAGGTCGTCGGCACGGTGGCGACAGGCAAGGAACCGCATCACCTGATGGCCACGCCGGACAATGCGTCGCTGATCGTCGCGAATTCGGTGTCGAACAACCTGATGTTCGTCGATCCGAAGTCGGGCAAGGTGCAGCGTTGGGTCGAGAACATCGAGGATCCGTACCAGATCGGCTTTTCGCCTGACCGCAAGTGGCTCGTCACTACCGGCCTGCGTCTGGACCGCCTCGACATCTATCGCTATGACGCCCAGAACAACATAACGCTGGCCTCGCACCTGCCGCTCGCGGTGATGCCGAGCCACATGGCGTTCTCCAACGACAGCAAGACGGTGTTCGTCACGCTGCAGGTTTCGGGTGAGCTGGCCGCGATCGATCTGGCCACGCAAACCGTCAAATGGAAGATGAAGGTCGGCAAGGTGCCGGCCGGCCTGTGGATGACGCCGGGCGACAAGTACCTGCTGATCGGCATGACCGGCGCGGATTACGTCGCAGTGGTCGACTGGCGCAACCAGAAGATCGTCAAGACGATCCAGACAGGCAAGGGCGCGCACAACTTCCGCTCGCTGGCTGACGGCAAGCATGTCGCGGTGTCGAACCGCGTGGCGAGCACGATCAGCATCATCGACGAAGACACGCTCACCAACGTCGGCGACATCACCGGTTTGATGCCGGGGCCGGACGACATGGAACTTTCCGCCGACAAACGCTATCTGTGGGTGACCTTCCGCTTCGCGAAGCACGTCGGCGTCATCGACCTGAATTCGCGCAAGCTGATCCAGACGATTGCCGTCGGCCGTTCGCCGCACGGTATCTATTTCTTCAATCGCGCGCCGGTGACGGCGCCGAACGGCGCGTAATGCAGAAAACGCTGCATATCACCGAGCCGTCACGAATGAAGTAACCAGGCTAGCACCATGTTCCATCTGATTTTTTCTTCTCTCGACAGCTTCGTCTCTGCTGTGCAGACGCTGCTGTACGTCGACGTGGTGCAGCCGCTGCTGTTCCGCTTCGATCTGATGGATTACGACGAAGATACTTTCGACAGCCTGTATTGGGTGCTCGTCGGCGTCTTCGAGGTGCTGGCGATGTACGCGGTGCTGCGCCCGCTCGAGGCGCTGCGCCCGGTCGAGCAGTGGGAAAACCGCAAGGCGGTGCGGGTCGACGTGATCTACACGTGGATCGCCAGGCTCGGCATCCTCAATCTGGTGTTCTTTTTCGCGCTGCAGCCGTTCTTCGACAACGTGCAGGCCTGGCTGCGGCTGCACAACATCGCGAATATCGACTTCGACAATTTGTGGCCGGGCGTCACCACGCAGCCGCTTGTCACGTTCGGGATGTATCTGCTGGTGCTCGATTTCGCCGGTTACTGGTATCACCGCTGGGAACATCGGTTCGGCGTGTGGTGGGAGCTGCACGCGGTGCATCACAGCCAGCAACAGATGTCGCTATGGTCGGACGACCGCAACCATCTGCTCGACGATTTGTTGCAGGCGTCGTTTTTCGCGGCGATCGCGCTGGTGATCGGCGTGCCGCCGTCGCAATTCGTCGTGCTGGTGGCGATCACGAATCTCGCGCAGAGCGTGCAGCACGCGAACATCCGCCTGTACTTCGGCTGGTTCGGCGAGCGTCTGCTGGTCAGCCCGACCTTCCATCGCCGGCATCATGCGATCGGCTACGGCCACGAAGGGCTGAAGTACGGTTGCAACTTCGGGGTGCTGTTCCCGTGGTGGGACATGCTGTTTCGCAGCGTGTCGTGGAGCCGCGAAATGGAGCCTACCGGTATCCGCGATCAACTCGAAGGCCGCCGCTATGGCGACGGTTTCTGGGCGCAGCACTGGCTCGCCTTTGTGCGGATCGCCGGGCGGCTCTCGTCGAAGCGCCGCGCCGAAGGCCGCGATCCCGCTGCAGTCTGAGCATTCTTCCTCTCGCGCCGCCGGTTTCCCCCGGCGTCGTGTCGCGTGGTTTATCCTGTCCACGTTTTCGCGTGCGTTCCTGGTTCGCTTGTTGGACCGTGTACGGGTCCGTATCCCGGTTCGTTTCGCCGTTCCCCCTTGTCCCATCGTTTTGTTCACCGGCACTGGCTCGCATGAATGATCTGTTGCGCTCGTTCGGACGCGCGCTCGCAAGCGCGCTCCACCCGCGCATGCTCTGGCTGACCTTCATGCCGTTTTTCGCGGCAACGGTCGGGTGGGGCGTGATTCTCTGGTTTTCCTGGCAGACGCTGATCGGCGCGACCCGCGCGTGGCTCGAAAGCTGGTCGTTTACCGTCACGCTTTATCATCTGTTCGACTGGATCGGCTTTTCGGCCCTGCACACGACAATCGCGCCTTTTATTGTGATTGCGATGACGATTCCGCTGATCGTCGTCAGCGTGCTGCTGCTGATCGCCACACTGTCGATGCCGGCGGTGATCCGCTTTCTGTCGGCACGGCAATTCGCGAGCCTTGAAATGCGCCGTGGCGGAACGTGGTACGGTAGTCTCGGCCAGGCGCTGTGGACCACGCTGGTCTGTCTGGTGCTGCTGATCGTCACGTTGCCGCTCTGGCTGGTGCCACCGTTTTTTGCGCTGATTCCGCCGCTGCTGTGGGGCTGGCTGACCTATCGCGTGATGAGCTACGACGCGCTCGCGCTGCATGCGACGCGCGACGAACGGCGTGAGCTGGTGCGGCGTTTCCGGCTGCCGCTACTGCTGATCGGCATCGCCAGCGGTCTGCTGGGTTCGCTGCCGACGCTGCTGTGGGCGTCGTCGGTATGGATGATCGTGCTGTTCCCGGTGATCACCGCGGTGACGATCTGGATCTATGCGTTCATCCTCGTGTTTTCGGCCCTGTGGTTCGGCTACTACTGTCTGCGCGCGCTCCAACGCATGCGCGCGCAAGAGCACGGCGCGCGGCACGCGGCGCCGGTTCCTTACTGATCAGTGATTAAACAGCAGAGGCGACAATGGCATTTGGCGTCATCATCATCGGCGATGAAATTCTGTCGGGCAGACGTATCGACAAACATCTGCCGAAGGTCATCGAATTGCTGGGCGCGCGTGGGCTGTCGCTCGGCTGGGCAGAGTACATCGGCGACGATCCGGCGCGCATCACGGCGACGCTGCGACGCACGTTCGCGTCGGGCGACATCGTGTTTTCGACGGGCGGCATCGGCGCCACGCCGGACGACCACACGCGCCAGTGCGCGTCGGCCGCGTTAGGCGTGCCGCTCGAACTGCATCCGGAAGCTGCCAGATTGATTCAGGAACGCATCCGCGACATGCATCCGGCGAACTCGGCCACGCCGCTCGATCTCGACTCGGCGGAAAACCGCCATCGTCTGAACATGGGCACGTATCCGCAGGGTGCGTCGATCATTCCGAACGGCTACAACAAGATTCCGGGATTCTCGATCAACGAGCACTACTTCGTGCCGGGCTTCCCGGTGATGGCGTGGCCGATGATCGAGTGGGTGCTGGACACCCAGTACGCGCACCTGCACCACGCGATGCCGCATGCGGAAAAGTCACTGCTGGTGTTCGAGTTGCCGGAGTCGCGCCTCACGCCTTTGATGGAAAAGATCGAACACGACTTTCCGGGCGTGCGGGTGTTCAGCCTGCCGAGCGTCGGCGATGCCGAGCGCGGCGGCGTGTATGCGCGGCATCACATCGATCTGGGTGTGAAGGGCGAGCCCGAAGCGGTGGCGGCGGCGTTCGTCAAACTGCGCGAGGGCGTGCATCTGCTGGGCGGCGATATTGTCGAACCGGAGGCGGCTGCCGCTGCGGTTGCGGCTAAAGCGCGCGGTTGATCCTCGCCACGTAAGGCGATTCTGGCGGACGCGAATCTGCTTCAGGCGCCGATCCAAGGCAAGCCGCGAAAACACCAGCCCGACACCGTTTTGCGATGCCCCTGGCCGTCCTTGTCGCCTTCGAAGCCTTCCAGCAGGTCGTACGCCTTCGCGAAGCCAGCCTGGGTGGCGGCGATCGCGGCGAGCTTGGAGCGCGCGGCGCTACGGCACAGAAACAGCACCGGCGTATCGGGCGAGGCCGCCTGGCTCAGTTGATCGAGGAACGCCTGGTTCGGCACGGCGCCCGGGTAGCGCGTCCATTCGATATGCACGTATTGACCGTCGCCGATCACCGGCCGGCCAACCCAATCGAGTTCGGCGCGGGTGCGCACGTCGACGAGACGCGTGCGCGGGTCGAGTTGCAGCAGTTCGAACGCCTCCGCGGGTGACACCGCGCCCGCGTAGGGCAGCTGGCTCTCGGTGCGGCGTTTTTCCGCCTGGGCGTACAACTGTTCGAGCGTGCTCATGAGCGCAAATCTCCTTCCGTTCAAATGAACATTCTAGCGCGCGGCGTGCGGCGCGCACGCCGCCCAAAGTCAGCGTTCGGTACGGTCACGCGACCGTCCGCAAATTGTTTCAATCTGGTGCAAGCTGGTGAAAATGCACCAGAGTGGTGATCAACCCGGCCACCGATTTTTCAATGGCACCGCGCTGGTGCATTACTTCGCTCAAAGATATCGGGGCTGCATACCGTTCGGTGCGCGCATTCCCCGCAAACGCGCGCACGGCATAGTCTTGCGCCTGGTTGGCGCATAGGTGGCACAGAAGCTGCTTTATCGGTTCGGATCGATTTGTCCCGGCACATCTTTGTGTCGCCTTCAACGAACCGGGGTGGACGCGCCGGGACAGGTCAGCTAGATTGGGCGGCGGCTGAACCCGCCGAATTCGTTAATCAGGAGATAGGTTATGAGTAAATCCGTGGCCGACGTCGTTCAACTCGTCAAAGACGAGGACGTCAAGTTTGTCGACTTTCGTTTCACCGACACGCGCGGCAAGGAGCAACACGTTTCGGTGCCGGTGTCGGCATTCGATGAAGACAAGTTCGAAAGCGGCCATGCGTTTGACGGTTCGTCGATTGCCGGCTGGAAGGGCATCGAAGCATCGGACATGTTGCTGGTCCCGGACGCGAACACCGCTTTCATCGACCCGTTCTACGAAGAGTCGACCCTCGTGCTGACCTGCGACGTCGTCGAACCGGCTGACGGCAAGGGCTATGAACGCGATCCGCGTTCGCTGGCAAAGCGCGCTGAAGCGTACCTGAAGAGCACCGGCCTCGGCGACACGGCCTTCTTCGGTCCGGAACCGGAATTCTTCATTTTCGACTCGGTCCAGTGGAACACGGATCAGTCGGGCTGCTTCATCAAGATCGGTTCGGAAGAAGCACCGTGGTCGTCGGCGAAGGAGTTCGAAGGCGGCAACACCGGCCACCGTCCGGGCACGAAGGGTGGCTATTTCCCGGTCGCTCCGGTCGACTCGTTTCAGGACATCCGTTCGGAAATGTGTCTGCTGCTCGAACAGATCGGCATCCCGGTCGAAGTGCACCACCACGAAGTCGCGGGCCAGGGCCAGAACGAAATCGGCACGAAGTTCTCGACGCTGGTGCAACGCGCCGACTGGCTGCAGCAACTGAAGTACATCGTCCATAACGTCGCGCACACGTACGGCAAGACAGCAACGTTCATGCCGAAGCCGGTGGTCGGCGATAACGGTTCGGGCATGCACGTTCACCAGTCGATCTGGAAGGACGGCCAGAACCTGTTCGCAGGCAACGGTTACGCAGGTCTGTCGGAATTCGCGCTGTTCTACATCGGCGGCATCATCAAGCATGCTCGCGCGCTGAACGCGATCACGAACCCGTCGACGAACTCGTACAAGCGCCTCGTGCCGCACTTCGAAGCACCGGTGAAGCTCGCTTATTCGGCTCGCAACCGTTCGGCATCGATCCGCATTCCGCACGTGTCGAACCCGAAGGGCCGCCGTATCGAAACGCGTTTCCCGGATCCGATGGCGAATCCGTACCTGTGCTTCTCCGCGCTGATGATGGCGGGTCTGGACGGCGTGCAGAACAAGATTCACCCGGGCGAAGCTGCCGACAAGAACCTGTACGACCTGCCGCCGGAAGAGGATGCAAAGATCCCGACCGTGTGTGCCGGCCTCGACCAGGCGCTGGACGCGCTGGACGCGGACCGCGAGTTCCTGACGCGCGGTGGCGTGTTCACGGATGCGATGCTCGACGCGTACATCGAACTGAAGACGGGCGAGCTGCAACGCTATCGTCAGTCGGTGCACCCGATCGAGTTCGAAATGTACTACTCGCTGTAAGCGGCAATGGCGCTTCGCCCTTCAAACGGCGAAGCGCTTGCCCGACGCTCGCGATCGGTCACGAAGGGACGGCGGCGCCGTCCCTTTTTTGTTAGACCCGAACGAGTCGACTCGCAACGTTGGCGGCTTGCGGGCGTTGAGCAAGGCAACACGCGGCACGCTGCGCGGTATGCCGGATTATCACCATCTCCTATCGGGCACAGACAGCAAGATGGTTCTCAAGAATCTGATCAAGGCAAGGAAAGCGCACGAGCAGACGCTCTCTGACGACGCTCAGCTCGTCAGTTCCGGTTTGTTGCCCGGCTTCGAGGCGTTGCCGACGGTCGTGCTGGTGCTCGAAAAGCGCACGCTGCGCGTCGTGTTCGCGAACCCGTCGGCGGAGTCGATGCTGGAGCTCTCGCGCCGGCAACTGACGCAGATGGCGTGGCCGGACATCTTCACGAATGCGGACGAACTGCTCGCGACCATTGCCGCGATCGCCGCCCACCGTTTTCACGCGACGCATCTGGACGCCGTGCTCGAGCGTCCAGGCCACGAGCCGCTGCATGTGCATGCGATCGTCGGTTTTCTGGAAAGCGCGCAAGACTATGTGTTGCTCGAACTGTTCGAGAACGAGCGGCATTTACGCACCGACCGCGAGGAGCGCATCAACGACCTCACGGCGGTCAACAAACAACTGATCCGCAATCTCGCGCACGAGATCAAGAATCCGCTTGGCGGGATTCGCGGCGCGGCGCAATTGCTCGAGTTCGAACTCGGCGAGCGCCAGCGCGACGAGTTGCGCGAATACACGCAGGTCATCATCAAGGAGTCGGACCGGCTGCAAACCCTGGTCGACCGCTTGCTTGAGCCGCACCGTCATCCGCATATCGTTGGCGACGTGAACATTCACGAGGTGTGCGAGCGCGTGCGCCAGGTGATTCTCGCGGAGTTTCCGCGCGGTCTGACGATCGAACGCGATTACGACGTGAGCGTGCCGGATCTGCGCGGCGACAAGGAGCAACTGATCCAGGCGCTCCTGAACATCGTGCGCAATGCGGCCGAAGCGTTGCGCGAACGTATTTCGCAAGGCGACGCGCGCATCGAAATACGCACCCGCATTGCCCGCAAGATCACCGTGTCGAAACGCTTATGTAAGCTGGCACTGGACTTGCATATCATTGATAACGGCCCAGGCATTCCCGAGGAAATCCGCGACCGCATTTTCTATCCGCTCGTGTCGGGGCGCGAGGACGGCAGCGGTCTCGGTCTGACGCTTGCTCAGACCTTCGTGCAGCAACACGACGGCCTGATCGAAGTGGATAGCCGGCCGGGCCATACCGAGTTTCAGATTCTGCTGCCGCTCGACTGCTAACACCAAACGCACCTCAAGACTTCTGCCCGAACTATATGAAGCCGATCTGGATAGTAGACGACGATCAATCGATTCGCTGGGTGCTCGAAAAAGCGCTCGCCCGCGAAAACTTCGCGACACGCAGCTTCGCGAACGTGCGCGAGGCATCGGCCGCGCTCGATCACGACAGCCCACAAGTGCTGGTGTCCGACATCAGGATGCCTGGAGGCTCCGGCCTCGAATTGCTGCAAACCGTGCGTGACAAGGTGCCCGGCTTGCCGGTCATCATCATGACGGCGTTCTCGGACCTGGATAGCGCGGTCGCCGCATTCCAGGGCGGCGCGTTCGAATACCTCGCCAAACCGTTCGACGTCGACAAGGCGGTCGAATTGATCCGCCGCGCCGTCGACGAAAGCATGCGCGGCGAACAGACGTGGGACGACCGCGTCGCCGATGCACCGGAAATGCTCGGCCAGGCGCCGGCGATGCAGGATATGTTTCGCGCGATCGGCCGCCTGTCGCATTCGGCCGCCACCGTGCTCATTACCGGCGAATCAGGCACCGGAAAGGAACTGGTCGCGCGTGCGTTGCACCGACATAGCCCACGCGCGAACGGTCCCTTCATCGCTTTGAACACGGCGGCGATTCCGAAGGATCTGTTGGAATCCGAACTGTTCGGTCATGAGCGCGGCGCATTTACGGGCGCGCAGGCGATGCGCCAGGGGCGCTTCGAACAGGCCGAGAACGGCACGCTGTTTCTCGACGAAATCGGCGATATGCCGTTCGATTTGCAGACACGCCTGTTGCGTGTGCTGTCGGACGGGCAGTTCTATCGTGTCGGCGGCCACAATCCGTTGCGCGCCAATGTGCGCGTGATCGCGGCGACGCACCAGAATCTCGAATCGCGCGTGCGCCAGGGCCTGTTCCGCGAGGACTTGTATCACCGGCTCAATGTGATCCGCTTGCGTTTGCCCGCCTTGCGCGAGCGCAGCGAAGACATTCCGCTGCTCACGCGCCACTTCCTGCAAAAGAGTGCGCGCGATCTGGGCGTCGAACCGAAACGCGTGTCGGAGGAATCGCTCGCGTATCTGGCGTCGTTGCCGTTTCCGGGCAACGTGCGGCAACTGGAGAATCTCGCCAACTGGCTGACGGTGATGGCGCCGGCGCAGACCATCGAGATCAAGGATTTGCCGCCGGACCTCGGGCCGGCGCAAGCGGGCGTGACCGACCTCGCGGGTGGGGGCGGCGGTGTGCTCGGCACGGGCGAAGCCGGCCTTGCCGGCGGCGCTCCGATGAACGGGATCGGTACGTCGGCGCTGCCGGCCACAACGACCGGCCTGCCGGTCACGACGCCCGTCAGCGCCTGGGAAGGCGGCTTGCGCACCGAAGTCGCGCGGATGTTGCGTGAGAACGCGGCGGATGTGATGGACGAACTCGCGCGCCGTTTCGAAGCCGCGGTGATTCGCGAAGCGCTGGATTTCACGCGTGGGCGCAAGGTCGAAGCGGCGGAACGGCTTGGCATCGGCCGCAATACGATTACCCGCAAGATTCAGGAACTCAACCTCGAGCCTTGAGGTTTGAGGTTTGCATCGCCGGCCGGGGCGGCTTGAATGTCGCTCCGGCAGCCCGTCAAAAGCTTTCGGGCTCCCGCAAGGCATAATCGACGCTGTTTTCTTTCGACAGCTCACGATGCCTGCTTCTCAGTTTCCCTTTTCCTGGCCGCTTTCCCCCGATCCCTTTTTATCGCTCGAAGCGCTCGACGACCCTGACGCGCTTGCGTGGGTCGAAGCGCAGAATGCCCGCACGCGCGCGGCATGGTGCGGCAGCGCGGCGTTCGACACGCTCAAGCAAAAGCTCGCGGATGCCTATCTGCCGCGCGAGCGCCCGGTCATTCCCGATCGCTGGATGGATTGGGCCTACGATCTATGGCAGGACGAGCGCAATCCGAAAGGTATCTGGCGGCGCACGCCGTGGGCCGCCTGGCGTCGCGGCGTACCCGTCTGGCAGAACCTGCTCGACTTCGACGCGCTCGGCGCCGAGGAAGGCACGCCATGGGTCTGCGTCGAACTCGATATTCTCTATCCGGACGGCGATCGCGCGCTGATCACGCTGTCGCCCGGCGGCGCGGATGCGCTGGTGGTGCGCGAGTTCGACATCGACACCCAGCGTTTTGTCGACGACGGTTTCGTCATCGGGAAGGCCGGCAAGCACACGGCTTCATGGATCGATCGCAATACGCTTTACGTCGGTTGGGACAATGGCCGCAAGACGCTGACGCGCTCCGGCTATCCGCGCGACGTGCGGCGCTGGACACGGGGCAGTGCGCTGGCCGCGGCGCCGGTCGTGTTCAAGGGCGCGTTCGACGATATCGGCGTCGAAGCACACTACGATCCGGTCGAGCGGCGCCACACGGTGGTGAGCAGCGTCGATTTCTTCGACTCGCATACGTATTACCTCGATTCCACCGATGCTGCCGGCGCCTGGCGTCAGTACGACGTGCCGTCGCACGTGGCGGTCGGCGGCTGGCAGGGCTGGTTGCTGCTGGAGCCCCGGTTCGATTGGGATTGCAATGGCGTGCGTTTTTCCGGCGGCGCATTGCTGGCGATCCGCGAAGCCGCGTTTTTGCGTGGCGAGCGCGAGGTGGTGCCGCTCTTCACGCCGACGCCGCAAACGTCCGCCTGCGAGTGGACCCATACGCGTCACCATCTGATCGTTTCGTACCTGGAAGACGTGCAGAGCAGGACCGTCTTGTGGGCCCCGTCGCAATCCGCCGATGAAACGTGGCAATGGAATCAGCGCCTCTTTCCGTCGCGTGGCGATGAGCAAGCCGACGTCTCGCCGGTCGAACCGACGTTGAACGACGAAGTGTTCGTCGATACCGACGATTACCTGCAACCGCCCGCATACTGGCTCGCCGATCTCGCCCGTGACGATCTGACCGACTGGGAATTGCTCGACCGCTGGCCGACCCAGTTCGACGCGGCGCCGTTCGCCGTGACGCGCGGTCATGCGGAGTCCGCCGACGGTACGCGGGTGCCGTACACCGTGATCGGGCCACGCGCAGCGCAACAAAATACGCCGCAGCACACGCGGCCTTGCCTGCTCAATGGCTACGGCGGCTTCGCGATTCCGCTGACGCCGAACTATCTGATCGGACCGGGCATCGGCTGGCTGGAGCGCGGCGGCGTGTATGTGGTCGCGCATATTCGCGGCGGCGGCGAGTTCGGCACGCAGTGGCACACGGCGGCGCAAGGCGAGCATCGTCAACGCGCGTTCGACGACTTCATCGCAGTCGCCGAGGCGCTGATCGACAGCGGCGTGACGAGCGCCGCGCAACTCGGCATTCAGGGCGGCAGCAACGGCGGCTTGCTGGTAGCGGCGTGCATGGTGCAGCGGCCCGAGTTGTTCGGCGCGGTGGTGTGCGAAGTGCCGCTGCTCGATATGAGCCGCTATCACCTGCTGCACGCGGGCGCGTCATGGATCGACGAATACGGCGATCCGGACGAACCCGACGAAGCGCGCGTGCTGGCCGCTTATTCGCCCTATCATCGCGTCGCTGCCGATGTGGCGTATCCGCCGGTGCTGTTCACGACATCGACTGCCGACGACCGCGTGCATCCGGGCCACGCGCGCAAGATGGCCGCGCGGATGCAGGCGCTCGGCGCCGGCCAGGTCTGGTATCGGGAGAACACGGAAGGCGGGCACGGCGGCTCCGATGAACTGGAGCAGGCCGGGCATGATGCGATGGTGTTCGAGTTCTTGTGGCGCTGTTTGAGCGGCCCGGTAAGGGCTGCGAATAGTGCTGCCTGATACGGCTTTTGGCTCTTGTGTCCGGCTGCGGCTGGCCAGACCCGGCCTCTGGATCAGTCGATCTGCGCCACGACCGGCGCATGGTCCGACGGCTGGTCCCACTTGCGCGGCGTCTTGTCGACTTCGCAAAGCGAGCAGGTTTGCGCAAGCGCTTTCGACAGCAGAATGTGGTCGATCCGCAGCCCCGCGTTGCGGCGAAACGCCATCATCCGGTAGTCCCACCACGAGTAGATCTTCTCCGGCTGCTCGAACAGACGGAACGCATCGGCAAGACCGAGTTCGATCAGCCGCACGAACTCGGCGCGCTCGTCGGGCGACACCAGATTCTGCCCTTCCCATGCTTTCGGATCGTGCACGTCGCGATCTTCGGGCGCGATGTTGTAGTCGCCGAGCAATGCGAGCTTCGGATATACCGCCATTTCGCTTGTGATCCAGTCGTGCAGCGCGGCCAGCCAGCGCAGCTTGTATGCGAATTTATCGGTGCCCGGCGCCTGGCCGTTCGGGAAGTACGCGCAGATGATGCGCACGCCTTCGACGGTCGCGGCGATCACACGTTGATGCGGGTCTTCGAAGCCAGGAATATTGCGCACGACGCTGGTTTCGTCGACGTTCAGGCCTTCGCGCACCAGGATGCCGACGCCGTTATACGTCTTCTGGCCGGCGAACCAGCTTCGGTAGCCTTTCGCTTCGAGTTCGGCGCGCGGGAATTTGTCGTCGGTCAGCTTCAGTTCCTGTAGACACAGGACGTCGATGTGACTGGTTTCGAGCCAGTCGATCACGTGCTGCTGGCGGACTTTGAGGGAATTGACGTTCCAGGTGGCGATCTTCATGAATTTCTCTTGTCCTTGCTGAGCAAGGGTTTGCGGGGTGGTGACCCCTCGTTTTTCGGTCTGGCTACCATCAATTGGCGTGGTAGGAATGCCTATCTTCGAACCGCAGGAGCCAGATCTGTCGGAAGCGGCAGAGCGGACGCTACCGGCGCTGCGCCTGCACCGGCCGTACGGTCGGTGAGCCGTCCAAGAATGTCGGCCAGTTGCGTCAGCAGCTCGCGCTGGTTTGCAACCAATCCGCCCGCGTGTCGCGCTGCTGCGCCGCCATTTCCGGGCCCACGGGCCATGCCTTGACCTCCATCGGCAGCGTCTTCCTTCCCGCCATTACTTCGATCGCGAGTTGGCGCATCGCCTGCTGTTCCATCTCAACCGCGCCGTGAGCTTCCGGGGAGTAACTGCCGCTCTTGAGCTGGTCTCGCTCGAAGTCAAACTTGTTTGCAACCGCCAGGCGCTCCATCAAGTTTGTGAACAGCTCGTCGCCGCGACCGACCCAGTCGAGCCTGCCGGGTTCCCATCCACGTTGTAAATATCCAGTCCTTCCGCTGACTCGATGCCCGTGCGCGCTCCTACCCACTTCTGCGCCTGCACGGCCAAGATGGGGCCGAGCACTGTCGAGATGACCATTAGCCATTCATTGAGTCCCATCTTGTCCATACCATTCCCCGGTCGGTTTCGTTGTAGCTGGGAGTCTATCAGGGTGATCGGGACCAATCCACGCTGGTGGGTCATGACATACTGTATGGATGCACAGGTGTTTTGGGGTTGGGACATGTCAGAGTCCGACTTGCCTTTTTTCGTGCCGCCGTCGATCGAAGAACTGCGGGATGTGTACCGGCGACACCCGTGAGAGACGACGCTATGTATGAGTTGCAGACGCGACTACGAGATGAAGGTCGAGATTGATCATTCGATCTTGACTGAGGAGAAGCTGCACGAGCTGAACAACTTTTGGGGTGGCGCGAGCTGGGGCGGCACGCGTATGAGGTAGTAGCGTGGATCCTCGCGTGGCTGGTCAGCTTGGTGTTGCTCGTCATCAGCCCGTTCGGGATCCCGTTCACACTGTTGGCTCGTGCGACGGCAGCAGAAGCGGGCGCTGGTCGCGCGCAAGAAGCGTTGGCTGCGCGACCGCTTGCACGAAGCGTGCCGGGGCTATAGCTGGTAACAGTCCGAGGCCGCACTGGTTGATTTACGAGATCGGTGCGGTTACTCAATCAAAGTTACTGACGCTAACAGCTACAATGGTAGAAGAAAATTACCGCACCGCATGGCCTTGGCGGTGGCGATCGTGAAGCGATAGGTCGCTTAAACTGCACCGATTAGCGGCCTACTCTCAGATGAAAAAACGTGATGAAGAAAGCGCGTTACACGGTGTTCGTTATCTTGATGGCTTCCGCCGCCGCGTGGCTTTTTATGGGGGAGGTCACCTTTAACTACGATGACGGTGACCAGCATCACTTTTTCGTTAAAAAGCACCCGTCGCTACAGTTCTTCTTTGAGAACCCTTACGCGAATGACTTCATGGGTGAGGAGTGGGATTACTCGAAGAAGTTTGATCCTTCAGGGCGATTCCTTGTCACCACCGCAGAGTTTGGGGCGTTTCTGAATTACTGCGAATATCGCTATGGCGTCGTGGGTGACAATAAGATTGCCACCCACGACGCGTGCCGGAAAGTGATTGAGGCGTCTTCTGACAAGACGATCAATGCGGCGCACTAATTCCGAGGGATTTCCATAACCGCTCGTGTTGGTTGATGTTAACGAGCTGCTTCCATTGCTAGTCGCACCGGACGATGCGCCTTGCCCACCCGTGAGTTCCGCATTCGCAGTATGTTGTGAGGCAATGACAACCGCCCCGCATGCAGTTCGCATCCCTTCAAGGGCAACACCGACCCCGTGATGCGTCATGTTTGGGGCGCATTCCACAATCGAGTAGGTGCCTCCACATTTCGGGCACATAACGTGGTGACCGAGACCAGCTGCGGACCGCCCGTACACTGTCATGGTCGGAAATCCTTCGATCACGGTCCCGCCGTGAGACGTCGTGTCGCCGACACGGATAATAGCTCGCATCATGAGTCTTCTTTCCTCATGTAGTTGGATATGCTGCGGATGGTTGAAGACGCTCTTAGTGTGGTTTTTGCCGGGCCTGAATTGGGCCAAAGCGCCATTCACCCGCATTTGGTGAAAAGATTGCCGAGTCGATAACCTGATCGTGGGGCTCGTTGATAGGCCCGAGGTGCGCGAGATCCAAAGCTTTCGTGGCAAGTTCCTGGAACTGAACGTCACCTTCGGGGGTGCGACTGAGCTTGTTTAGCTGCTTAACGGTTTCGGAGTACTCAGGTTCCCCCATGATGGCCCACTGCTCAGTCATTGTGGAAAAGATGTCTTCTGAAAACCGAAAGATATACGGTGTCTCTACTTCCGCTAGTGGACCGAAGGTTTCATGAAAGAAGCCAGTTTTTTTGCAAAAACCGCACACGGACCATGAACCGGGCTTCGGCTATTGTTAGGCCACGCGTGGT